>DASUAH010000212.1:0-2034 GCA_035763885.1 Gemmatimonadales bacterium
CGAGCGCGGCCGAGGCGCGCTCCGCGTTTGCGGGGTGCGACAGCCACTCGCCGAGTCGAACGCCGACGCGGGCGTGCGACAGTCGCTCGTCGAGCAGCTCGCGAGTCAGGAAGTTGGTCTCGACGAACTCACCGAGCGAGCGGCCGATCTGGTCCTTGCGCTTGGGGATGATCGCGGTGTGTGGGATCGGCACCCCGAGCGGGTGGCGGAACAGTGCCGTGACGGCGAACCAGTCCGCCAGCCCACCCACGAGCGACGCCTCCGCCGTGGCGCGCACGAAGCCGAGCCAGGGATGGGCCGGCTCGAACAGCCGCGCGACGAAGAAGACCAGGAAGGCGACGCCCAGGAGGCCGGTCGCCGCCCGCTGCATCACCCTGAGCTCGGCCTGGCGTGCCGCCTCGTCCGCGACCGGCGGCGGGCTCGGCGGTGCCGATGTTGACAGAGCCGATCGGAGCGAGAGTTGCCGCACCCCTGAAAGCTACTCGGCCCACGCGCTTCCGCGCGATTCGGGCTATCTCCCGCAGCGCCGGGCCCAGCCGCTCCGGGTGAGCCGCGTCAACTGCCGCATCCCGAGCGCGCCGAGGGTAAACCCCGCGGCCCCGGCGGCCAGGAGGCGCGCCGTCTGGCCGAAACGGATGAAGCGGGTGCCCTTTTCCGTGACCTCCACCAGCCCCACCGGGGAGATCGCGATGCCGCCGCCGCCGCCCGCACCGTGATGTTCCTCGCCCTCGGTCGCGGCGCCGGCGGGCCGCTCGCCCTCCCCACCGCCGAACCCATACCTCACGCGGGCGACCGGAATGACCGTCCGCCCGTCCGCCTGCACCGGCTCGCCGTACACCCGGCTCACGCTCGCGCTGCCCTTCATCGATTCCCCGAGCGAGCGCAGCAGCTCCTGAGTAGACATAACCCCCTCCCTGCGGTTGCCTCTGATGCTGCCAGCAGCAACCACTATGGGGGCGGGGGCAGGAAGCCAGGCTGAACCGGCCGTGAAGGTGTGTTCAGCCCGGCCGCTCCCTGGTTCAGGAGCCGCACCACCCTCGGCCACTCCTCCGGCGGCAGCTTGCTCGCCCAGGTCATCGCGACCCAGGGATGCGCCTTGTAGTACGGGCCGCGCGTGGGCACGCCGCCCAGCTCGACGCAGTAGTAGCACTTCCGGAAGATGTAGACCGCGCGTTCGCCGGCGAAGAGGAGCGGCGCGCCGCCCCAGCGGCCGCCGGGGGACTGGGTCTCGGGGTACTGCACGACGATCTCGTTCTTCGCCAGCCGCGCGAAGCGCTGGTTGCTGACGATGTTGAGCGGCGTGAAGCCGAGATCCACGGTCTTGGCGCGGCCCAGGTTGCCCTTGGCCACCGAGTCGACGACGAGGCGCACGCTGTACCAGGTCTGCTTGTTGCCCATCTGCATCCCGGGAGTGAAGACGCCCTGCTCGGAGATCCGGTCCACCGGGGTGCCCAGGACCACCAGGCCGGCCCGGCGCAGGACGGCGACGAGCACGGCGTCGGGGACCTGGCCCACCCGGGGCATGAGGCCGGGGTCGTGCGGGACGGCGGGCGCGGTGAGCTTGCGGTAGGTGCCGCACGCCGCCAGCAGGGCGGCGGAGACGACGAGCAGATGCAGACGACCGAGCGCGTGCGCGCAGGTTGATCCGCGCACGGGAGCTCCTCGAATTCCAGAGGGTTGAGTATCCGCTTCCGGCGCCGCGCGGTCAAGCGTGCGGGGATGCGGATGTGCCCGCCCGGATGACGGCGGCCGGACGCCGGCTGGTTGACAGCCTCCGGCCCGGTCCCTACCCTAGCCGTCCCTTGGCATCCTCATCTGCAACGGAAGGTGTTCCATGAGCAAGACGATCCTGATGCTGGTCGGCGATTTCGCCGAGGACTACGAGGTCATGGTGCCGTTCCAGGCGCTGCTGGCCGTCGGGCACACGGTGCACGCCGTCTGCCCGGGAAAGAAGGCGGCCGAGAAGATCCGCACCGCGATCCACGACTTCGAGGGCGACCAGACATATACCGAGAAGCGGGGCCACGACTTCGC
>DASUAH010000213.1:0-11831 GCA_035763885.1 Gemmatimonadales bacterium
AGCGGCCGCCGTGCTGCTCCCGCCTGAGCTGACCGTGCGCACCAGCCTGTACGGGACCGGCCCGGTGCGGAACGGGGTGCTCGAGGGTCACCTGATCCTCTACGGCCGCGGCGATCCCACCTTCAGCCGCCGGTGCTACGCGGCCGACAGCGCCCGGCCGGGCGCGTGCGACAGCGATCCGATGGCCCCGCTGCGGCGGCTGGCCGACTCGCTCCGGGCCCGCGGTGTCCAGACGATCGCCGGTGATCTCGTCGGCGACGGGAGCTGGCTCGAGCCGACGCTGGTGCATCCCGCCTGGGAGAACTACGACCTCAACTGGTGGTACGCGGCCCCGGTCTCGGGACTCGGGTTCAACGACACCAGCGTGGACCTGTCCTGGGATGCGGGTCCCGTCGCAGGGGGGCCGGCGCGCGTCGCGATCGCGCCCGCGGTGGCGCCGGTCACGCTCGAGAACCGGACGGTCACCGTCCCCGGCGACACCGGGACCACCATCGACTTCTTCCGCGACCCCGGAACGCTCCGCCTGTGGGCCCGCGGACAGGTCGCGCAGACCGGGCGCGGCAAGACCGAGCACTTCGCGCTGCCCGATCCCAACTACTACGCCGCCGCCGCGTTCCGAGCGGCGCTCGCGGGCGCGGGGATCGCCGTGCGGGGCGAGACCCGGTCCACCACCGATTCGCTGGCCTGGCGGCACGCCCGCGCGGCGCCGCCGCTCGCCGAGATCGATTCGCGCCCGGTCCGGGACTGGATCTTTCCGGTGCTCAATACCAGCCAGAACTGGGTGGCGGAGATGCTGCTCAAGCAGCTCGGCCGCCAGGGGGGGCGGGGCGGCTCGTGGCGCGAGGGCCTCGCGGTGGAACGGCGCTTCCTGATCGATTCGGTCGGCGCGGATTCCACGCAGTTCTCCCTGGTGGACGGCTCGGGCCTCGCCACCTCGAATCTGCTCGCGCCCGCGGTCCTCACCCGCCTGCTCCAGTACATGCGCCGGCACCCGCGTGCCGGAGCGTTCCTGGACGCGCTGCCCCGCGCGGGACGGGCGGGATCGCTCGCCACCCGGCTCCTCGCCACGCCGCTGGAGGGCCGCGTGGCCGCGAAGCCCGGGAGCATCGGGCGCGTGAACGGGCTCGCGGGCTACCTCGAGCTGAGCGATGGGCGCACGGTTACGTTTGCAGTGCTGGCCAACCACCACACGCTCCGGGGCTCGCAGATCGTGCCGCAACTCGACAGCGTCGTCGTCGACGTGGCCCGCGTCCTGGAGCGGCGCTAGCGACCGGAGGGGCGCATGATGCTGCTGCTGGTGCGGCACGCGCACGCGGGGGACCGGGACCCGGCCCAGTGGCCGGACGACACCGAGCGGCCGCTCACGGACAAGGGCCGCAAGGTCCACGCGAAGGTATCGCGTGCCTTGCGGAACCTGGAGATCGTGCCCGAGCTGGTGCTCACCAGCCCGTTGACCCGGGCGGCGCAGACCGCGGAGATCATGCGGCAGGAGCTGTTGCTGCCGCAGCCTCCGGTGCCCTGCCCCGCGCTCGCCGGCGAGCCGGATCTCGCGCGGATCGCCGCGGAGGTCGGGCCGCGGGGCGACCGGGCCGTGGTGGCGCTGGTGGGCCACTCACCCTGGATCGAGGAACTCGCCGCCCTGCTGCTCGCCGGCAGCGCACGCGGCGTGAAGATCGACTTTCCCAAGAGCGGGGTGCTGGCGGTGGAGGCGGACCGGCTGGCGCCGGGATCAGCGGCGCTCAGGTTCTTCCTCAGGCCGAAAATGCTGTGAGGCCAGACGGTCAGACGGCCAGACGGCCGGACGGCCGGACGGTCAGTTCGCGTGACGCGCCGGCGACTCGCAGTGCAAACTGGCCGTCCGACCGTCGGGCCGTCTGGCCGTCCGGCCGTCTGACCGTCCGGCCGCCTGATGCCGCGTACCCTGTTCGAGAAGGTCTGGGACGCGCACGTCGTGCACCAGCCCGACGGGGGGCCGGCGCTGCTCTACGTCGACCTCCATCTGGTGCACGAGGTGACCTCGCCCCAGGCGTTCGAGGGGCTGCGGCTGGCCGGCCGCCGGGTGCGGCGCCCGGAGCGGACGCTCGCGACGGTCGACCACAACGTTCCCACCGGCAACCGCGCCCTGCCGATCGCGGACCCGGTGTCGGCCGCGCAGGTCGGCGCCCTCGATCGGAACGCGCGGGAGTTCGGGATCGAGCTGTTCGGCCTCGGGTCGCCGGGGCAGGGCATCGTGCACGTGATCGGGCCCGAGCTCGGCGCCACGCAGCCGGGGATGACCATCGTCTGCGGCGACTCGCACACCTCGACCCACGGCGCGTTCGGCGCGCTGGCCTTCGGGATCGGCACCAGCGAGGTGGAGCACGTGCTCGCCACCCAGTGCCTGGTGCAATCGAAGCCGAAGACCATGCAGGTCCGGTTCGAGGGCCGGCCGGCCGCGGGCGTGACGGCCAAGGACCTCGTCCTCGCGCTGATCGGCCGCATCGGGACGGGCGGCGCGGCCGGGCATGTCATCGAGTACACCGGCGACGCCGTGCGTGCGCTCTCGATGGAAGGGCGGATGACGGTCTGCAACATGTCCATCGAGGCGGGCGCCCGGGCGGGCATGATCGGGCCGGACGAGACCACCTTCGGGTATCTGCGTGGTCGGGCGCGCGCGCCGGCAGGCGCCGCGTGGCAGGCCGCGATGGCCGCGTGGCGCGACCTGGCGACCGATCCGGGCGCGCGCTACGACCGCACGGTGGCGCTCGACGCCGGCGCACTGGCCCCACAGGTGACCTGGGGCACCAATCCCGGGATGGTGGCCGACATCACGGGCCGGGTGCCCAGCCCCGCGGAGTTCGAGAGCGACGCCGACCGGGAGGCGGTCGCGCGGGCCCTCGAGTACATGGGCCTCGCGCCCGGCACGCGCCTCGAGGGCATCCCGGTGGACCGGGTGTTCCTCGGCTCCTGCACCAACGCGAGACTCGAGGATCTCCGGGCGGCGGCGACCGTGGTCCGGGGGCGGCGGGTGGCCGACGGCGTGCGGGCGATGGTGGTGCCCGGCTCCATGCAGGTCAAGGCGGCGGCCGAGGCCGAGGGGCTCGACCGGGTCTTCATCGCGGCCGGGTTCGAGTGGCGCAGCGCCGGCTGCTCGATGTGTCTGGGGATGAACGACGATGTGCTCGGGAGCGGGGAGCGGTGCGCCTCCACGTCCAATCGCAACTTCGAGGGCCGGCAGGGAAAGGGCGGGCGCACCCACCTGCTGAGCCCGGAGATGGCGGCCGCTGCGGCGGTGACCGGCCGGCTGGTTGATGTGCGGCAGATGCTGTGAAGAGGGCAAGCGGCAAGCGGCAAGCGGCAAGCGGGGGGCGTGGATCGCAGAAGCGGTTGGCCGCTTCCCACCCCCGCTTACCGTTCACCGCTCACCGCTTACTGAGGTCTGCACACGCGCGCACCGAACGCGCAATTAGGAGACGTATGATCCCCTTCACGCTCCACACGGGACGGGTCGCGGCGCTGCCGCGGGTCAACGTGGACACGGACCAGATCATCCCCAAGCAGTTCCTGAAGCGGATCGAGCGGACCGGGTTCGGGCGCTTTCTCTTCAACGACTGGCGCTATCGGCCGGACGGCACCCCCGACCCGGCGTTCGAGCTCAACCGGCCGAAGGCGGCCGGCGCGACGATCCTGGTGGCGGGGGCGAACTTCGGCTGCGGCTCGTCCCGCGAGCACGCCCCCTGGGCCCTCGCGGAGTACGGGTTCCGCGCCATCGTGGCCCCGTCGTTCGCCGACATCTTCTACGGCAACTGCTGCCAGAACGGGCTGCTCCCGGTACCGCTTGCCGCCGAGCAGGTTGCGCAGCTCTTCGGACGCTACGACGCGGCCGGCGACGGCTACGAGCTCACCATCGACCTGGAGCGCCGGCTGGTCACGGACGCCGCGGGGCTCGCGGCATCGTTCGAGATCGATCCCTACCGCCGGGAAATGCTGCTCCTCGGCCTGGACGAGATCGGTCGCACGCTGCTCGAGGCGGAACGGATCTCGGCGTACGAGGAGCGGCGGGAGCAAGTGGGCGCGGGCGGGCGCGGGCGGGAGGCACTCGCATGAGCCGCTTCACCATCGCCGTGCTGCCCGGTGACGGCATCGGGCCGGAGGTCACCGCCGAGGCGGTTCGGGCGCTGCGCGCGGCGGGCGATGCCACGGGGCACAGCTTCGAGTGCACCGAGCATCCCATCGGTGCGTGCGCCTACCGTGAGTTCGGCGAGCCGTTCCCCCAGCGCACCCGCGAGGCGGTGACCAGGGCGGACGCCGTGCTGCTCGGCGCCGTGGGCGATCCCTCCATGGACAAGGTGCCGCGGCGCCACCGCCCCGAGGCGGGGCTGCTCGCCCTGCGCAAGCTGCTGGGCGCCTACGCCAACCTCCGGCCGGTCGCCGTGCATCCCGCTCTTGTCCACGCCTCCCCGCTCCGGCCCGAGCGGCTCGCCGGCGTGGATGTGCTGATCGTGCGGGAGCTGACGGGGGGGCTCTACTACGGCGAGCCGCGCTGGCGCGGCGCCGTGGACGCCGGCAACACGCTCCGGTACACGGCCACCGAGGTCGAGCGGGTGGCCCGCGTCGCGTTCGACGCGGCGCGCCGCCGTCGCCGGCGGGTGGCGTCGGTGGACAAGGCCAACGTGCTCGAGGTGTCCCAGCTCTGGCGGGAGGTGGTGACCCGGGTCGGCGCCGACTATCCCGACGTTGCCCTCGAGCACCTGTACGTGGATTTCGCGGCGATGCGGCTGGTGACGAGCCCGGGCGATATCGACGTGCTGGTGACCGAGAATCTGTTCGGCGACATCCTGAGCGACGAGGCGGCAGTGCTGGCCGGCTCTCTCGGACTGCTGCCTTCCGCGTCGCTGGGGAATGGTCCCGGGCTGTTCGAGCCGGTGCACGGCTCCGCGCCCGACATCGCCGGGAAAGGGATCGCGAACCCCATCGGCGCGATTCTCTCGGCGGCGCTGCTGCTGCGCTACGGACTGAGTCTGGCCGAGCCCGCCGATCTCATCAACGCGGCGGTGCAGAGCGCACTCGACGCGGGCTGGCGCACCCGGGACATCGCGCAGCCCGGCGAGCGGGCCGCGACAAGCGGGGAGCTGGGCGCGGAGATCGTCCGGCTCATCCGCGCGCGCCTCGCGGTCGCCGAGCCAATCCGGGCCTGACCCTCCTCACACTTCAAGGGTGATGGTCACACGCGGGCCAGCAAGGCCTGGAATCTGGGCTGGCCCCGCAGTGAGTCCAGATCCGAGTCGTTCTCGATCCATGCCCGGTTGCGCATCCCCAGGCGGGCGGTCTGCTCGAGACAATCGAGCGCGCGGTCGGCGTCTCCGCCAAGGGCGTAGACACAGGCGACGTTGTAAAGAATCGATGTATCCTCGGGATCCAGGGCGAGAGCCCGCTCAGTCCATTCGATCGCCCTTGCCGCCTCGCCGAGCAGCACGAGCGAGTTGGCGCCCATGTACAGGGCTCGCGCGTCGTCCGGGTAGAGCTCGAGGTGCCGTTCGATTACCTGCAATGCCTCCCGGCGTGCTGCCTTCGCGTCCTCGTCGCGATCCAGCCCCTGGAGCACGGAGGCCAGGAGATTTCGCGACTGGAAGTCCTCCGGTCGGACGCGAGCCGCATCCTCGAAATGGCGGGCCGCCTCCTCTCGGAGGCCCTGGAGGAAGCACGCCCGGCCGAAGAAGTAGTGGGCCTCGAACAGCTTGGGCGCGATCCGGAGCGCTGCTTCGAACGCCACCCGGGCCTCGCCGAACCGGCCCCGCAACGAGAGCGCGTGTCCCCGGGCGGCGTGCGCCTCGGCCGACGCGGGATCCAGCTCGAGCGCCTTTCTGCTGGCCGCGTCGGCCCGTTCCAGATGCTCCTCGCTGGGGTCGTGCTTCTCGTACAGGAAGCAGTGGCAGTCGGCCAGCCCGGCGTAGGCACGGGCGAAGCCGGGGTTGATCGCGATCGCCTGAGCGAACATATCCCCGGCGAACTCGAGACTCTTCCGACGAAACTGATGGAACAGCTGCCGTCCCCGCAGGAAGTACTCATAGGCCTCGACGTCCACCCTCGGTGTGTTCCGGATGGCACGCTGCTCCTGGTCGGTCAACACCAGCCGAAGCGCTTGCACGATGCTTTGCGCGATGTCGTCCTGAATGGCGAAGACGTCGGCGATTTCGCGGTCGTAGCGCTCAGACCAGAGATGATACCCGTTCCCGACGTCGACGAGTTGCGCGGTGATTCGAAGCCGGTTCCCCGCCTTGCGCACACTCCCCTCGAGAACCGTCGCGACCTTGAGCTTCCTCCCGATCTCGCCGATGTCCTCGCTCCGGCCCTTGAACGCGAACGCGGAAGTTCGGGCCGCGACGTGCAACGGCCGGACGTGGGTCAGCGCGTTCAGGATCTCTTCTGCCACCCCATCCGCAAAGTGCTCCGCCTCGGGATCCGCGCTCATGTTGGCGAATGGGAGGACCGCTATCGACGCCTCGGCCGGCGCCGCCGGTCGGAATTCGGTCACGGTGGGCGGCACCAGCGCCTTCGCGAACTCGGCCGCCGTCGGGAACCTGTCGGCCGGAACTCGTGCCAGCGCCGTCCGCACGGCTTGCTCAACCCAGGGGGGAATCGTTTCCCGTGCGGCCCGTAGTGGGGGAACCGGATCGGTAAACCGCTTGGCGATCACGGCCTGCGGCGTCGGGCCGGTGTACGGTGGCTCTCCCGCGAGCATTTCGTAGAGCACACAGCCCAGCGAGTAGACGTCGCTGCGCGCATCGACCTCGCGGTCGGCACTTGCCTGCTCTGGGCTCATGTACGCCGGCGTGCCGACCGCAAGACCGGTTTGCGTCAGCGACTCCCCAGCCGCCGCCTCGACTGCCTTGGCGATCCCGAAGTCGGCCACGAGCGCGTGGCTCCCGCTCAGCAGGATGTTCTCGGGCTTGACGTCGCGGTGGATGATCCCGTGCTCGTGCGCGTGGGAGAGCGCGTCGGCCACCTCGGCGGCTATCCGAACGGCGTCTGCGACGGACAACTGGCGCTCGCGCGTGAGCCGGCGGCGGAGGGACTCACCCTCGACGTGGGGCATGGTGTACCAGAGTAGCCCCTCAGCCTCGCCGGAATCGAACAGCGGCAGGACATGGGGGTGGGTGAGGCCGGCGGCCGTCTCGATCTCGCGCAGGAACCGGTCGGCACCGAACGCGGGGGCCAGAGTGGGGTGGAGCACTTTGAGCGCCACCCGGCGCCGATGTTTGAGATCGTGCGCGAGGTAGACAGTAGCCATCCCCCCGCGCCCCAGCTCTCGGTCAAGGGTATAGCGGCCGGCCAGGGCTATCTGGAGGCGATCCCGCAGGTCAGCGAGCCGGGGATCCGACGTGGGCATAGTCACCGGAATTCTACGCGGGCCGACATTGGCTGACCAGACTGACGCGGAGGAACGGCAAGCCCGGTTGCACAGAGCCGGCCGCTGACTCGGCTGCGGCTCGGGGGAAGGCGTGATGCTCGAAGCCCCCGTCAGAGGTCGGTGACCGCGCCCAGACTCGCGCTCGAGACGAGACGGGCGTACTTGTGGAGCACGCCGGCGGTGTAGCGCGGGGCAGGGGCCCGCCAGGCCGCGCGGCGGCGGGCGAGGACATCGTCGGGCACCTCGAGCGTGAGGAGGCGCCGCTCGGCGTCGATCGTGATCGGGTCCCCTTCCTCAACCAGCGCGATGGTGCCGCCGGACGCCGCCTCCGGCGCCACATGGCCCACCACCATCCCGTACGTCCCGCCGGAGAACCGGCCATCGGTGATGAGCCCGACCGAGTCGCCCAGCCCCGCACCGATGATGGCCGACGTGGGCGCGAGCATCTCGCGCATGCCGGGCCCGCCGCGCGGGCCCTCGTAGCGGATCACGATCACGTCCCCCGGCCGGATGCGGCCGGCGAGGATGGCGTCGAGGCAGGCCTCCTCCGAGTCGAACACCCGTGCCGGTCCGGTCATGCGCGGCGTCTTCACGCCCGTCACCTTCGCGACGGCCCCGTCGGCCGCGAGGTTCCCGCGCAGGATCACCAGATGCCCCTGCGGGTACAGGGGGCGGGCCCAGGGCCGGATCACCTCCTGGTCCGCCCGGGGCGCGTCGGGCACGTCGCCGAGCGTGTCGGCGATCGTCGCGCCGGACACCGTGAGCGCCTCCCCATGCAGCACGCCGTGCGCCAGGAGCAGCTTCATCACCTGCGGCACGCCGCCGGCGCGGTGCAGGTCGGTGGCGACAAAGCGGCCCGATGGCTTGAGGTCGGCCAGCACCGGCACGCGGGCCCGGATGGCCTCGAAGTCGTCCAGCGCGAGCGGCACGCCGGCCGCGTGCGCGATCGCGAGCAGGTGGAGCACGGCGTTGGTAGAGCCGCCGAGGGCCATCACGACGGCGATGCCGTTCTCCAACGCCGCCCGGGTGAGGATCGTGCGCGGGAGGCGCTGGGTGCGCACGCAGTCCACCAGCACCTCGCCGGATCGCGCCGCGCTCTCCTCCTTCTCGGCGTCCTCCGCGGCCATGGTGGAGGAGTAGGGCAGGCTCATGCCCATCGCCTCGAACACGGAGGACATCGTGTTGGCGGTGAACATGCCGCCGCATGAGCCCTGGCCCGGGCAGGCGTGCCGCTCGACGGCAACCAGCTCCTCGGGGGAGATCCGCCCCGCGCCGTACTCGCCGACCGCCTCGAACGCGCTCACCACCGTGAGGTCGCGTCCGCCGAGGTGTCCCGGTCTGATCGTCCCGCCATAGACGAACACCGCGGGAATGTTCATGCGGGCAATCGCGATCATCGCGCCCGGCATGTTCTTGTCGCACCCGCCGATCGCGAGCACGCCGTCCATGCTCTGCGCCCCGCACGCGGTCTCGATGGAGTCGGCGATCACCTCGCGCGACACCAGGGAGTACTTCATGCCCTCGGTCCCCATCGAGATGCCGTCGCTCACGGTGATGGTGCCGAAGAGCTGCGGCATCGCGCCCGCGGCCCGGACCGCGATCTCGGCGCGGCGGGCGAGGCGGTCGAGCCCCGCGTTGCACGGCGTGATGGTGCTGAAGCCGTTGGCGATGCCCACGATCGGCTTGTCGAAGTCGGCGTCGCCGAAGCCGACGGCGCGCAGCATCGCGCGGTTCGGCGTGCGCTGCACGCCGGCCGTGATGGCGCTGCTCCGGAGCGGTGGTGTCATGTCGGGACCGGGAAGAGACCGGCAGGCAATATAAGGAAGGAGGCCCGGCGCGGCCCGCGACGGAGCCGCCCCCGGGCCCCTGCCGATCCGCGGGGCTCAGCGGTGGACCGCGGTCTCCAACGCCTGGCGCTGCACCTCGTCGGCCGTCACCGGCGTGAGCGCGGCGTTGTCCAGCTCGCCGGTGCGGATACGGATCACCCGCTCGAGCGGCTGGACGAAGATCTTCCCGTCACCGACCTCGCCCGTGCGGGCCGAGGACAGGATGGCGTTGATGGTCGGCTCGACGAACGGCTCGGACACCGCCATCTCGATCCGGACCTTCTCGCGGAACTCGAGCACTATGGACGAGGCGCGGTAGTGCTCGACCAGATCGCGCTCACCCCCGTGGCCGCTTACCCGGCTGATCGAGATGCCGGTGACGCCTGCGCGGAAGAGGGCGGCCTTCACGTCGGAGAGGCGCTCCGGCCGGATGATGCAGGTGATCAGCTTCATGGATTGGGCTCCGGGGCCGTGGACGGAAGCTGTGGGCTGTAAGCTATGAGCTATGGGCTATGAGCTATGAGCTATGGGCTATGAGCCGCTCCGGGAGGGGCACATAGCCCTAGCTCATAGCTTATAGCGTGCCCTCGATTCGGGCACCAGCCCCCGGGGCTCAGGCGTCGTAATACAGGAAGAACTCGTACGGGTGCGGCCGCACGTTCACCGGAGCGATGTCCTTCGTCCGCTTCATGCCGATCCAGGTCTCCAGGACGTCGGACGTGAACACGTCGCCCGCGAGCAGGAAATCGTGGTCCTTCTCGAGCGCGTCGACCGCCTCGGCGAGGCTCCCGGGCACCTGCTTGATGAGCTGCTTGCGCTCGTCGTGGATCTCGTAGAGGTCCTCGTCGATCGGCTTGGGCGGTTCCAGCTTGCGCTTGATCCCGTCCAGCCCCGCCATCAGCATCGCGGCAAAGGCGAGATAGGGGTTCGCGCTGGGGTCGGGCGCACGGAACTCGACCCGCTTCGCCTTGGGGCTGGTGGAGTACATCGGGATCCGGCAGATCGCGGAGCGGTTCCGCGCCGAGTACATGAGGTTGACCGGGGCCTCGAAGCCGGGCACCAGCCGGCGGTAGCTGTTCGTCGTGGGCGCGCAAAGCGCCAGGAGCGCCGGCGCGTGCGCGATGAGCCCGCCGATGTAGTACCGGGCCGTCTCCGAGATCAGGGCGTAGCCGTTCTCGTCGAAGAACAGCGGCGTGTCGCCCTTCCAGAGCGACTGGTGACAGTGCATCCCCGAGCCGTTGTCGCCGAAGAGCGGTTTCGGCATGAACGTCGCCGTGTAGCCGAGGTTGTGGCAGACGTTCTTGACGATGTACTTGTAGGTCATCAGCCGGTCGGCGGTCTGCACCAGCGTGCCGAACCGCATGTCGATCTCCGCCTGACCCGCGGTCCCCACCTCGTGGTGCTGTACCTCGATCGGGATCCCCGCCTCGATCATCGCGAGCATGATCTTGGACCGCACATCCTGCAGCCGGTCGACCGGCGGCACCGGGAAATAGCCCTCCTTGTGTCTCGGCCGGTGGCCGAGGTTCGGCGCGGCGCCATTGCGGCCGGAGTTCCAGATCCCTTCCTCGGAGTCGATGTGGTAGTAGCCCTCGAACGCGTTCTGGTCGAAGCACACCGAGTTGAAGATGAAGAACTCGGCTTCCGGCCCCCAGTACGAGGTCGTGGCGATGCCCGTGGTCTTCAGGTACTCCTCCGCCTTGAACGCAATGAAGCGGGGGTCGCGCGAGTAGGGCTCGAGGGTCACCGGGTCGTAGATGTCGCAGACCAGCGACAGGGTCGGCACCGAGAGGACCGGATCCACGAACGCGGTCGACAGGTCGGGCATGAGCAGCATGTCGCTCTCGTTGATGGCCTGGAATCCACGGATGGACGATCCGTCGAAGCCGAGTCCCTCGCGGACCATGCCTTCGTCCAGCGTTGCGGCCGGGATGGAGAAGTGCTGCCAGGTGCCGGGCAGGTCGCAAAACTTCACGTCCACGACCTGCACGTTCTTCTGCCGGATGAGGTCGAGCACCTTCCCGAGCTCCCCCGGGGCCGAACGACGGGACTTCATGGTGGGCTTCGCGGTAGTGGCCATCAGGTCCTCGATCTCGCTGAAGGTGGAGGTAAACGACGCCGTTCCGCCGGCCAGTGCCACACCAACGTCCACGCCCCCGCGGCGGCAGGGCCGCGCGGAGGTAGGGGCGGTGCGCCGCATTCGAAGCGGCCAGCGACCACGCGACAATACGACTTGGACACCAAGTTGTCAAGCGTTTCGTGCAGAGTGTGCACGAATACCGCGACAAGGCTGCAGAAAACCGGATGCCAGCGGTCGGACATATGCACCAGAATGCAGAATCTGTCTTAATTTGGTGACTGACGCGCACAACGACCATCCGGGCTACCTTCCCTCCCGAATCACGCCCACCGAGCCACCTATGACCGCCCCCGCCCCCGCCCCCGCCCCTGCCCCCGCCCCTGCCCCCCCGGCACGCGCCCGGGCCGCGGCTCCCGGCCGCGGCTGCCTCCTGGTTGCCGGCGCCGGCCTGGTGGTCGCCCTCGGCGCCGCCGCGCTGCTGCTCGCGCGACCCACCTTCGTGTTCACCAACGGGTTGCTCGGCCCTGTCCGGCTG
>DASUAH010000214.1:0-11289 GCA_035763885.1 Gemmatimonadales bacterium
CGGTCATGCCGAAACGGTCGCCTGGCGCAGAGTCCGATCCGATGGCTCGGGTGGTGGACCGCCTGCTCGCCCAACTCCCCGGCGCCGACCCCAGCCTGCACAACGGTGGCGACTCTCGCCGGGCATCGGCAGCTTCTCGCCAAGCCACCACCGTCGTGGGCACGGCGCGCGCCTCCGTCGCCCCGACGCGCGGCGATCTGATTGCCCTCTGGGCCCGGGTGACCCTCGCGCTCCTGCTCGGCGCGCTCATGACGCAGTGGCCGTACCCGCGGGAGTGCGGATTTCCCCTTCTCGGCTATCTCGGCGCGGTGCTCGCCGTCGTGCTGGCCGGCGCCTGGATCGCCTTCGCTTCGTGGGACGCTCGAAGCGGCTTCGCGCACATCCTGTCGCTGGTGCTCGTGTTCTGGGGAATCGTGCTGGCCGCGGAGCAGCTGCTGCCCCGCATCGGCTACGCAGTGGACCGCGCGACGTGGGGGTGTGGGAGCGAGGGGCTCGCGCCGGCCTGGCTGGCTCGGCTCGTCGGCCTCGGCTGACCTCACCGGGGTACCGCCGGCTGTCCGCCCTGGTACCGCCGGCCGCCCTCCTTACAGCGCGAGCCCGAGCTGCCTCGCTGCGGGCGCTGTCACCTCGATCGGCCCGAGCGGCTCATCCTGCTCCGCGACGTGCAGCGTGCCCGCGAATCCCGCGCGCCGGAGCGCCGGCTCCACCGCGGCCCGCGCGTCGTCCGCCGTGTTGCAGCGGCGGCTCAGGTGCGCCAGCACTACCGTGCCCAGGCCGGGGTGATGCAGTTCCTCGAGCAGCTCAGCCGCCGCTCGGTTGGAGAGGTGTCCGCCGGAGCCCGCGATCCGGCGCTGCACCACCGGGGGATAGCCGCTCGTGCGGAGCAGCACGTCGTCGTGGTTGGCTTCCAGCACGATGGCCGTGAGCTCGCGCAGCAGGTAGCGAACCGCCGCCGTCGGCCGACCCAGATCGTACGCGACGCCGACCCCACACCCGTCGGCGCAGCGCACCACCACCGCGACCGGCTCGGCGGCATCGTGACTCGTAGGGCAGGCCTCGACCGCGAAGGGCCCCAGCTCCACGCGCGCGCAGAGCCCGAGCGGACGGTGCTGCGCCCTGGGCATGGACGGCGCGAGCCGCTCCCACGTGCCCGGAGCGGTGAGCACCGGTACCCGAAGCCGGCGCGCGAGCCGGGCCGCGCCCGCCGCATGGTCGCCGTGCTCGTGGGTCAGCGTGATCGCCACGACGCACTCCACCGCGAGACCGACCAGCTCCGCCCGGCGCTCGATCTCGCGGGCGCTGAACCCGGCGTCGATGAGGAGCGCCGCCCCCTCGGCCTCGACGGCGCAGCAGTTGCCGCTCGAGCCCGAGCCGAGCACGTAGAGCCGCATCATCTCCCGCTCCCCGTTGCGCGCACCCAGGCACGCCGAAGCGACTCCCGCCGCGCCGGCGTGAGCGCCACGTCCCGCCGCGCCATGATGCGCTCGGCGATCCGGAGGAAGCCCTCTTCGGTCATGCGCTCGCCGCGCAATCCCCAGGCGAACGGAGGCACGTACTTCGGCACTGCCCCAGCACCGAAGACGCTGGCGCCGGCGCCGATCACCGTGCCGGTGCCGAGCAGCGTCCCGATCGCCGTCTTCACGTGATCGCCCGCGAGGGTGCCGACATTGAGACGGCCGGTGTCGATCCGCTCGCCCGCGACGTCCAGCCGCACCGGCCCGTAGGTGTTCTTGAGGTTGGAGGTGATGGTGCCGGCGCCCAGATTGGCCCAGCGACCGACCACGCTGTGTCCGACGAAGCCGTCGTGCGCCTTGTTCGCCCACCCGAGAAAAACCGTTTCGGCGATCTCGCCGCGCACGCGACACACCGGACCGAACACGGAGCCGCGCACCTCGCCCCCCAGCACCCGGCTGCCTGGTCCGACGTAGGTCGGCCCCTCGATCCTGGCGCCGTGGCGCACCTCTGCTCCCTCGTCGAGCACCACCGGACCGTTCCGTACGTCGAACACGACGCCTGGTTCGACCGTCGCCCTGCGGCAGATGACGTCGGCGGGGTCGCCGAGCACCAGACCGCCGGGCGGAGCGCCCCGCCCCGCGCTCCGCCATCGCTCGCAGTCGCCGCGGAGCAGCCGGTCGCGCGCGTCGAGCAGGGCGAACGTTCCGGCCAGCAGGACCCCGTCGAGCTCCACGGCGGGGCCGGCGTCGCTCCGGGAATCGAGCCCGGCCCCGGCGGGCAGCACCCAGGCCACGGTGCTGCGCTGGTGGACCACGCGTTGCGTGTCCGGACCGAGACGGAGCGGATCGAGCGACGGTGCGAACCAGCTTGCCGCGACGACCGCCGGCCCCCGCACCAGCGACGCGGCGACGACCGGTGGCTCGTCGTCCTCGCTGAACAGCTCGCAATGCGCGCCCACGATCCCGCTCGCGCGCACGCCGAGCGCCTGCTCCCAGCGTTCGCGGATGCGCCAGATCCCGGCCCGCAGCTCGCCGATCGGGCGCACGCCCGCGAACGGCGCCCACGTGGCGCCCGGGCGGTCGGGCTCCAGCAGGTAGAGCGAGCTCACCCGGGCAGATCCCGCACGTCCGGTGGAATGGCGTCCAGCAGCTGCTTCATGTCGGCGGCCCGGTTGCGCGGCATGACCAGTACCCGTCCGTTCGCGCGCACGACCACGAGATCGCGCACGCCGAAGAGCACCACCATGTCTTCCTCAGCCCACACCACGCAGTCGTGGGACTCGTGCGCCACCGCCCGCCCGACGAGCACGTTGCCCTCGGCGTCCTTTGGCCGCACCCGGCCGAGCGCCTCCCAGGTGCCGACGTCGTCCCAGGTGAAGGCACCGCTCACCACCGCCACGGCGTCGCTTCGCTCCAGCACCCCGATGTCGATCGACACCGGCGTCACGTCGCGGAAGAACCCGGCGACGTCGCCGGCGCGGAGCCGGGGCAGGTGCTGCGCGATCTCGGGCGTGTGTCGCTTGACCTCGCGCAGCAAGGCCTCGCCGGTCCACGCGAACAGGCCTGAGTTCCACAGCGCGCCCTCGGCCATCAGGTCGAGCGCCGTCGCCGCATCCGGCTTTTCGACGAACCGGGCGACCGCGCGCGCCGACTCGCCCAGCTCCGCGCCCGGTACGATGTAGCCGTAGCCGGTCTCCGGACGGGACGGGACCATGCCGACCGTCACCAACCGGTCGTGGGTCCGGGCGGCCCGGAGCGCGATCTCGCCGGTGCGGCGGAAGGCGGCGGCGTCGGCCACCGCCCAGTCGGCGTGGAGCGACAGAACCTCGGCGTCGGGGTCGCGCCGGAGCGCCTCGCACGTAGCCCAGACGAGCGCGGGCCCGGTCGACGCCGGGCGCGGCTCCACCAGGACGTTGGCCGGCTCCAGGCGGAGCCGCTCGTGCAGCCGGCGCGCCAGCCGCTCCCCGGTGACCACGAGGACCCGCTCGCGCGGCACCAGCCCCTCGAGGCGCACGACGGCGTCCTCCGCGGTAGAGCGGGGGCCGGTGAGCGGAAGCAGCTGCTTGGGATTGTCCGGCGTGCTGAGCGGCCAGAAGCGGGTGCCCGAGCCGCCCGCCAGGATGACCGCCCACCTCATGGTGCCGACCGCCGGCCCGTCTCCCTGCCGGTCCCGCTCACAGCAGCGAGGCGAGCGCCGGCCGATGCCGACGCAGGTCGTAGAGCAAGGTGCCGACATCAGCACCGTCGGCCGGCAATACGAGCAGCCAGTCGCCCGCGCCGACCCGCGCCGCGACCGCGAGGCCGCCGGTACACTCCAGCACCAGCGTCTCCACGGCGCCGAGCGCCAGCGCGTCGGTCAGGCTGGCAGCGTGCCGCGCGGCCGTTGCGACCAGCGCCGCCACGGTCTCGGCCTCGAGCGGGCCGCGGGCGGCGTGTTGAATGGGCAGCCCGTCGGCACTTACGAGCACCGCCCCGGTCACATCCGGGCGCTCCGCGACGGTCCGCACGACCTCCCCGAGACCGGTCATCCGGACTCCTCGAGCTGGCGGTGAAGAAGTGACGCCAACGTAGGGATCGACAGGGTCGAAGTCAAGCAACGACGCCGGGTTGACCCCCTTCGGCGCGGGCTATAACCTTCGGGTCTCATGCGCTACATCGCTTTCGTCCTGCTGTCGCTCCCGCTCGCGCTGGTCGGGGGGTGCGGGGGCAACGCGTTCGGCAACGCCCAGATCGAGAACGTGGTGGACACGATCATGCTCGGCGCGCTGGTGGGCACGCCGATCAGCGTGGCCAGCGCCTTCTCCGTCGCCGAGAGCGCCCCGGTGCGGACCGACCTCACCTCCCAGTTCGATTTCGCGTACAACATCCTGCCCGACCAGCGCCGGGTGCTCCTGCCGCGGGCCGCGCTCGGCCTGCGCAGCGGCACGGCCGACCCAGGGCTGCAGCGGTCGGAGGACGGGTTCGACCAGATCGACAAGGCGCCGCTCAACGGCTATTTCACGCTCGACACCATCCCCATCGCCGTAGGCGAGCGCTATGTGGTCCGCAGCCGTATCGTCTGCACCAACATCGGCGTCCCGGTCTACGGGAAGATCGAGATCCTTTCGTTCGACGACGCCGACCGTCGGGTGACATTCCGGGTGCTCGCCAACCGGAACTGCGGGTTCCGCAGTCTCCAGCCCGGCGTTCCCGAGGACTGACCGGCCGTGATCGATCTCCGGCGGCTGCGCCAGGATCCGGAGGCGAGCCGCGCCAGTCTCGCACGCCGGCTGGACCCCTCCGTGCTCCACCAGGTCGACCGCGTGCTCGAGCTGGATCGCGCCTGCCGCGAGAGTCGGACCCGGCTCGAGTCGCTCACGGCCGAGCGCAACCGCGCCTCCGGGGAGGTGGCGCGCCGGAAGAAGAGCCGGGAGCCGGCCGACGATCTTCTGGCGCGGCTCAAGGCGTCGGGCGAGGAGGAGAAGGCCTTGCAGGCGCAGGTTCGGGAGCTGGAGTCCGAGCGCGACGCGGCGCTGATGCTGCTCCCCAACTTCCCGCTGGACCACGTTCCCGACGGCGCCGCCGCCGCCAATCGCGTCGTACGCACCTGGGGCGAGCGACCCGCCTTCGATTTCGTGCCCCGGCCGCACTGGGAGCTCGGCGGCGAGCTGGGGATTCTCGACCTGGCCGCGGGGGCCAAGATCGCGGGCTCGGGGTTTCCGCTGTTGCGGGGGATGGGCGCGCGGCTCTCGCGGGCGCTCGCGAACTTCATGCTCGATCTCCACACCCGCGAGCACGGCTACCTGGAGATCGCTCCGCCCTACCTGGTGAACCGCGCGTCCATGACGGGCACCGGCCAGCTCCCGAAGTTCGCCGAGGAGCTGTACACCGTCACGGCCGACGATCTCTACCTGATCCCCACCGCGGAGGTGCCGGTCACCAACATCCATCGGGAGGAGATTCTGGACGGGGCGGCGCTTCCGGTCGCCTACTGCGCCTGGACGCCCTGCTTCCGCCGCGAAGCGGGGGCACACGGCAAGGACACCCGCGGGCTCATCCGGGTGCACCAGTTCGACAAGGTCGAGCTCGTGCGCTTCGTGCGTCCGGCGGACTCGCCCGCCGAGCACGAGCTGATCACGCACCATGCGGAGGCCGTGCTGCAGCGGCTGGAGCTCCCCTACCGCGTGGTGGAGCTGGCCGCGGGCGACACCGGCCACGCCAGCGCGCGCACCTTTGACCTCGAGGTGTGGGCCCCGGGAGTCGGCGCGTGGCTGGAGGTGTCGAGCGCGAGCACCTTCACCGACTACCAGGCCCGCCGCGCGAACATCCGCCACCGGCCGGAGCCCGCCGCCAAGCCGGAGTTCGTGCACACGCTGAACGCGTCGGGCGTCGCGTTCCCGCGCTGCATCATCGCGCTGCTCGAGCACCACCAGGCAGCGGACGGCTCGGTCCGCATCCCCGACGCCCTCGTGCCCTATGTCGGCGTCCCGCGACTCGGTCCGCCAGCCTAGGGCGCGCACCTCGCGCGTGGCCCCGGTGCTGGTCGTGGGGCTCGTCGCGCTGCTCGCCGGCCTGAGTCTGGGCACCGGCTGGCTGGTGGTGCAGCATTTCAAGGACGACGCCGACGCGACCAGCCGGTTCTACTCCGAGGTGTTCGCCGGGCTCAACGACCCGCGTCCCGGCGCCGAGGTGGAGGCCCTGCTGCGTCTCGGCGAGCAGGTGCGACGGCGCGGCGTTCCCCTCGTCGTGACCGACGCGGCCGGCCGCGTCACTGCCTACGACAACCTTCCATTCGAGAGCTCGCTCGACGATCCCAAGCTGCAGGAGTTTATTGCCCGACTCGACCGGCAGAACCCCCCGATCGCCGATTCGACGATCGGCACCGTGCACTACGGTTCCCAACCTGGCCGGCTGCAGCTCACGGCGCTCATCGTGCTCCAGGCGCTGACGATCTCGCTCATGGTTGGCGTCGCGGTGTTCGCCTACCGGAGCGCGATCAACGCCCAGAACGACCGGCTCTGGGTGGCCATGGCCCGGGAGGCGGCGCATCAGATGGGCACACCGCTCACCAGCCTGCAGGGCTGGATCGAGCGGGTCCGCTCGCTCCCCGACCAGCCGCCCGGGCTCGCGGAACATCTCGCGGCGGACGCGGAGCGACTCGACCGGGTCGCCCGGCGGTTCGAGCGGATCGGCAACCCGGCGGCGCGTGAACCGATCGGCCTCGGCGCGCTGGCGGACCGGGTCGCGCACTATTTCCGTCCGCGGCTCCCGCGGTGGGCGAACCAGATTGACCTGCGCGTGGAGGCGGCGGGGCCGGGGCCCGTCGTCCTGGGCGACCCGGTGCTGCTCGAATGGGCGCTCGAGGCGCTGGTCAAGAACGCCATCGACGCGCTCCAGGGCCGGTCGGGAACGATTATCCTCCGGGTGGAGCACGACGACCGCCGGGCGATCATCCGCGTGCTCGACGACGGGCCCGGCGTCGCCAAGGAGATCCGGCGCGAGATCTTCGAGCCGGGCATCAGCACCAAGAGCGGCGGCTGGGGGATCGGTCTCGCGCTCACCCGGCGCGTCGTGGAAGAAGCCCACCGGGGCGAGCTCACCCTCGAGCCGCGCGAGAAAGGCGCCTGTTTCCTGATCCGTCTTCCCCTGGCCGAGACGGCCGCATGAGCGAGACTGTCGAGGTCGCGACCTGGGCCCGCGGGCTGAACCCGCCCCAGCGCGAGGCGGTGGAGCACGTCCACGGCCCGCTCCTCGTCCTGGCCGGCGCCGGCTCGGGCAAGACCCGCGTGCTCACCACCCGCATCGCCAACCTCATCGACCGCCACGGCGTGCCCCCCGACCGGATCCTCGCTGTCACGTTCACCAACAAGGCCGCCGGTGAGATGAAGGAGCGCATCGGGCGCCTGCTGGACCGGGACCCGTCCGGGCTCTGGATCGGCACGTTCCACTCGCTTTCCGCGCGGCTGCTGCGGCGCGAGGCGGAGCTGCTGGGCTTCACCCGGCGGTTCACGATCTACGACGAAGGCGACCGCCTCGCGCTGGTGAAGCGGCTGCAGGAGCAGCGGGGCCATTCAACCAAGCTGTTTCCGCCGCGGGCGGTCGCGGCACTGATCTCGAATGCGAAGAACCGGATGCTCGGGCCCGGACAGCTCGCCGAGAGCACACCGTTCGACCGGCTCGCCCAGGTGGCGGCCGACGTGTTCGGGGCGCTGCAGCCCGCGCTCAAGGCGGCGAACGCCATGGACTTCGACGATCTCCTGCTGCATCCGCTCACCCTGTTCGACGCGCATCCCGAGCGGCTGGAGGCGTACCGCCGCAAGTTCGAGTTCATCCTGGTGGACGAGTTCCAGGACACGAACCGGGCGCAGTACCTGCTCGTGCAGCGGCTTGGCGTGCACGGCAACGTGTGCGTGGTGGGCGACGACGACCAGTCGATCTACGGATGGCGCGGGGCCGACGTGCGCAACATGCGCGAGTTCCAGCGCGACCTTCAGGGCGCGAAGCTGGTGCGGCTGGAGGAGAACTACCGCTCCACCCAGGTCATCCTCGACGCGGCGAACGGCGTGATCGCGGAGAACCGCGGCCGCATCGGCAAGACCCTCCGGACCGTTCGGAAGGGCGGGGAGTCGGTCACGGTGCTCGCCGCCGCGGACGAGCGGGACGAGGCCGAGTGGATCGTCGGCGAGCTCCAGCGTCGGGCCGGGGCGGGGGAGTGGCGCTACGCGGAGATGGCGGTGCTCTACCGCACCAATTCCCAGTCCCGCGCGTTCGAGGAGGCGCTCCGGCGCGCCGGGGTGCCGTACCGGCTGGTGGGCGCGGTGAGCTTCTACGAGCGGCGCGAGGTCAGGGACCTGCTGGCCTACCTGCGGCTGGTGGCCAACCCGGCCGACGACGAGGCGTTTCTCCGCGCCATCGGCGTGCCGAAGCGGGGCATCGGCGACACCAGCGTCGCCGCGCTGGCCCACGCCGCGGCGCAGTGGGGCAAGCCGCTGCTCGAGACCGCCCGCATCGCCGACCGCGTGCCCGACCTCCGGCCCAATGCGCGCGAGGGCTTCCGCGTCTTCGCGGCGCTGGTGGACACCCTCACCGCGCGGGCGGCGGGGCTGCCGCCGGCGCAGGTCCTCGAGGAGCTGATCCACACCACCGATTACGAGGCGGTGCTGGCGGCCGAGGGACCGGAGGGGGTCGAGCGCTGGGAGAACGTCCGCGAGCTGGTCGCGAGCGCCGCGGAGTGGTCCGAGGTGGTCACCCCGGATGCCGAGGATCCCTCCACGCCGCTCGAGCGATTCCTCGCCGAGGCGGCGCTTCTCAGCGCGCAGGACAGCGTGACCGGAGGCGAGACTGGCATCACCCTCATGACGCTCCATACCGCGAAAGGACTCGAGTGGCCCGTGGTGGTGCTCGCCGGGATGGAGCACGGCCTGTTTCCGCTTGCGCGCGCGCAGGAGCAGCCGGACGGGCTCGAGGAGGAGCGGCGGCTCTGCTACGTGGGGCTCACCCGCGCCAAGGACAAGTTGTACCTGAGCTGGGCCCGCGCCCGCCGCCGCGGCGGCGAGCTCCGGCCGGGAATCGCGTCCGGCTTCCTGCGAGCCCTGCCCCCGGCGATCGTGGAGGAGCGGCGGACGAGCTCGATGGACGGGTGGACCGATGGGCGGATGGGCAGATGGGTCGCCCGCGGACCCTCCAGGCGCGCATGGGCCGACGAGGAGACGCGGTCCATCCGTCCCGTCCATCGGTCCATCGAAGACGAGACGGGCTCGCAACTGGCTCCGCGCTACGTCAAGGGCGAGCGGGTGCGCCACCGCCGCTTCGGGTCGGGTACCATCCGCGGGCTCACCGGCGGCGGCCGGGATCTCAAGGTCGAGGTGGCGTTCGACGACGCGGAGGTGGGAGTCAAGCAGCTGCTCGTGGCCTACGCCGGCCTCGAGCGCGATTGGGAGAGCGCATGAGCATCGGTCGGGAGCAGGTGCTGCACGTGGCGGCCCTCGCCGAGGTCGGGGTGGACGAGCCCGACCTCCCCAAGCTGGTGGACCAGTTGAACCGGATCGTCGGGTACGTCGAGCAGCTCGAGCAGGTGCACGACGCACCGGCGGAGCCGTTCCTCGCGGGGCCGGCCGCGACGCCGCTGCGGGACGACGTGGTCGGGCCGGTGCCGCTCGCTCGCCCGCCGGCCGCGATCGCGCCCGAGTTCCGCGACGGGTTCTTCCTCGTGCCGCGCCACGGCGCCATGGAGGAGCTGTGACCGCGGCCGAAGCCGCCGCCAAAGAGGTGGGAGCGAAGCTCGCGAAGACCGCGGGCCTGAACGCGACCCTCCACTGGTCGCAGGAGCTGCTCGACGCGGAAGCGGCCCGCGCCGACGCGTTGCCGGCCAGGGGCGCGCTCCATGCGATGCCCATCGCGGTGAAGGACAACATGGTCACGCCGGAGCAGCCGACCACCTGCGCGTCGCGCATCCTCGAGGGCTACGCGTCGCCCTACGCGGCCACGGCCATCCAGCGGCTCCGGTCCGCCGGAGCGATGGTGGCCTGCAAGGCGAATCTCGACGAGTTCGCCATGGGGTCCTCCACCGAGCACTCCGCGTACGGCCGGGTGAAGCACCCGCTCGACCCCGAGCGCGTGCCCGGGGGCTCGAGCGGCGGCTCCGCGGCGCTCGTCGCCGCCGGCGTGGTGCCGGCCGCGCTCGGCTCCGAGACCGGCGGCTCGGTGCGCCAGCCGGCGAGCTTCTGCGGCATCGTCGGCGTGAAGCCCACCTACGGCCGGGTGAGCCGCTACGGCCTGGTGGCGTTCGGGTCGTCGCTCGATTGCATCTCGGTATTCGGCCGCACGGTGGACGACGCGGCGCGGGTGCTGAGCGTGATGAGCGGCCCGGACCCGCTCGATGCCACCGCGGTGGATCGCCCCCCGCTGGCGGTGCCCGAGCCGCGCACCGACCTGAAGGGCCTCACCATCGGCCTCCCGCGCGAGTATTTCCCGGCGGACCTGCACGGCGGCGTGCGCGCGGCGCTGGATCGCGTGATCGCCGCGCTGCGGGAGCTCGGCGCGACCGTGCGCGAGGTCTCGCTACCCTATTCGAAGTACGCGGTGCCCACCTACTACATCATCGCGCCCGCGGAGGCGGCGGCGAACCTGGCGCGTTACGACGGGGTGCGCTACGGCCCGCGCAGCGTCGGGCCCGAGGGTGACATCCGGGCCCTCTACCGCGCCACCCGCGGCAAGGGGTTCGGACCTGAGGTCCGCCGCCGGATCCTGGTGGGCACGTACGTGCTGAGCGCCGGCTACTACGATGCCTACTACCGCAAGGCCCAGACGGTGCGCGCCCTCATCGCGCAGGATTTCCAGCGCGCGCTCGGGCCCGGGGGCGCCGACCTGCTGCTGACGCCCACCACGCCGACGCCCGCGTTCCGGGCCGGCGAGAAGACCGAAGACCCGGTCGCCATGTACCTCGCCGATGTCTTCGTGTGCGCCATCAGCCTCGCCGGGCTGCCGGCCATGAGCCTGCCGGCGGGACGGAGCGAGGGCCTGCCCGTGGGCGCCCAGCTCATCGCGCCGGCGTTCGACGAGGCGCGCATGCTGGCCGTCGCCGGCGCGCTCGAGCGGACGCTCGCGCCCGGGGAGGAGGTTCGCTGATGACCTGGGAGACCGTCATCGGGCTCGAGGTCCACGTGCAGCTCGCCACCCGCAGCAAGATGTTCTGCGCGTGCTCCACGGCGTTCGGCGAGCCGCCCAACACCAACGTGTGCCCCGTCTGCCTCGGTCTGCCCGGCGCCCTGCCGGTGCCGAACGCGCAGGCGATCCGGCTCGCCACCCGCGCCGCCCTCGCGCTCGGCTGCACGGTGCACGAGCACAGCGTGTTCGC
>DASUAH010000215.1:0-10690 GCA_035763885.1 Gemmatimonadales bacterium
CGGCTCCGGCCCTGGTGACCCGGCACACGCTTGCCGAGGAGCGGGCCTGCCGGCGAGCGCGGATCCTGGTCGCCGAGGATCATCCGGTGAACCAGGAGGTCGTCGTCGCGTTCCTCGCGCAGCTCGGCTACCGCGCCGACATCGTTGCCGACGGCCGCCGGGCGATCGAAGCGGTCGCCCGGGGCTCCTACGACCTCGTGCTCATGGACTGCCAGATGCCGGAGCTGGACGGCTTCGAAGCCTCCGCCGCCATTCGCCGGGCGGAAGGGACCGGGCTGCGGGTACCCATCATCGCGCTGACGGCGAACGCGATGCACGGCGACCGGCAGCGCTGTCTGGCTGCCGGCATGGACGACTATCTCTCCAAGCCGCTGGACCGCGAGCGACTCGCGGGCGCGCTCGCGCGCTGGCTTCCCGAGTCCCGGGCGCGCCCGGAACCGCCTCCGCCACGTCCGGACGCACCCGCCGAACCGGCGGACGGAACCGCCGGCTCGGCCCCACCCATCGAGCTCGGCCAGCTTCGGTCCATCGCGGGGGCCGACGTGACGGCCATCCGGCGCTACCTCGAGCTGTTCGAGTCCACCAGCCGCTCCCTGATGGATCGGCTGGCGGCCGCGCTGCAGGAGCGGAATGGCGGCGAGGTCAAGCGGCTCGCCCACACCCTGCAGGGTGCCTCCGGGAACGTCGGAGCCAACGAGGTGGCACGGGCGAGTCTGGCGCTCGAGCGGGCGGCCGCGCGGGAGGACTGGGCCTCGTGCGGGCTCCTCAGCCACGAAATTGCCCTCGCCCTCGGCCGCGCCGCCGAGTTCGGTCGCACCCTCGCGGCCTGAAGCATCCCGTGCTACACGCCGCCGCCCACCCCACGGCCGTCGTCATCGTCGATGACGATCCCCTGGCGCTGGAGCTGCTGCGCGATCTTGTCGCGGAGATCGGCGGGGCGGAGGTGTTCTGCTTCGGCGCGGCGGAGCCGGCGCTGGAGTGGTGCCGCTCGCACGATCCGGATCTGGTGATCACCGACTATCAGCTGCCCGGCCTGAGCGGCGTCGATCTCGCCCGACTGCTGCGCGAGGACGCGCGGACCGCCCAGGTGCCGCTGATGGTGGTGACGGCGCTCGACGATCGTGCGGTGCGCTACCAGGTCCTCGGGCTGGGACTCAACGATTTTCTGACCAAGCCGATCGATGCGGCGGAGGTCCGCGCCCGCACGAGGAACATGCTGGCGGTTCGGCGGGGGCAGCGGCTGCTGCTGGAGCGCTCCTGCAACCTCGAGCGGGCCGTGGCAGAGGCCACGGCGGCGATCGCCGCCCGCGAGCACGAGGTGATCGTGCGGCTCGCGCGCGCGGCCGAGCACCGCGACTGGGAAACGGGCATGCACGTCCTGCGGGTGAGCCGCTTCGCCGGGATCGTCGCGAGGCAACTCGGGCTTCCTGCGGCCGAGCAGGAGTTGATCGCCAAGGCCGCCACGATGCACGACGTCGGCAAGATCGGGGTGCCGGACAGCGTCCTGCTCAAGGCGGGCGAGCTGGACGACGCGGAGTTCGAGATCATGAAGCGGCACACGATCATCGGGCACCAGATCCTCGGGGGGAGCGATTCGGAGCTGCTCCGGATGGCCGCGGACGTGGCGCTCACCCATCACGAGCGATTCGACGGGTCGGGGTACCCCCACGGACGGCAGGGCGCGGCGATCCCGCTGTGCGGCCGCATCGTCGCGGTCGCCGACTCGTTCGATGCCCTGACCTCCGAGCGTCCCTACAAGAACGCCTGGCCGGCAGCGCTGGCGTGGGACTTCCTCCGGGCGCATACCGGCGGTCGGTTCGATCCGGAGTGCGTCGCGGCATTCGAGCGGGGCGCGCAGGAGGTCGCGGACGTTCGGGCGGCGCTCACCGACTCCCGCGACGCCGCCGACACTCCGGCGCCCGAGCCCTCGCCGTCCACCGAGCGTACGGCCGCGTAACCGGGTCGGTTGCGACCACGCCGTCGCCGCCGCCGGGAGCGATCACTGCGGCCGACGGGTCCGGCTGCCGCTGGACAGGGCGCTGCGCGCGCGCGCAAGTTTCTATTGACCCATGCCAGACAGTATCGCCCGCCCGCTCGACGCCCGCACCACCGAAGGTCGGCTCTACAACCGCCTGCCGGACGGCTCGGTGCGCTGCTACGCCTGCGGCCACCGCTGTCTGATCCGCGAGGGCCGGCGCGGCATCTGCAAGGTCCGCTTCAACCAGGACGGCCGGCTGCGGGTGCCGCACGGCTACGTCGCCGCCCTGCAGTGCGATCCGGTCGAGAAGAAGCCGTTCTTCCACGTGCTCCCCGGCGCCGACGCGCTGACCTTCGGGATGCTGGGCTGCGACTTCCACTGCGGATACTGCCAGAACTGGCTCACCTCTCAGGCGCTTCGGGACGAGCGCTCCAGCACGGAAGCCGCGGACATCACCGCGGAGGCGCTCGTCGCCCACGCGGCGCGGCAGGACGCCCGGCTGGTCGTGAGCTCCTACAACGAGCCGCTCATCACCGCCGAATGGGCGGCGGAAGTGTTCGCGCTGGCGCGCCCGCAGGGCTTCGTCACCGGCTTCGTCTCCAACGGCAACGCCACCCCGGAGGCGCTCGACCTCCTCCGGCCACTGACCGACTGCTACAAGATCGACCTCAAGACGATGAGCGACCGGCGCTATCGCCGGCTGGGCGGCGTGCTGGCCCACGTGCTGGACGCCATCCGCCTGGTGCACGAGCGCGGGATGTGGCTGGAGGTGCTCACACTGATCGTGCCCGGCTTCTCGGACGACCCGGCCGAGCTGCGCGAGGCGGCCCGGTACCTGGCGGCGATCGACCCTGACATCCCCTGGCACCTCACCGCGTTTCACGAGGACTACCGGTTCAGCGGGATGGGCGACACCACCGCGGACCGGGTGATCCGCGCCTGCGAGATCGGGGCGGAAGAGGGGCTCAACTTCGTGTACGCGGGGAATCTGCCGGGACGCGTCGGAAGGTGGGAGCACACCTGGTGCCCCGGGTGCCGCGCGCTGCTGGTCGGGCGCCTCGGGTATCGGATCCTGACCAACCGGATCGGGCGCGGCGGCGGGTGTCCCGACTGCGGGACCCGCATCCCGGGCATCTTCGCCAACCCGCGGGGCTCGAGCGAGCCGTCGCCTGGGCACGGGTGGATCCGCGCCCTCACGCCCGATGCGTAAGCTCGGGGGCCGTCAGCCGACGCCGATCCCGTGGCACCTCATCGCCGGCGTGCTCGCGCTCGCGGTGGTCGCGTTGCTGGGCGCCGGGCTCGCGCACCTCCTGCGCGCGGCACCCCTCGATGTCGTGGTGGGGCACGCCGGGTCTCCGCCGCCCGGCATCGGCGAGCCGCAGTTCCTCCGCACGATGACGGCCGTAGCCGACGCGCCGGTCCTGGCCGGCAATCGGATCGACGTGCTCTCCAACGGCGACCAGACCTTTCCCCGGCTCTTCGCCGACCTGCGGGCGGCGCGCCGGTCGATCGCGCTGCAGATGTACTACGAGTCTGCCGGCTCGCTGGCGGACACGTTGCTCCGGATCCTGGCCGACCGGGCGCGTGCCGGCGTTCCGGTGTATTTCCTGTGCGACGCCCTGGGAGCCGACCGCCTGCCCGCGCGCCACCGAACGGTGTTGCGGGCCGCCGGCGTGCATGTCGCATCGTTCCATCCGTTTCGATGGTACGAGCTGGACCGGGCGGGCCATCGGGCGCACACGCGCGCGATCGTGGTGGACGGGAGCATCGGCTACACCGGCGGCTTCGGCCTCGACGACAAGTGGCTCGGCAACGGCCGCAAGCGCGGCCAGTGGCGGGACACGAACGTGCGCTTCACCGGGCCGGCGGTGACCCAGTTGCAGGCGGCGTTCGTGAAGGAGTGGTCGGGGGTGACCGGCGAGCTGCTCATCGGCGAGCACCTGTTCCCGCTCCGGCCGGCCTCCGTCACCGACAGCGGCGCCAGCGCCGGCGTGCTGCACAGCGTGCCGTCCTCAGGCACGTCGCCGGCGGAGCGAGCGCTCGCCCTGTCGATCGCGGGCGCCCGCCGAACGCTGTACATCAGCAACTCCTACTTCGTGCCCAACGGGAGCTTTCGCGGACTGCTCCGCGCCGCGGCCCGGCGCGGGGTCGACGTGCGGATTCTCACGACCGGCGAGGACACCGACGTCGGCGTCGCCCGGATGGCCGGGCGCTCGCACTATGAGGACCTGCTTGCGGCCGGCGTGCGCGTCTTCGAGTACCAGCCGAGCATGATGCACGCGAAGACGCTGGTCGCCGACGGCGTGTGGAGCAGCATCGGCACCATGAACTTCGACAACCGATCCCTCGCCCTGAACAACGAGGCCACACTCCTCGTCATGGACCCGGCGATCGGCGCGGTGATGGACTCGCTCTTCCGGGAGGATCTCGCCTACGCGAGCGAGATCACGCTCGAGCGCTTCCGCCGGCGCTCCTGGACCGAGCGGGTGCTCGAGCGCGCGGCGCGGCTCCTCGCCCGCCTCGTATAGCCCCGGCCGGCAGCAGGCAGAACCACTCAGTAGCCAAAACCACTCGGCATCGGCGCGAGGCCGATGCCGAGGTGCGTTGCGGGCGACGCGACCGGCTGTTCCGACCGGTCTCGAGAGCCCCAGCCCTGACTGCTGGCTCGGACCCGGCGGCACTCGCCTCGACCATATGCGGCCGGGGTTTGTAACGCCGACCTCATGGCGTCAGCCGCAACGCAAGGAGAACATACCACGGGGACGCTGAAGGGACCGTGAAATCAGTACGAAAGCGGCATCGCCGATTCAGGCGACGGCGGCCCGCCCCTCGCGCGCCGCCTCCTCCGTCAGGTCGGTGGCTCCGGTCTGCACCCCGATCTTCTCCAGGAAGGCGTTGGGCGGCGTGCCCCCCGCGAACACCCACACGCAGTCGTTGCCGAGCTCGCGCCGTTGACCCCCGACCTCGAGGACGACGGAGCGCTCGCGGATCTCCACCGGGTGGCTGTTGAACAGGACGCGCAGCCTGCCCGATCGAACGCACTCCTCCATCCGCTTCACGTTCCGCTCCTTGATCCGGCTGAACCCCTCCCGGCGGTACGACAGCGTGACCTCGTTGCCCCGCTGGTAGGCGAGTCCCATCGCCGCCTCGACCGCACTGTCGCCGCCGCCCACCACCAGGATCTTCGCCCCCGTGTACGCCTCGGCGTCGAGCAGGCTGTACATCACCTTCGGCAGCTCCTCGCCGGGCACGCCCAGCTTTCGGGGCGTGCCCCGCCGGCCGAGGGCGAGGACGACGGCGCGGGCGCGGTAGCGGGCCCGGGGCGTCGTCACGGTGAAGCGCCCGTCGGGATCGCGCCGGACCGCCTCCACGCCCTCGGACGTGTTGATGCGGAGCCGATAGCGCTGGGCCAGCTCGCGCCAGAGATCGAGCAGGTTCTCCTTGGAGATCTCCAGCTTGCGGAACCGCCCGTAGAGCGGCAGCTCGACCGGGCTCGTGAGCACGAGCTTGCGCCGCGGGTAGTGCGCCACCGTGCCGCCGAAGTCGCCCTGCTCCAGCGTCACGTAGCTCAGGCCGCGCTCGACGGCGCGAAGCGAGGCACTGAGGCCGGCCGGGCCCGCGCCGACCACACAGACGTCGTGCACCCCGCTCTCCGCGGCGCGGCGGCGGTCGGCCCCGAGGCGCTGCGCGATGGTGTCGATGCAGTCGCGGCCCTGGTTCACCGCGTTCTTGATCAGCGCCAGCCCTCCCAGCTCGCCGGCGACGAACAGGTTCGGGATGCTGGTCTCGTGCTGGGGCGTGAGCCGCGGAAGGTCCGCGCCGACGCTGGGGCCGGCCAGCACGATCTCGATCGCCCCCACCGGGCAGGCCTCCGCGCAGAGCCCGTGGCCGATGCACTTCTCGCCATGCACGATGGCCGCCTTGCCCGCGACGACGGCGAGCACATCGCCCTCCGGGCAGGCATCGGTGCAGGCGCCGCAGCCGATGCAGTGCGAGACGTCGATGTGCGGGTGCTGCCCCCGGGGACGCGCGGCCTCGGGATCCACCCGGCGCGCGGCGGCGAGCGCGGCCGCCTCCTTCCGGCGCGTGGCCCCCAGGTGCCGCACGACCGGCACCGCCAGGATCAGCCCAAATGCGACATAGACGATCGTGCTTTCCATGCTGGTATAAGACGTGACGGGTGGCACGCGGCGTTACACGCCGGTCTGGTCCCGCGCCATGCGCGTCGGCGCGGCAAGGTGCGAGTCCGGTGCCGCGCAACCGGTGGCAGTGCCGTGCGCTAGAGCCGCGTTCTTTGGTGCGCGGCGCGGACCGCGCCACGCAAGACCCTGCGGGCGTTCTTCTTGCACGATTATGCAGCTGTCTGAATCAAGCACATCCCATACCGGATCAGCCTGCATGTCCCACAGCACGCTCGCGCGCGCGGTCAGGTCCGCTCCCGGCACTGGCGTGGAGCCGCGCCAGACGCCCGGCCGCCCCCGTTCCCGTGCGCCCCGCGCCGGCGCCGGCGCGCAGCCCTGGCGACTCAAACCGGCGCCGGCCGCGCTGGTGGCGCTGCTCGTCGCGATCTCGGTAGTCGGCGCTCCCTACTACGCCGCCCCCGTCGCCGAGCGGGTGCGACATCCGCTGCACGGATGGCTCCGGCCGTCGGGATACGTCGGACAGACGGCGGGCCTGCTCGCGCTCGGGATCTTCCTGGTGCTGTGGCTCTACCCGCTCAGAAAGAAGCTCCGCGCGCTCGCCTGGGCCGGCCGGATCGCGCGCTGGCTCGAGGTGCACGTGCAGCTCGCGCTCGCCCTGCCGCTGCTGGTCGCCGTGCACGCGGGCTGGCGTTTCACCGGCGTGATCGGGCTCGGGTTCTGGGCGATGATGGTCGTGTGGCTGAGCGGGATCGTCGGGCGCTACCTCTACACGCGGATTCCTCGCAGCCGCGCGGGCGTGGAGCTGACGCGGGAGGAGATCGCGGCCGAGCGCACCGCGCTCCTGGCGGAGGTGGCCGCGCAGACCCGCCTCGACCTTCGCGTGATCGAGGGCGTGCTCGCGGCCGATCCCACACCGGCCGCGCGGCTCGGCCTCGGTGCGGCCTTCCGGCGGCTCGTGGCCGACGACGTCGCGCGCCGGCGGGCCACCCGGCGCCTGCGGCAGCTGACGCGAAGCGCCGGCGTGCAGCCGGACCGGGCGGCGATCACCCGCGCGCTCCGCCTCGCCCGGCGGGAGATGGCTCTCGCACAGCAGGCCCGGATGCTCGACGCGACCCACGAGCTCGTCCGCTACTGGCACGTGGCTCACCGCCCGGTCGCGATCGGCGCACTCGTCGCGGTGCTGGTGCACGTGGCGGTGGTCGTCGCGGTCGGGGCCACTTGGCTCTGGTGAGTGACTCCGACGCCAACCGCCCGGACCGCGACGGCATTCTGCTGCCTCGGCCTCATGGCTCTCGCGCCCGCCGCCCGCGCCCAGATCTCCCCGGGTCCGCTCGCGCGCGCCCACGCGAAGCTGGAGGGAAGCCTGCAGTGCGTCGCCTGTCACGGGTCGGGCGGCAAGACGGCGATGACCGGCCAGTGTCTCGCCTGCCACAAGGAGATCGCCTGGCTCACGCAGCGCGGCCGGGGCCTGCATGGCCGGGAGGGGCGCGCAGCCTGCGCGGCCTGCCATCCCGATCACGCCGGGAGCGAGTTCGAGCTCATCGTCTGGGCCGAGGGCGATGCCCGGCGGTTCGACCACGGGCGGGCGGGCTGGGCGCTCGAGGGAAGTCATCGGGAGGTCGCGTGCGCGAAGTGCCACACGCCCCAGTTCCGCCGCTCCCCCGCCGCCGCCGCGTTCAGGCGGTCCACTCCCGGGTGGGTGGGGCTCGAGCCGGACTGCGCGACCTGTCATGACGATGTGCACCGGGGCGCGCTGGACCGTGACTGCGCGACGTGCCACGACCAGCGCGAGTGGAAGCCGGCGCCGCAGTTCGATCACGCGCGGACGGACTACCCGCTCACCGGCAAGCACGCCGAGGTGCGCTGTGAGAAGTGCCATCTCGATCCGCGGCTGGGCATCAGGACCGATGCGCAAGGGCGGGCGATCCCGGTGTACAAGCCCGTCTCCTACCGCGAGTGCTCGAGCTGCCACCAGGACCCCCACCGCGGCGCGCTTGGCGCGCGCTGCGGCGCGTGTCACCGCACCAGCGGGTTCGGCGCGGTGAATCGCGAGGCGTTCGATCACGACCGCACCCGCTATCCCCTGCGGGGCCGGCACGCCTCGGTCTCGTGCGCGAGCTGCCACCGCGACTTCTCGACCGCAGCAGCGAAAAAGCCCGGCTTCGCGACCTGCACCGCCTGTCACGCCGATCCGCACGCGGGGACGGCCACCCTGGCCGGTCGGGTGGCGGACTGTGCCGCCTGCCACGGCGTGCAGGGCTGGATGCCCGCGACCTACACCGTGGCGCAGCACCGCGAGGCAACGTACCCGCTCGAGGGGAGGCATCGCGAGGTGCGTTGCGGCTCCTGTCACCTGCGGCGGCCGAGCGGGGTGTCTGCCGCCCGGCTCGGGACGTCGGGCGTGCTCATGCGGCCGGCGGCGGCGCGCTGCCGCGACTGCCACCGGGACGAGCACGGGCACCAGCTTGCGGCCGGCCGGGACGGCGGGGAGTGCGCGGCCTGCCACGCGGTCGGCGGCTGGAAGCCGAGCACGTTCGGGGTGGCCGCCCACGCGAAGCTCCGGCTCGCCCTCGAGGGCCGGCACGCGGAGATCCCCTGCGCGGCCTGTCACGGCGCCCGCCGGTCCGGTCTTCCCGCGTTCCCCGCCGGCGCGGTGCTCGGCAAGGCGGCGGTCGCGCTCCGGCTCCGGGAGATTGAATGCGCTGCGTGCCACGCCGATCCCCACGAGGGCCGGTTCGAGGCTCGGGGCAGGGGCGCCCGCCCGCAACCGGGCGGCTGCACGGCATGCCACGACACCCGGCGGTTCCGGCCCGCGGCGATGGACCTGGGGGCGCACGAACGGCTCGGCTTTGCCCTCGAGGGGGCCCACCGGGCGATCCCGTGCATGGCCTGCCATCGCGAGCTCGAGCGCCCGGGGCCGGCGTCGTCGTCGCTCGTGCTCGGGAGGCCGCGGCCCCGGCCGGTCACGCTGGCGGCCCGGAAGAAGACCTGCGAGGGATGTCACCGGGACCCGCACGGGGGCCAGTTCGCGAACGCGGCGTGCGAGCGCTGCCACGGGGCCGACCTGTTCCGCCCCGCCACCCGGTTCGATCACGACCGCGACGCTGCGTTCCCGCTGGAAGGGGCGCACGCGAAGGTGGCCTGCCCGAGCTGCCATCCCGCGCGCACCGGGCCGGACGGCAGGCCGCTGGTGACCTACCGCCCGGTCCCGGCAGCCTGCGAGAGCTGCCACACCGGAATGCGAGGCCGCTCATGATGCCCCGGGTGCTCAGGCTGATCATCCTGTTCGCTCTCGCGCTGCTGGCTCCGCGCGCCGCGCCGGCCCAGGAACGGCGCGACAACCCGCACGGGGCCCTTGGCCAGGAGTGCGCCACCTGCCACGGCGCCGGCGGCTGGCGTCCGGCCAGGATCAGCCGGGGGTTCGACCACGCCAAGCTCGGGTTCGCGCTCGCCGGCGCGCACGCGAGCACACCGTGCCAGGGCTGCCACGCGTCGCTGGCGTTCCGGCAGGTGGAGAGAAGCTGCGTGGGCTGCCACCGCGACGTGCATCAGGGCGAGCTCGGCGCGGGCTGCGCGCAGTGCCACAGCAGCCGCAGCTTTCTGGACCGATCCACCATGGTGCAGGCGCATCGCGCCACGCGGTTCCCGCTGAGCGGGGCGCACCTCACGGTCGACTGCGAGGCGTGCCACGCGCCCTCGCCGCAGGGCCACCTGACCTTCGTCAACCGGCGGGCGGACTGCGCGGGGTGCCACCTCGGCGCCTATCAGGCTGCGCAGGACCCGAACCACACTGCGCTCGGATTCCCCACCGAGTGCAGCCAGTGCCACGCGGCCACCGTCTGGCCGCAGGCCCGGTTCAACCATGCCGGCACCGCCTTCCCGCTCACCGGTGCCCACCGCGCCGTGTCGTGCCCCTCCTGCCATGCCGACGGCGTGTATCGCGGGAAGAGCACGGCCTGCGTGTCGTGCCACCAGGGCGACTACACCGCGACGACGAACCCCGGCCACGCGGCGGCCCAGTTCCCCACGGACTGCACCGCCTGTCACGGCACCACCGGCTGGACCCCGGCGCAGTTCAACCACGACAACACCCAGTTCCCGCTGACCGGCGCCCACCGGTCGGCGACCTGCTCGTCGTGTCATGCCGACGGCGTGTATCGCGGCAAGCCCACGGCGTGCCTGGCGTGCCACCAGGGGGACTACGACGCCACGGTGGACCCGAGTCACTCGGCGGCGCAGTTCCCGACCACCTGCATGAGCTGCCACGGCACCACATCGTGGAGCGGCGCCACGTTCGACCACGACGGGCCGTACTTCCCGATCTACAGCGGCCAGCACCGGGGGCGCTGGACCACGTGCTCCACCTGTCACCCGAACCCGGGCAGCTACCAGCAGTTCACCTGTCTCACCTGCCACGAGCACGATCAGGTCCGGATGGACGACAAGCACCGCAATCGTCCGGGCTACAGCTACGACAGCCAGGCCTGCTACGGCTGCCCTCCCCGGGGGACCTCATGATCCGCTGGGCTCGCGGGGCGCTCTGCCTCATCGCGGCGGCCGCTCCGGCGGC
>DASUAH010000216.1:0-7920 GCA_035763885.1 Gemmatimonadales bacterium
GAGCGGGAGCGGCAAGACGACGACGCTTCGGCTGCTGGCGGGATTCGAGGTGCCCGATGCCGGCCGGGTGCTGGTGGACGGCGCGGACGTCACCCATGTCCGCCCCGCCGCACGGCGCTTCGGCATGGTCTTCCAGCACTACGCGCTGTTTCCGCACCTCGACGTGGGCGAGAACGTCGCGTTCGGCCTCGAGTCGCTCGGCGTGAGCGGCGGCGAGCTCGCGGCCCGGGTCAAGCACGCGCTCGCCCTGGTGGACCTCGCGGGGTACGAGCGGCGCCGGATCGCGCAGCTCTCGGGGGGACAGCAGCAGCGGGTGGCGGTGGCCCGCGCGCTGGCCCCGGAACCCCGCGTGCTGCTGCTCGACGAGCCCCTCTCGAACCTCGACCCGGCGCTCCGGGAGCGGACCCGGCGGGAGCTCCGCGACGTCATCCGGCGCGTGGGGATCACGACGTTGCTGGTCACCCACGAACAAGAGGAGGCGTTCGATCTGGGCGACCGCGTGGCCGTGCTGCGCGACGGCAGGCTCGAGCAGGTGGGGACGCCGGACGAGCTGTATGACAGACCGGCGACGCCGTTCGTGGCCCGGTTCGTCGGCCGGGCCTCGGCGCTGGCCGGGACCGTGCTGGAGCGCTCGCCCCACGGGGTTCGGGTGCGGGTCGAGGGCGCGGAATGGGGCGTGCCCCGCGACGCGGGGGTGCAGGACGGTGTCGAGGCGGGGATGCGCGTGCTGGTGCTGCTCCGCCCGGAGGCGGTGTGGATGGCGCGCCCCGATGCCGGGGCCTTGCCTGCGGCGGTGCTCGAGCGGCGCTTCGCCGGGGCCAGCGCGCTCTACACCGTCCGGACCGACCAGGGCACGCTGCTCGAGGTGAGCGGCGCCAGCCGTGCCGTGGTCGTCGGAGAGCGCGTGGGGCTGGTGCCGAGCCGCCGGGCGGGGGGCGGGATTCACCTGTTCCCGGCGGCGGGCGAGTGACGGTCGGACGGCCGGACGGCCAGACGGCAAGACGGCCGGAGGCTTCGCGTCGGGTGCCGAGCTACCGGCCGTCCGGCCTCGCTGCCGCGGCGCTGCTCGGGTTGCTGGTCTGGCTCGTCGCCTATCCGCTCCTGCTGGTGCTGCTCGAGGGTGTCCGCGGGCCGGCGGGCTGGACCCTCGCGCACCTGCGGGAGTTCCTCGCGCGGCCGACCGAGTGGCATGCGCTCTGGGGGAGTCTGTGGATCTCGCTGGCGAGCGTCGCGCTCGCGGCGCTGCTCGGGATCCCCCTCGCCGTGCTGTTCGCCCGCTACGACTTCCCCGGCCGGCGGCGGCTGGCCGGGCTGGTGGCGCTGCCGGCGGTGCTGCCGCCGCTGGTCGGCGTCGTCGCGTTTCTCTTTCTCTACGGTGAGTCGGGATTCCTGGCCCGCGCGGTGCAGGCGCTGCTCGGTCTCGAGGAGTCGCCGTGGCGGCTTCAGGGCGCGGGCGCGATCCTGCTGGTGCACGCGTACTCGATGTACGTGTACTTCTACCTGCTGGTGCGCGCGGCGCTGCTGGGACTGGACGCCGCGCAGCTCGAGGCCGCGGCGAGCCTGGGCGCGGGCCGCTGGCGCGTCCTCCGGCGCGTCGTCCTCCCCGCGCTGCGTCCGGCGCTGATGGCGGGCGCGCTGCTCACCTTCATGACCTCGCTGGCGTCGTTCAGCGCCCCGTACGTGTTCGGCGGCGGCTTCCGGGTCATGACCACGCAGATCGTCGCCACGCGCCTGAACGGCGACGAGGCGCTGGCCATGGTCGAGACCGTATCGCTCATGCTGCTCGCGCTGCTCGCGCTGCTCGCGTTCCGCGACGTCGATCGCGAGCCCGCCGGCGCCGGCAGCAAGGGCGCCGCGCCCGCGCCGCGCCGGGTGCGGCGGCCGCTCGCCCGCGCCGGCCTCGCCCTCCTCGGCTGGGCGCTGGCGCTTCTGCTTCTGCTCCCCCATCTCACCCTTGTCGTCGTCTCGTTCGTCCCCCTCGGCAGCTGGACCGTCGAGGCGATTCCCCCGGCGTGGACGCTCGGCAACTACGCCGCGCTGGTGCGCGATCCGGTGCGGCTGCGTCCGCTGCTCAACAGCGTGTGGCTGGCGACGGCGGCGACGGCGGCCTCGGTGGCCATCGCGCTCCTGGCCGGCACGCTGGTCGTCCGCCGGCGGGTTCCGGGCCGGCGCGTGCTCGAGGCGCTCCTCGGCCTGCCCTGGGCGGTGCCGGGCACCGTCTTCGCCATCGCGCTTGCGACGGCCTTCAGCGTTCACGCGCCGGCGGCGGGCCGCTGGATTCTCGTCGGCACGGTCTGGATCCTTCCGCTCGCCTACCTCGTACGGAGCCTGCCGCTCACGAGCCGCGCGACCCTCGCCGGGTTCCGTGCCCTCGACCCGTCGCTCGACGAGGCGGCGGCGGCGCTCGGCGCCGGGCGCTGGCGAACCCTGTCGGCGGTGACGCTCCCACTGCTCCGCCCGTCACTGGTGGCCGGCGGCACGCTCGCCTTCGTGACCGCGTTGGGAGACTTCGTGACTTCGATCGTGCTCTACACCTATGACACCCGGCCGATCTCGCTCGAGATCCTGTCCAGCTTGCGGCAGGCCGATGTCGGCGTCGCCGCCGCCTACGGAGTGGTGCTCATGGCGGTGAGCGCCGTGGTGTTCGCCGCCGCCGCGGACCGCGGGAGGGGCGAGTGACCGCGCGCGCCCTGGGGAACGGCGAGCTCCGGCGGCTCTGGGTGCTCATCGCGAACTGCTTCGTGGACATGATCGGGTTCGCGATCGTGCTGCCGCTGCTGCCGTTCTACGCCCTGCGGCTCGAGGCGACGCCGGTGGACATCGGGTTCATCATCGCCGCGTTCTCCGCGGCGCAGATCCTGTCCGCCCCCCTGTGGGGACGGGTGTCGGATCACTATGGGCGCCGGCCGGCGCTGCTGATCGGCCTGGTGGCGTCCGCGGTGGCGTACATCGTCTTCGGCGTGGCCGACGCGCTCTGGCTGCTGTTCGCGTCGCGGATCATCCAGGGGGCGGGCGGCGGCACCACCGGGGTGGCCCAGGCCTACATCGCGGACACGGTGAAGCCCTCACAGCGCGCCCGCGCACTCGGCTGGCTGTCCGCCGCGACCTCCGCCGGCGTCATGCTGGGCCCGGTGATCGGATCGTTCGCCTCCCGTCTGGGGCAGGAAGCGCCGGGATTCGTGGCCGCCGGGCTCTGCCTGCTCAACGCGGCGTTCGCCTGGCGGTGGCTGCCCGAGTCGCGGCGGAAAGACGGATCCGGCGCGCATGCCGCGGTGCGCCGCCCGATCTGGCACACCGCCTGGAGCGTCGTCCGCCACCCGGCACGCCCGGTCTCCCGGCTGATCTGGATCTACGGGGTGGGGATGCTCGCCTTCTCGGCCCTCACCGGCATCATGGCGCTCTATCTGGGGGCCGAGTTCGGCATCAACGAACAGACGATCGGCTACGTGTTCCTGTATCATGGGGCGCTGTCGGTCGTGATGCGCTCCGTGCTGCTCGGACCCATCGTCGACCGTGTCGGCGAGAGCTGGGCGATGCGCGCCGGTACCTTTGCCATGATCGCCGGACTGGTGCTGTACCCGCAGCCCCGCTCGATCTGGATGCTCGCGCTGGTCATGCCCCTCATGCCGATCGGGACGGCGCTCCTGTTTCCCTCGACGACGGCCCTGATATCGCATAACGCGTCGCGGTCGGAATACGGGACGGTCATGGGCGTCGCGCAGTTCTTCGGTGGTGTCTCCCGGGTGATCGCACCGCTGATCGCGACGGGCGCATTTCAGCACCTCGGTCACGGGGCCCCGTTTTACGTCGCGGCCGCCTTCGTCGCGCTCGTGAGCCTGCTGGCCTTCCGTGTCGAGGCTCCGCCGTCTACCGTCAAGGCGGCTTCCGCCCCCGCCCCCGCCACGGAGACCCCCGCCTAGCCCGGGAGGACGCATGTCCGTCGAGGAGCGCCTCGACCGCCTCGAGCAGCGGCTGAGCGCGGTCGAGACCCTGCTGCGCGAGCTGGTCGCCACGGCCCCGCGACCGGTCCCGGCACCTCCGCCGCCGCCTCGCCCCGTCGCCGAGACATCGCTGCCCACGCCGCCGGTGCCGCCCATCCCGCCCCGCCGCGGCCCGGCTGCCCCGCTGCCCCCCTCGCCGCGACCTGCCTTCGAGCAGTGGATCGGGCAGCGCGGGCTGCTTGCAGTCGGCGTCTTCGCGCTCATCCTCGCGGCCGGCTATCTGCTCAAGCTCTCCTTCGACCGCGGGTGGATCTCGCCCGCCATGCGGTGTGCGGGGGGCGTCGTGGCCGGCGCGGGCGTGGGCGCACTCGGCTGGCGGCTGCTGGGTCGCTATCGCACCTACGGTGCGGCGCTCATCGGGTGCGGCGCCGCGATCATCTACCTCGCCGTGTGGGCCGCGTCCAGGCTGTACGGCCTTCTGCCCACGACCACCGGGATCGCCGGGCTGGCCCTGACCTCGATCTCGCTGGCCGCGATCGCGTACGCGGTCAACGTAGAGGCGCTGGGCGCGGTGGCGGTGCTGGGCGCGTTCGTCGCGCCGGTCCTCCTCGGTCACCAGGGCCGAGCCGACCTGCTGCTGCTCTACCTCGGCTGCATGGGCGCCGGCCTCGGATGGGTGGCCGCGGCGCGGCGGTGGCGCGTGACCATGGCGCTGGTCGCGATCGCCGTCTTCTCGTTGGGCTGGGGAGCGGCGGCTCTCGCCACCCGGCCCTTCGGGGCGTTGGCGTACGCGGTGCTCGGCGGCGCCGCGGGGATCGCCATCGGGCTCCGCGAGCGGTGGTGGGAGACCCGTCTTCTGGCGTTCTGGGGCGGGTGGGCGCTGCTCGCGACGGTGGCCGACAAGCTCGAGCCGCGGTGGCCCATCTTCGTCGCGGGACTCGTGCTCGCGGCGCCGGTGTGGCGGCATGCCCTCCGGCAGCCGTCGTTCCTGCCGGTCCGTCTGGAGCTGCTCTACTTCTTCGTCACCCCCATCCTGCTCGGATGGGCCGTGCGGAGCCTGGCGCCCGATCTGTTCGCCGCCGAGCCGGGCCTCCCTGCGCTCGCGGTGGCGGTGCCTTACCTCGCCGCCGGCTACGCCCGCCACCGGCCGCCCTTCGCGCTCGTGGGCGCGGCCGCGCTCGCGGTCGCGGCCCTGCGGCAGTGGAGCGGACTGGAACAGGTGCCGGCGCTCCTCGGTCTGGCCCTCCTGTGGGCCGCGCTGGATCACCGCCTGGGCCGCAGTGACGGCCGCTGGTACGCCGTCCTCACGCTCGCCGTGGCGCTCACGGTGCTCTACGATGGGCACGCCCCCAGGCGCGACTACCACGACCCGGCGTTCACGGGTGAGTGGGCGCTGGTGCTCTGGCTCGCAGCGGGCGTCACCCTCGCGCTCGCGGCCTGGCTCTGGAAGCGGGAGCCCCCCGGCGAGGGGGTGCGGCTGACCCATGCCGGGCTCTGGGCCGTGGCGGGGGCCCTCGTGCTGGTCGGCGTCACCGGGGAGATCCAGCGCTTCTTCCGTCTGCGTGCCGCGACGGCCGTAACGGCGGGCCTCGCGAGCGGCCTCACGGTGAGCGCGTGGTGGCTCGTGTTCGCCGCAGCGCTGGTGGTCGCCGGCCTGCGCCGCGATATCCGTCCCGCCCGGCTGGCCGGACTCGGCGTGGCCGGGCTCGCGGTGCTGAAGGTGCTCGTGTTCGACCTGTCCTCGCTGGACGCGCTCTATCGGGTGGGGTCGGTGTTCATCCTCGGGCTGGTGTCGCTGCTCCTCGCGTACCTGTACCACCGCGAGGCGAGGCGGTCGCACCCCCGGACCTCGTGACTCGCCCGACTGGTCTTCGCGGGCTCACGGGGCGACTTTCCTCCGATTCGCGGCCTGCCCCAGGAGGAGCACCCGTGCCCGTGCTTGCGTTGCCGTCGACCCCGGCCGCCTTCGCGAAAGCGACCTGGGACGACATCGCACCCTATTACGACGAGCTGGCCGAGCGGCCGCTCTCGCCCGAGACGATGGGCGGATGGCTTCAGGCCTGGTCTACCCTCGAAGAACTGATCACCGAGGCCGCGGCGCTCGCGATGATCGCATATACCGGCAATACCACGGACGCGGAGAAGGAGGCGGACCACCTCCGGTTCTCGACCGAGATCCTGCCCCGGGCCGAAGAGCGAAGCGTGGCGCTCGCGCGGCGGCTGCTGGACTCCGGCTTCACCCGTGCCGACCTCGAGACCACCATCCGGCGGTTCCGCACCGCGAGCGAGATCTTCCGCGAGGAGAATGTCCCGATCTTCGCCGAGGTGGAGGAGCACTGCGCACGCTACCAGCGGATCACGGGCACGATGACGGCGGTCTGGGAGGGGGTCGAACGGCCGCTGCCCCAGCTGCAGCCCTTCCTGAAGAGTCCCGACCGCGAGGTCCGCGAGCGGGCCTGGCGCGCGAGCACCGAGCCGTACCTCGCCCGGCGCGACGCGCTCTCGGCGTTGTTCGGCACGATGTATACGCTCCGGCAGCGGGCGGCGGCGAACGCGGGCTTCACCAATTTCCGCGACTACAGCTTCCCGGCCAAGTTCCGGTTCGACTACACGCCGGCGGATTGCGAGCGGTTCCATGGGGCCGTCGAGGCCACCGTGGTGCCCGCGGTGGAGCGGCTGTTCGACCAGCGGCGGCGCCGGCTTCGGCTGGACGCGCTCCGCCCGTGGGACCTCCAGGTGGACCCGTACCGGGAGGGGCCACTGCGCCCCTTCGGCACCGCCGCCGAGCTGGTGGCGCGGGCGCGCACGGTGTTCGAGCGCGTCTCCCCTGAGCTGGGCCGCGAGTTCCAGACGATGGTCGATGCCCGCCTGCTCGATCTGGAGAGCCGGAAGGGCAAGGCGCCGGGTGGGTACTGCGAGACGCTCCACTTCCGGGGGCGGCCGTTCATCTTCATGAACGCGGTGGGGCTGGTGGACGACGTAAACACGCTGCTGCACGAGGCTGGTCACGCCTTCCATGCCTTCGCCTCGCAAGCCCAGCCGCTCATCTGGCAGCGCCATCCGGGCTCGGAGGCCGCCGAGCTGGCCTCGATGTCCATGGAGCTGCTGGCGGCGCCCCACCTGAGCGGGTCCGGCGGCTTCTACACCCCGGCGGAGGCCCGCTCGGCGGAGCTCGAGCACCTGGAAGACGTCCTCCTGGCGCTGGGGCACATCGCGTCGGTGGACGCGTTCCAGCACTGGATCTACACCAGCGGCGACGGCGGCGATCCGGCCGCGCGGGACGAGACGTGGCTCCGGCTCCGGGCACGGTTCGAGCGCGGCGTGGACTGGAGCGGCCTCGAGCGCCAGCGCATCGCGCGCTGGTACCGCCAGCTGCACGTCTTCCTCTACCCGTTCTATTACATCGAGTACGGCATCGCGCAGCTCGGCGCCCTGCAGGTGTGGCGCAACGGCCTCCGGGATCCGGCCGGCGCGGTGGCCCGCTACCGCACCGCCCTCGCCCTCGGGGCGACCCGACCGCTGCCCGAGATCTATCGCGCCGCCGGCGCGGAGCTGAGCTTCGACGCCAGGCTCATGGGCGAGCTGGTGACACTGGTGGAAGAGCGGATCGCCGCGCTCCGGGCAGGGCTTCCCGAGCAGCGCTGACGAGGCAAGATTCCGCACCGTCCCGCCCGGCCGTTCGGGAGCCGGGCGCGCGCGTGCCCTCGCGGAGAGAGTGGATGGCCAAGGAAGAAGGCATCGAGATGGAGGGGGTCGTGACCGAGGTCCTCCCCGACCGGAACTACCGGGTCATGTTGGAGAATGGTCACGAGATCCTGGCGTACGCGGCCGGCAAGATGAGCAAGTTCAAGATCCGCGTGCTCGAGGGCGACCGCGTGACGGTGGTGCTGTCCCCGTACGATCTCACGCGGGGACGGGTGATCTACCGGCATAAGTAGCCATGAGCTATGGGCTGTGGGCTATGAGCTATGAGCTGTGA
>DASUAH010000217.1:0-2793 GCA_035763885.1 Gemmatimonadales bacterium
CGCCCGGAACGCGGCGGCCGGGTCGGCGGCATGCAGCAGCGGTCGGCCCACCACCAGATGCGTCGCTCCCCGGGCGGCGGCGTCTCCGGCCGTGGACACGCGCACCTGGTCGTTGCTGGCGTCACGGCGGCCGCGGATGCCGGGAACGACCACCAGGGCGGACGGTCCAAGGACCTCTCGCACCAGGGTGGTCTCGTGCGAGGAGCAGACCACGCCGCGCAACCCGGCCCGTGCGGCCAGCCCGGCGAGCCGGCGGACCTCCGCGTCCAGCGCCACCGACTCTCGGCCCACTGCCTCACCGTAAGTCGCTGCATCATGCGCGGTTAGCACGGTCACTCCGAGCAGTGCGAGATCGTCGCCCGCGGCACGGGCGGCGCGTTCCAGCATCCCCACTCCTCCCAGTGTATGCACCGTCGCCATCGCCACCCCGAGTTCCCGGGCCGCCTCGACGGCTCCGGCCACCGTGCTGGGGATGTCATGCCACTTGAGGTCGAGGAAGACCCGCAGGCGCCGCCGCCGGAGCTCCTGCACGAATGGGGCCCCGGCGCAGGTGAGCAGCACCGGCCCCACCTTGACCCATCGCAGATCCGGGATGCGGTCGAGAAACCGGAGCCCCTCATCGGGGCTGCCCAGATCGAGCGCGAGAACGATCTCAGCCACGGCCGGTCTCCAGGTCCCGCACCACGCGGAGCGGAAGCCGCGGATCGGCGAGCCCCGCGGTGCCGATCGCAACCAGTGCGGCGCCGACGCGCAGGTATTCGCGGACGTCGGCGGCGGTGCTGACACCGCCCACGCCGATGATCGGCAGGTCGGCGGCCCGCTCGGCGACGCGGGCCACCGCAAGCACGCCGACCGGCAGCAGCGCGGGGCCGCTCACGCCGCCGTTGCCGTTCCCCAGGCGGGGCGCGCCACTGGGGTGGTGCAGCAGGCCGGGAAGGGTGTTCACCACGGTGATGCCGTCCGCGCCGGCGTCGCGGGCAACCACCGCCATGCCACCGATGTCGGGCAGCACCGGCGACAGCTTGGCGACGAGGGGCAGCCGGGTGCGGTTCCGGCAGAGCCCCACGATGCGGGCGACGCAGGCGGCGTCGGCGCCGAACTCGATGCCGCCCGCGCTCGTGTTGGGGCAGGACAGATTGAGCTCGAACGCCGTGATCCCGGGCACGCCGTCGAGCCCCGCAACCACATCGGCGTATTCCTCAGTGGTGAACCCGACGACGTTTACCAGGATCCTGGCGCGGCGCAGCCGCGCCGCGAGCCAGGGGAGCTCGTCCCGCCGTACCTGCTCGAGTCCCGGATTGGCGAGCCCCACGGAGTTCAGCATGCCCGCAGCGAACTCGGCAACGCGCGGCGGGACATTGCCCTTCCGCGGCCCACGCGAGACCGCCTTGGTCACGATCCCGCCGAGCCGGTCGAGATCGATGACGCCGTCGAGCTCACGGCCGAATCCCGCGGTTCCCGCCGCGAGCAGTACCGGATTCTGAAACCGTTGTCCGAAGAGGTCGCGGGCGAGGGCCGGGGCGGTGGCGGTCACTATCGGGCGCTGAGACCGGGGTCGGCGCGCCCGCCGGTCTTCCGCTCGTACTCCGCGAGGTACTCCACCACCGCGTCCGCGACGGAGGCCGCGATGGACCGCTGGCCGGCGGCGGACGCCATGAAGCGCGCATCGCGGGGGTTGGTGGCGTACCCCATCTCCACCAGAATCGCGGGACGGCGGGCCGTCGTCAGCACCATGAAGCCCGCCTGCCTCACGCCGAGGTCGGGCCCCGTGTGGACCCGGCCGAGGCCGCCCTGGACCAGCTCCGCGAGCCGGGCCGACTCGCGCAGGTGCTCGTTGAGCTGCAGGTCCTTCACGATGAAGTCGATGCCGCTGAGCGTGGCGGCCTGGTCGGACTCGGTCTCGAACCGGAGCGCGTCGTTTTCCATGCGCGCCACGCGCTCGGCGTCTTCGGTCTTGGCCTCGGCCAGGAAATAGGTCTCGAAGCCGCGCTGCTCGGTGAACCCGGGCCGCCGCCCGAGCGCGTTCACGTGCAGGCTGACGAACAGGTCGCAGCTCTCGGAGCAGTAGCTCCCGCGCTCGCCGAGGGCGATGAGCGTGTCGGTCGTGCGTGTCATGCGGACGGCGACGCCGCGGCGCCGCAACTCGTCCCGCAGCAGAAGCGCCACCTTGAGCGTGATGTCCTTCTCGCGCACCCCGCGCGGGAAATACATGCCGGGGTTGCCGGCATCCACCCCGCCGTGCCCCGCGTCCACAGTGACCACGTGCCCGGCCCGCAGGCGGCCGCCGCGGCCGCCGGAGCCCCGCTCGGCGAGCAAACGGCTCCGGTCCTCAACCAGACGTCCGTTGCGACGGTCGTAGCGGTAGCGCTCCGACAGGAAGGTCGGCAGCACCTCGGCCACGAACTGGAATGGCAGGAACAGGGTGTCGCGGGAGACCATGACCGGCGCGGCCAGCGCCTGCAGCTTGTCGTTGAAGAGGTAGAGCGGAGCGCCCAGCAGAAAGCGGAATCCCTGCTGGGCGATCGTCACGTCCGCCCACTCGGGCGTGACCTTCACGCTGCCGTCCAGTGCGGTGATGAGCTGGGGAGCCGCGACGACGGGCGCGCCCGACGCGTCGGTGCGGACCGCGATGCGGTGCTCCCCGCGCGGTGTGGACACCGTGACCGAGCGCGGCGGCATGTCACCGGCGATCGCGCCGGCGAGGAGCAGCGCGGCGATCACTCGCGCCCCCGGGTGGACACGGCCCGTGCCGCCTCGCGTTCGGCGATCCGGCGCTTGACGTCTTCGCGCCGG
>DASUAH010000218.1:0-11881 GCA_035763885.1 Gemmatimonadales bacterium
AGCGGATCCCCGCGCATCGAGTCGAACCCCGCGGAGACGAGCACGAGCGCCGGCGTCCACTCGGTCGTGGCCGCGACGATCGCCGCCCACAGGTCTTCCACGTAGAGCGCGGGCGGGCGGCCCGGACCGCGCGGGACCTTGAACACGTTGCCCACCCCGCGCTCGTCCGCCGCGCCGGTGCCCGGGTACCACGGCCACCGATGCAGCGACACGTAGCGCACCGTGGGATCGCGCTCGACCAGCGCCTGGGTCCCGTTGCCGTGATGCACGTCCCAGTCCACGATCAGCACCCGCTCGCGTCCCAGCCGCTGGGCGTGGCGCGCTCCGATCACCGCGTTGGCGAGCAGGCAGAAGCCCATGCCGGTCGCCGCGAGCGCGTGGTGGCCCGGCGGACGCACGGCGGCGAATGCATGCCCGCGCCCGGCGTGGGCGTGCTCCACCCCGGCGAGCACCGCCCCGGCCGCGCCCAGCGCAGCCGCCCAGCTCGCGTCGTTGGTGACGGTGTCGAGGAAGAGCGCGCCGCCGCCCCGCGCGCTCAGCTCCTCGACGATGCGGAGGTAGCGCTCGGGGTGCACCGCGAGCAGCGCCTCGCGCGGCGCCGGCGGCGCCTCGCGGATGGCAGCGGCCGGCTCGCGGCGCAGCCGCTCCAGCAGCACCCGGAGTCGCTCCGGTGTCTCCGGATGGTCCGGGCCGGGATCGTGGCGCAGGCAGTCGGGGTGGGTGAAGACGGCAACGGGCACGGCAGGCGGAGCCGGCGGCGCTCAGCCGCCGCGCAGGAGGCTGCGGATCGCCTCGGTCTCCTCCCGCAGGGCGCGGCGCGCCGCCGCGATCTCGGCCAGCTGGCGCCGGTACCACCGCCAGTAGAGCAGCACCAGCCCCGACGAAAGGAACAGCGCCACGCCGATGAGGAGCAGCATGGTGTGCCGCGTCAGCCACCCGACCACCGCAAGCGTCGCCCCGTCGAACCCGAGAAACGCGGCGGCGAGCAGCGTCATCGTACGGGCGGCGGCGGGGGTGAGCGGGAACATGGGTCAGCGGACGGGGCGGCGGCGGCGGGCGAGCACGATCAGCGGGGCGTTCGGCACGATGCCCTCCTCCAGCAGCGTCCGGCTCTCGTCGCGGACCTCGGCGCCGCGGTACTTGACGAGGTACCCGGCGGGATCGCGCACCACGCGGGCGCGCTCCAGCGCCAGCCGCTTCACCTCACCGATCGGCGCGGAGCCGGGCAGCTCCAGCACGACCTCGTCCCAGACGTCGTGCACCATCACCCGCACCGGCCGCGTGTCGCTCACGCGGAGATTCCGCTCGGCGCGGGCAGCGTGGAGAGGAAACGGTCCACGGCCTGGTCGAACAGGAGCGTCGAGCCGCGGACCCGGGTCACGCCGTTCATCGGGACCACCGCGAACGCGATCTCTTCGCCGCCCTGGCCGCGAAGGACCAGCCAGGTCGGACCCTGCTTCTCCGGATAGGCGGCCGTGTGCGGTACCCGCTCGGCGAAGAACTGCGTGGCGCGCCGGAGCACTTCGGGACCGTCGAGCGTCGTGACGACTTCGTAGGTCATGGGCGCGAACGGAGGGAGATGACGCAATATAGGAGCGGGGCGCGCGGCCGCACCACCGCCGCCGTCAGCCCCGCCGGGCCCGCCCCGGCAGCGCGCGGTCCACCCGCACCGTGGCCCGGAACAGGCCCGCGCGATGGAACAGGTCGGTGATCCGCGGTTTGCGGCGAAGGACCAGCACCAGCTCGCCGGGCGGCGGCTCGGCGACGCCGTCGATGCTGAGGTAGGCAGGCAGGGTGAGTCCCGGCGGCGCAGCCGCGCGGTACCCGGCACCATGCCACTCCAGCTCGATCGCTTCGGGCGGGACGGGCACGATCCGGTCGAGGAAGTAGTCGCCGTCCACCTCGTACACTCCCGGGACCGGCGAGCCGCCGTCGACGAAGAACAGCGGATCGAACCGCTCTCCCTCGTGCCGGGCGAAATTCTCTTCGACCGCGCGGTCGTACGCTTCCAGCGCGGGCGCCCGCGCCCGCCACTCGACGTGGTGGCGGAGCTCGTGGGTCAGGGTCTCCCACGCCTCCTCCCGCCAGTCGAAGTCCGGGTCGAGCCGGGCCAGCGCCTGGAAGGAGCCGTGATAGAGCACGATGCGGCTCTGGACAGTTCCGGCGCGGTCCCCCTCGGGGGCCGGCAGGGGAATGCACTCGCCCAGGGTATAGATCTCGGCCCGGGTGGGGTGCGGCACACTCCGCGGCGAGACCGCGACCTCGGCCACGCCCTCGAGAAAGTCGGCCGGCAGCTCCGACGCCATGCGGCGGACCATCCCTTCGAAGTCGGAGAGACGCATGGGCCGCTCACTGCTCACTGCTCACTGCTGACCCTCTCGTGGATGTACCCCGCCACTGCGTCCAGGCTGACCCGGTCCTGCGCCATGCTGTCGCGGTGCCGGATCGTGACCGTACGGTGCGCCGTGGTCTCGCCGTCCACCGTGACGCAGAACGGCGTGCCGGCCTCGTCCATCCGGCGGTACCGCCGCCCGATCGCCCCGCTGTCGTCGTAGAAGCAGGTGAAGCGGCGCTTGAGGTCGTGGTACAGCCCGGTGGCCAGCTCGGGCATCCCATCCTTCTTCACCAAGGGGAGCACCGCGGCCTTGATGGGCGCGACCGCCGGATGGAAGCCGAGCACGACGCGGGTCTCGCCCTCGACCTCCTCCTCCCGGTAGGCGTCGGCCATGATCGTGAGCATGACGCGATCGGCGCCGGCCGAGGTCTCGACGATGTACGGGATATAGCGCGCGTTGGCGGCCTGGTCGAAGTACTCGAGCTTCTTGCCGGAGTACTGCTGGTGCCGGCTGAGGTCGAAATCGGTCCGGTTGTGGATCCCCTCGATCTCCTGCCAGCCGAAGGGAAACCCGTACTGGATGTCGAACGCCGTCTTGGCGTAGTGGGCCAGCTCGTCGGGACCGTGCTGGTGGAAGCGCAGCTTCGCCGGCGCGATCCCCAGGTCCCGGTGCCACTGCATCCGCCACTCGCGCCAGCGCTCGAACCACTCCTCGTCGGTCCCCGGCTTGACGAAGAACTGCATCTCCATCTGCTCGAACTCGCGGGTCCGGAAGATGAAGTTGCCGGGGGTGATCTCGTTGCGAAACGCCTTGCCGATCTGGGCGATGCCGAACGGGATCTTCTGGCGCGAGGAGTTCAGGACGTTGAGGTAGTTGACGTAGATCCCCTGGGCGGTCTCCGGCCGCAGGTACACGACCGCCGCCTGCTCCTCCACCGGCCCCATGAACGTCTTGAACATGAGGTTGAAGAGGCGCGGCTCGGTGAGGGTGCCCCTCGAGCCGCACACCGGGCACTGCGCGTCGGGCTGACCGGGCGTGCCCTTGATCCGGGGATCGTCGGCGCGGAAGCGGTTCTTGCACTGGCGGCAGTCGACCAGCGGGTCGGTGAAGCCGGCCACGTGGCCCGACGCCTCCCAGACCATCGCGTGCATGAGGATGGCCGCGTCCAGCCCCTCGATGTCGTCCCGCGCATGGACCAGCGCCCGCCACCAGCGCTGCTTCACGTTGTTCTTGAGCTCGACCCCCAGCGGCCCGTAGTCCCAGACCGATCCGAGGCCGCCGTAGATCTCGGAGGACTGGAAGATAAAACCGCGCCGCTTGGAGAGCGACACGAGCTTGTCCATCAGGGTGGTGTCGGCCATCAGGTTCGGCTGGGGTGCGAGAGGCGAGGAAAATAGCCGGGGCGGTGACGGACGGACAGACGGCCCAGGCGCTGGGATGCCCGACGCTGGTCCGCGGCCGCCGGGGCGCGAGCCCGCTGCGACCGGGCGCTCTTGCGGGCCCGCAGCGCGGCCGGTAGTTTTGTGATGTGCAAAATTCTGCCCGCCGGTACCGCTTCCCCCGGGCCCGCGCCGACCTCCGCTTCCAGTCCGTCGGCGGCAGTCTCGCACTCGCCGACGTGACCGGTCGCGATTCCCAACCCATCAACTTCACCGCCGCCCTCGTGCTCACCTACTGCGATGGCCGCCACGACGCCGGCGCCATCGCCGACGCGGTTGCGGGCAGCCTCGCCTCCGACAGCGCACACCCCGACAGCGTGCGCGCCGACGTCCGACGCATCATCGACAGCTTCGCCAAGGACGGCTACCTGGACTGAGCTCGACCGGCCCCTCCAACATGCTGTACCATCGTCCTTTACATCCGTGACTTCCAGCACTTTGAGAGGCTGACCTCGAGTACTTTCAGAGGCTGATCTCCAGTACTTTCACGGGTGTCTCCAGCACTTTCGAGCCCGGCCGCTTCTCGCAAGACGACGGGACCTGCCGGATTACCCCGCCCCCCTGCCCGCGCCCGCCCGACTCGATCTTCGCAATCTGCTGCGCGGCAGCGCGTTCGTTGACCCGGGGGGAGGCCTCGATCTTGCACATCCTCGCCGGACCAGGGGTCGCTCTAACCGTCGGGATCCGCATGCGCGGCACGTCGAGCCCAGAGGACGCACCCACCGAACCGCCTCGCGCCCGTACCGAGGCCGGGGCCGAGCCGCGCTCCGGACCGCGCCAGAAGGCGGTGCTGCCGCGGGAGCTCGCGGACTTTCTGGTCGAGTTTTCGATCGTCCTGCACAACCGCTCGATGTATCCGGACGGGCACCCCCAGCTGCGCAACGCGACCGAGCGGTTCGTGCACCGCCTCGAGTCCCTGCTGCAATCCCGCGGCTCGCTCGCCCTCGGCATTGCCCACCGACATCTGCTGGTCGAGAGCGTTGCCACTGACCCCCGCAACGCACTGCTCCGCGACCTCGCCGTACGGCTGCACCGCCACCAGTTGACCTCCATCCGGTTCGAGGCGGGCATAACGCTCGGGGAGGTCGACGACGTCCTCGGCGCGCTCTCCGCCGACCCGCTCCGCGGGGAGGGGCCTCTCGGCCGCCGGCTGGCGCAGATCAGCCACTGGGAGCACCTCCAGCTGGCGCCGGTGGACTACGATCGATTCGCGCTGCGCGAGGAGCCGCTCAACCCTCAGGAGAACACGCGCGAGGCCGACGAGCTGTGGGTGGCACTGGCGCAGCTCGCGCTCGGAACCTCCGAACCCGATGCTCCGATGGTGGCTCAGGCCATCGAGAGTCAGACCGGCGAGGTAGCCTACGACCGGGTCGTGCTCGACTACCTCACCCGCATCGCCGAGGAGATGTCGGGCCGCGTCAGCCCTGCGGAAGACCGGCTGCGGCAGCGGGTCTCCACGCTGATCGCCAACTTCGAGCCCGGGACGCTCCGGCGCCTGCTGGAGGCGGGGGCCGATCAGGAGGTCGTGCGGCAGTTCACGCTGAACGCCTCGCAGGTGCTGGCCGTGGACGCGGTGGTTCAGGTGCTCGAGGCTGCCGCGGACGTCTCGCAGCAGACGATCTCGCACCATCTCCTCCGGCTGCTGCACAAGCTCGCCCACCATGCGGAGCACGGCGATGACCAGCGGCGCACGGAAGCCGACGGCGCCCTGCGGCAGAATGTGGCGCGCCTCGTGAGCGGGTGGCAGCTCGCCGATCCGAATCCCGGGGGGTACACCGCGATCCTGGACGGCATGGTGCGGGACCGCACCTGGGATTTCGCGCTGCCCTCTTCGGCCGAGGCCGAGCCCGAGGGCATCCTGCAGATGGCGCTGGAGATCGGATGCACCGGCCCACGGGCGGTGGCGGCGGTCGACGTTCTGCTCTCCCGGGGCCGGTTCGGGCGGCTCCTGGAGATCCTTCGCGCGGCGCCGCGGGGCGCGGCCACGGACTTCGTGTGGGGCCGCGTCGTGACGCCGAACCGGCTGGCCACCGTGCTCCAGACCCAGCCTCTCGACCGCGAGCTCGCCCGGATGTTCGTCGCGCAGCTGGGCCCGGCGGCGATCGAGCCGCTGCTCGATCACCTCGCGACCACCCCGGACCGGCCTGCCCGGGCCTGGCTCCTGCGCATCCTTGCCGACTTCGACCAGGCGGCGGCCGAGGCGGCGGCGGCGCGCCTGCCCGCGGCGGAGTGGTACGTCCAGCGCAACCTGATGACTCTGCTGCAGCGCACGGCGAGCTGGCCGGAGCACTTCACGCCGCTCGACTACGCCACCCACCCGCACCCGATCGTCAGGCGAGAGGCGTTCAAGCTGGCACTGGGAAGGGCCGAGCTCCGCGCGCCCGCCCTGCTCGCCGCGCTGCAGGACCCCGACGAGCGCGTCCTCCTCCTCGCCCTCGCGGCGGCACAGCAGGCGTACTCCCGGGATGCGGTGCCCGTGCTGGAGCGGATCGCCGCCGATTCGGAGCGGGACCCCGAGCTGTGCGCGCGAGCGGCGCGGGCCCTCGGCCGCGTCCCGCCGTCGCCGCGGTCCCCGCTGGCGGGGTCGCTCGCGGCCTACTGGGGCCAGGCCCGCGCGGGTGCGAGGACGCTGGCTCTGGCGATCTGGCGTCCGGTGCACGCGTATGCGTCAGCCGCCCGGCAGAGGCGGATGTGAGCGCGGCCGTGCGGTTCCTGACGGCGCTCTCCCAGGCGCTGGCGAGCCTCAATCTGTACGGCACGAATCACCCGGTGTCCGGGCGGGCGATCACCGGCGCCTGCGAGCGGCTCCGCGAGCTGCAGGACCTCCCTCAGCGCGTGCAATTCACCTTCCTCCCGGGCGAAGTGTTGTACGGCCAGGAGGTGTTGCCCGAGCTGGAGGGCTGGGAGTGGGGCCGGCGGCTGGCGGAGGCGGGCATCGAGCGGCTCGAGTTCGCCGGGCCGGTATCCGTCGATGAGCTGGAGCGCTTTCTCGATCATCTGGCCGCGAGGTTTGGCTGGCGATCGACCGACTCGGCCGAGGTCTGGCAGATGGGCCTGAGCAACATCCGCTGGGGCAACCTCACGCTCCGCGGCAACGACGCGCCCGCCGCCCGGTCGGAGCCGCTCCCGATCGCGACGCTGTCATACACGCTGCGCGAAGAGTGCGACGCGGTCGGCTGGCTGCACCGCGAGGTGGGCGCCGGCGTCGCGCTGCCCCTTGCCGAGGCGGAGGCGGTGGTCCGCTCCCTCTCGCTGGCGATGCACGCCGATCGCGCCATCGTCATCCCCCTGCTCGAGCTCAAGGAGTTCGACCAGTACACGACCTCCCACTCGATGAACGTGTCGGTGCTGGCCATGGCGCTCGCGGAATACCTCGAGCTGGGCAAGGGAGCCGTCCGGACCGTCGGCCTGGCCGCGCTCCTCCACGATCTGGGGAAGATCCGCATCCCCCACGAGATTCTGGTGAAGCCCGGGAAGCTGACGCCCGCCGAACGCAGGGTCGTGGAGCGGCACCCGGTGGAAGGCGCCCGCATCATCCTCGATCGCGACGACGATCTCGACCTGGCGGCCAGCGTCGCCTACGAGCATCACCTGATGATCGATGGGGGAGGCTACCCGCGTCTGCACTTCCCGCGCGGCGCCGAGTATGCCAGCCGTCTGGTCCACGTATGCGACGTGTACGACGCGCTGCGGACCCAGCGGCCGTACCGTGACGCCTGGGAGTCCGAGCCCGCTCTCGACTACATCCAGACTCGCGCCGGCGTCGAGTTCGATCCGGCCATCGCACGCGCCTTCGTGCGCATGATGCGGGAATGGGACAGCCGGCGGGTCGTGCAGGCCGCCTGACGGCGTGCCCTAGACTGCGCGGGGGCGGCTTCGCGACGCCGCCGCCCGGCGGGCCAGCAGATCCCGGACGATCAGCTCGCCGTGGCCGCGGGCGTTCTCGATGAACAGGCGGTTGGCGTCGTTGCCGCTCGCGATGACCCCCGCCAGGTAGCACCCGGCGACCGGCGTCGCCATGGTGCGCTCGTCGTGAGCCGGGATGCCGCTGTCGGGATCCACCGGCACCCCCAGACGCCGGAGCAGGTCGGTGTCGGCATGATAGCCGGTCATCGCCAGCACGGCGTCGGCCGCCAGCAGCTCGGTGCCCGGCCGGCCGTCGGTGGCGATCTCCACGTGCGTGGGCGTGATCGCCCGGACCCGCGACCGCCACCGCACCGCGATGCTCCCTTCCCGGACGCGGTTGGTGATGTCCGGCAGCACCCAGGCCTTCACCGACCGGTCCAGGGCCTCGCCGAAGTGAACCAGCGTGACGCGCGCGCCCGCCCGCCAGCACTCCAGGGCCGCGTCCACCGCGCTGTTCCCCGCCCCGATCACCACCACGTTCCGGTGCCAGAACGGATGACCCTCGGTGAAGTAGTGTGCCACGTGCGGCAGTGCCTCCCCCGGCACGCCGAGCAGGTTGGGATTGTCGAAGTACCCGGTCGCGAACACCACCGCCTCCGCGAGATACGTCGTGTGGTCGTGCGGGCGCCGCACCGAGAGCCGGAAGCGGCCGTCCGGCTCGCGGCGCGCGTCGGTGACCTCCTCGCCGGGCCGGATGTCGAGCGCGTAGTGCTCGGCCACGCGGCGGTAGTAGATGAGCCCGTCGCGCCGGGTCGGCTTCTCGTGGCTCGCCACGAACGGCACGTCCCCGATCTCGATCCGTTCGGGAGTCGAGAAGAACGTCATCGCGAGGGGGTAGCGCTCGATCGTCGACACGATATTCCGGCGGTCGAGCAGAATGCACGGCAGCCCCGCCTGCTTCGCGGCGATGCCGACCGCGAGGCCGCAGGGCCCGGCGCCGATGACCAGGAGATGCGTCTGCTCTTCGCGCATGGTGCTCTCCGTGAGCCTCTCACACCTCGATGATCTGATCCCGTCGGGTGCCGACGCTCACGTACCGCACCGTGACGCCGGCCAGCTCCTGCAACCGCTCGAGGTAGGCGCGTGCCTCGCGCGGGAGGTCCGCCAGACGCCGGGCTTCACCGGTCGGCCGGCGCCAGCCGGCCAGCCGCTCGTAGACCGGCTGCACCCGCGCCAGCACGTCCACCTCGGACGGCACGTCGGCACACGAGCCACCGTCGAGGCGGTACGCGATGCCCACCGGGATTGCCTCGAAGCTGTCGAGCACGTCGAGCTTGGTGACCGCCAGCCCCGTGAGGCCGTTGACCCGCGCCGAGTAGCGCACCACGTTCGCGTCGAACCAACCGCAGCGCCGCGGCCGGCCGGTCACGGCCCCGAACTCGCCGCCGAGCTCGCGCAGCCGCTCGCCCGCGGCGTCGACCGCCTCGGTCGGCAGCGGCCCGTTTCCCACCCGCGTGGTGTACGCCTTCACCACGCCGAGCACGCCGTGGATCGCGGTCGGGCCGATGCCCGCGCCCACCGCAGCGCCGCCGGCCGTGGTGTTGGACGAGGTGACGAACGGGTAGGTACCTTGGTCCACGTCGAGCAGGGCGCCCTGGGCGCCCTCGAGCAGCACGCGGCGCCCCGCGCCCAGCGCCCGGTGCACCAGGAGCCCGGTGTCGGCGGTGAGCGGAAGGAGGCGGGGTGCCCAGCGCTCCAGCAGCGCCCGGAGCGCGCCCAGCTCCACCCGATCGGCGCTGCCCAGCATCCCCAGCAGCCGATTGGCCCGCTCCACCCGCTCCGCCAGCAGCGGCAGCACGCACTCGAGCCGCCGAAGATCGCCGACCCGGAGCCCGCGGCGGCCGTACTTGTCCTCGTACGTCGGACCGATGCCGCGGCCGGTCGTTCCGATGTTCTGGCTGCGTTCGCTCGCCTAGTCGAGCAGCTTGTGCCAGGGCAGCACGAGGTGCGCGCGGTCGGAGACGAAGAGCCGCCCGGCGGAGTCGATCCCCTTGGCGTGGAGCGCGTCCAGCTCGGCGAAGAACTGGTCGGGATCCAGCACCACGCCGTTGCCCACCACGCAGGTGACCCGGGGATGCAGGATCCCCGATGGGATCTGCTGCAGGATGAACTGCGTGTCGCCGGTCACCACGGTATGGCCGGCGTTCGCGCCGCCCTGGTAGCGCACGACCATATGGGCCCGCTCGGCGAGCACGTCGACGAGCTTGCCCTTGCCCTCGTCACCCCACTGGGCGCCCACGACCACTACGCAGGCGGTGCCCGCGTCGAACATCGCGCCTCCGGCAGCCAATAAAAAAGCCCCGCGGGGGGCTCGCGAATCCTCGTGGAATTGTATCCGCGCACGCCACCAACGTCAAATCACCTCGCCGCCGATCGCTCGCCCCACGGCGAGCGCCGTCGCGAACGCCAGCCCATCGGGCGTGTCGCTCGGCGTGTGCAGCCGGCGCAGCGTGTCCCAGTCGAGGCGGGCGATGGTGATCGCCGCGGCACCCGCGCGGGCGAGGGCCAGGCTGTCGGTGAGGATCCCGAGCGGCAGCCGCCGCCGCCGCACGTCGAGCCCGATGCCGCCGAGCCGGGCCGCCGCGCGCGCCGCCAGCGCGTCGCCCGCCGCGTCGTGGCTCACCACCCAGAGCGGTCCCCGGTCGTCGAGGGTATCGAAGTTGACGACGGTCGCGCCGCGCACCTTCGCCGGGTGCTCGCCGGCGAACGCCCGCGCGCCCGCCAGGCCGAGCTCCTCGCCGCCGGTGATCAGGATGCCCGTGGCCCCGTCCCCGAGCGCGTCGGCCGCGGCGAGGGCCGCGAGCACGCCGCTCCCGTTGTCCCGCGCCCCGCGCGACCCACCCCGCAGCCGTCCTCGTGCGGCGAGCGCTCCCGCCACGAGCGCGGTCGCCGTCACGCCCGCGGCAGCCGCGGCCGGCAGCGGCGCCGCCAGCCGCGCCGCCGTCGCCGCCGTGAGCAGAAGCGCCGTGGCCACCAGCAGCCAGACCGCCACCAGCCGCCCGGCCAGCGAGTGCCCCTGCGCCTTGGTGTCGAGGTGCGCCACGATCCAGCGCCGCACCTCGGGCGACCGGGTGGCGATCAGGTTGGCGTCGTCCCGCGGCGGCCCGCCGAGCGGCGCGGGGGCGCGTCCCGCCCCGATCCCGCCCGCCAGAAGCGCCAGACTCGCCGCGCCCGCGAGCCACAGGGCGAGCGCGGACCACCGCGGCGGCCCGGGAAGAACCAGCAGCGGGACGACGAGCAGCGCGAGCCAGCCCACCCCGGCGCCCAGGATGGGCAGCACGAGCAGGGTCGATGCGGTGCAGCGGAAGGGCTCGATCGCGACCGCGTAGCCGCGGGCGCGGAGGTGCCGGGCCACCAGCTCGCGCGCTTCCGCCAGGCCGGGCGAGCCGGACTCCCGCGTCAGCGCCAGCACCGCGGCGGCGGTGCTCCAGGCCTCCGGATGATGGGGAAGCCCGGAGGGATCAGCCGCCACCCGCCTGCCTCGACCCGCGTTTCGACCCGGAGACGGGCCTCGGGGTGGGAATGAGCGCGCCGCGCGCCGTCTCGGCGCTGATCCGCTCCTCCGCGACGAGCTCGCTCAGGTGCTCCTCGAAGGTCTGCATCCCCTGGTCCTTGCCGTCGGCCACGAGGCGCTTGAGCTCGCCCATCCGGTCTGCGGCCTTGAGGCAGCTCCGGATGGCCGGGGTCGCAATGAGCACCTCCACCGCCGCCACCCGCCCCTGTTCGCCCGGCCGCGGCAGCAGCTGCTGCGCCACCACCGCCCGCACCGCCTCGGAGAAGCGCATCCGGCCGACCTCGCGCTCGTCCCTCGACAGCGTCGCGATCAGCCGTTCGACGGTAGTGGTCGCGTCGGGCGTCGGCATGGTCGCGATGACGAGGCGCCCCGTCTCGGCGGCCTTGATCGCGGTGTCCACGGTCTCGGCGTCGGCCATGTCGCCCATGACGACGACGTCGGGGTCCTGGCGCAGCGCGGCGCGTACGCCCACCGCGAGCGATTCGGTGTCCACCCCCACCTCGCGCTGCGTGACCGAGCAGTTGAGATCGCGGTGCAGGAACTCGATCGGGTTCTCGATGGTGACGATGTGCTTCTGCTGCGTCCGGTTGATGTGGTGCACCATGGCCGCGACCGTGGAGCTCCGGCCGCTCCCGCTCACCCCTGCGATGATGACGAGGCCGCGGTCAGCGGACGCGATGCGCGTG
>DASUAH010000219.1:0-2115 GCA_035763885.1 Gemmatimonadales bacterium
CGCCGAGCAGGGCCCGGGCGATGCCGGCATCGTCGGGGCACTCGAAGAAGCCGAAGTAGCCCACCTCGGGTCTGGCTGCCGGCGCGAACGCCGCGACGCGGCCGCAGGCTCGGTCGCCGTCGGCCAGCAGCCAGCGACACCACCGCATCGCCCGGAGCGGGGGATTCGAGTCCGGATCGAACATGTCGCGAAGCTCGCCGGGGAGCGGCGGGGTCCACTGCGGGTCGCGAGCGTACACGCGACGCGCGGCCTCCGCGAAGGCGCGCTCCCCCGCCCGCCCGGCCACGCCGCGGATGCGCCAGTGCTCGCGGATCGTCGGAGACGGGAGGGCCGCCGTCACCGCGCCGGCCTCCGCCACCAGGCCAGGGTCGCGGCCGCGAGCGCGAGCCCGGTGAGCGCATCCAGCGCCACGTGCTCCTTGAGCGTCAGCGTGCCGACGGTCACGAGCAGCACGACGACCGCGCCGGCGAGGTACGACGCCCGGGTGGCCATCGTGAGCGCACGGACGCCCGCGGCGAACAGGGTGAACGCCACGTGCATCGAGGGGAGGGTGGCGTAGGGAAGCACGAGGGGCGACTCGTGGAAGCGACGCTGCGCGGCGGCCGGGCTGGCCGGCCAGGGTGCGCGCGCCGGAAATGCGATCTGGACGATCGCGCCGACGAGGATCATCGCCACCAGCGCGCCGACCGCGCGGCGGAACGACGGGTCGGGCAGGCGCAGCAGCGTCGCCCCCCCGCCCAGGATCACGAAGGGGTACGCGATCCAGTAGAGCGGCCAGGTCCAGGGAAGGTGAGGAATGAGCGCGTCGAGCGGCGTGGTGAAGTCGCGCAACGCGCCGGCCGGGCGGAGCAGGGTCGCCCGGGTGACGACGAAATAGGTGCCGCCGTGCAGCAGCACGAGGGCGGCAATGACCGGAACACGACCGCCGCGCGGGCGAGCACGCATCACGGACCTGCCAGTACCGGACGAGGGAGGGGCTAATGTACCGTCCGGGACCAGACCCCCGCCAGCGGGCGCAGTAAGTTAGGAGCCTCCGCACCGGAGAGGCGCGAGGGAGGCACCATGAAAGTGCGCGGCAAGCCGGCGGACGCGTCGCTCAACCGGACGCTGGCCGACAGGTTCGAGGAGATCGCGCGGCTGCTCGACGACCACGGCGCGAACCCGTTCCGGATCCGGGCCTATCGCCGTGCGGCCGAGACCCTGCGCGCGGTCGGTGAGCCGGTGTCGGCGATCATCGCGCGCGAGGGGATAGAGGGACTCGAGGCCTTGCCGGGCATCGGCGCTGCGCTCGCGCGGATGATCGGGCAGTACGTGGACACGGGCCGGCTGCCGCTGCTCGACGACCTGCGCGGTGCGGCGGACCCGGTCGCGCTCCTCCGCTCGGTGCCGGCCGTGGGGGCCACGCTGGCGAAGCGGCTGCACGCCGAGCTGGGGATCGACTCGCTGGAGGAGCTGGAGCTGGCGGCGCACGATGGGCGGCTCGCCGCGTTCGAGGGGATCGGCCCGAAGCGCCTGGCGGCCATCCGTGAGTCGCTCGGAACCCGGCTGGCGCGCCGGCGGCCGGGCCATGTGCCGGAGCACGACCCGCCGCTTGCCGACCTGCTCGAGCTGGACGAGGAATACCGGCAGGGGGCCAGGGCGGGCACGCTGCGGAAGATCACCCCGCGGCGGTTCAATCCCCAGCGCCGGGCATGGCTGCCGGTCCTGCACGCCCGGAAGGGTGAGTGGGACTACACGGCACTCTTCTCCAATACCGCCCTGGCCCACGAGCTGGGGAAGACCCGGGACTGGGTGGTGATCTACTTCCAGAGCGACCGCCACACCGGCCAGTGCACGGCCGTTACGGCGCTGTCGGGGCCGTGCCGGGGGAAGCGTGTCGTGCGGGGGCGCGAGCCGGAGTGCGAGGCATACTACGCCCGGCCCGCCAGGTCGCACGCGGATGCGCGCTGGGAGGGAACATGATCGGCTTCGGGCCCTTTGTGGGAGGCAGACTCGGGATACGAATCCCCCACCTCGGAGCGCTGGCGCGGCGGGCAGCGCTTGCGCTCCCGCTCGCCGCGATCCCCGGCCCCCTCGCGGGCCAGGAGGTGGCCGCCCCGCGCCGCTCGCCCGACG
>DASUAH010000220.1:0-4892 GCA_035763885.1 Gemmatimonadales bacterium
CGTGTTCACCAACGTCACGCGCGACCATCTCGATTACCACGGCACCATGGCTGCGTACCTGGCGGCCAAGCTGAAGCTCGCGGGGATGCTCGGCGCGACGGGCGTCGTGGTCGTGGGCGCGGACGAGGACGCCTGGCGCGCGCTGCCGCGCGGCGGGCGGCGGCTGACCTTCGGGCTGCGGCCGGAGGCCGACGTGCGCGGGTGCGATCTCGTGCTCGAGGCGCGCGGGAGTCGCTTCACGCTCGCCGGGCGCTTCGGATCGGCACCGGTGACACTGCCGATCCTCGGCGACTTCAACGTCGCCAACGCGCTCGCCGCCGCGGCCGGCGCTGTGGCACTGGGCCTGCCTCCCGCGGAGGTGGCGGACCGGCTGGGCTCGGCGCCGCAGGTGCCGGGGCGGATGGAGCGGCTGACTGACCACCCCTGTGTCGTGCTGCGCGACTACGCGCACACCCCCGATGCGCTGGAGCGCGCGCTCAAGACCCTGCGGCCGCTCACCCGGGGCCGGCTGGTGGTGGTCTTCGGGTGTGGCGGCGACCGCGATCGCGGCAAGCGCCCGCTCATGGGCCGGCTGGCCGCGGTTCACGCCGACCTGGCAATCGCCACGTCCGACAACCCGCGGACCGAGGATCCCGAGGCGATTCTCGACGAGGTCGAACGGGGCATGGCCGGCGTGCCGCACCTCCGAATCCCCGACCGGCTCGCGGCGATCCGGCACGCGCTGGCCGACGCCGCGCCGGACGACACCATCCTGCTGGCCGGGAAGGGGCACGAGACCTACCAGATCGTGGGAACCGAGAGACGGCCGTTCGACGAGCGGGAGATCGTTCGCCGAGAAGTGAGCGGTGAGCAGTGAGCAGTGAGCAGGAATTGACGACTACCCCTCCGTGGACCGAGGCCGACGTCCGGACCGCGCTCGGTCTGACAGAGAAGCACCTGCTCGCTGCTCGCTCCCCACTGCTCACTTTTTCGGAGATCTCCACCGACACGCGCAGCCTGCGGCCCGGCGCCCTTTTCGTTGCGCTCAAGGGGGAGCGCTTCGACGGGCACGACCACCTGGCCGCCGCGGCCGCGGCCGGAGCGGGGGCCGCCCTGGTGCGGCGCGGTACCGCGCCGATCGCCGGCCTGGCGCTGCTCGAAGTGGACGACACGCTCCGCGCCTACGGCGACCTGGCGCGCGCCCGCCGCCGCCGCCTCGCGGGCCCTGTGGTCGCGGTGACCGGATCCAACGGGAAGACCAGCACCAAGGAGATGCTGGCCGCGGTGCTCCGGACCCGCTGGCGCACCCACGCCACGCGAGCGAACAACAACAACCTCGTCGGCGTACCGCTCACCATCCTCGAGGCGCCTGCCGATGTCGAGGCGCTCGTGGTGGAAGCCGGTGCCAACGCGCCGGGCGAGATCCCGCGCTACCGGGAGATCGTCGAGCCGTCGGTCGCCGTGGTGACCAACGTGGGGGAGGGGCACCTCGAGGGCTTCGGGTCGCTCGGCGGGGTCATGAGCGAGAAGCTCGCCCTGGTGCGGGACGTGCCGCTGGCGGTCGTGGGCACCACCCCGCCCGAGCTCGCCCGGCGGGCGCGCTCGCTCGCCCGGCGGGTGCGGGTCGCGGGGCTGGACGGCGCCGAGCGCACTCCCGAGCGCCTGACGACCGACGAGCGTGGACGGCCTACGGTCGAGGTGGCCGGCCGCCGCTTCACGATCCCGTATCCCGGCCGGCACCTCGCGGCCAACGCCATGCTGGCCTGGACCGTAGCCGAGGAGCTCGGGCTCGACCTCGACGCCTGCGCGGCCGCGCTCGGCGGCCTCGTGTTCCCGGGCGGACGCAGCGAGCTCGTGCAGCAGGGAAGGCTCACCATTCTCAACGACTGCTACAACGCCAACCCGCAGTCGTTCCTGGCGGCGATCGCCACGGCGGCGGAGCTGCGCCGCGGCCGGCGGCTCGTGTTCGTCGCGGGGACCATGCGGGAGCTCGGTCGCGAGGCGCCGCAGCTCCACGCCCGCGTGGCCGAGGCGCTCGTCGCGCTCGGGCCCGATCTGCTGGCGGCCGTAGGCGACTTCGTGCCCGCCCTCGCGCCGTACGCGGCGACGCTGGGTGATCGGCTGGTCACCGCGCCCGACGCGGCGGCGATCGCAACGCCGGTCGCCCAGCGGCTGCGCGGCGACGAGCTGGTGGTGCTGAAGGCATCCCGCGGGGTGGCGCTCGAACGTATACTTCCCGAGCTTCTCGCCCGCGCGCACCGACCCTGACCGAGGTCCGATGCTCTATCACCTGCTCGCGCCGCTCGGCAAGCACTTCATCGTCTTCAATCTCTTCAACTACATCTCCTTCCGCGCCGCCGGCGCCACCGTCACGGCACTGCTGCTCGCGTTCGTCGCGGGACCGCCGATCATCGCCCGGCTGCGGGCGCGGAAGATCGGGCAGGTGATCCGGGCGGAGGGGCCGGCGAGCCACCAGTCGAAGCGCGGGACGCCGACGATGGGCGGGCTCATCATCCTGCTGGCGACCATCGTGCCCACGCTGCTCTGGGCGCCGCTGACCAACCGGTTCGTGCTGGTGGCGATGATCTCGACACTCTGGATGGGGTGCATCGGCTTCATCGACGACTACCTCAAGATCGTGCAGGGGAAGTCACGCGGGCTGGTCGCCAAGTACAAGCTGGTCGGGCAGTGCAGCTTCGGCGTCCTGCTCGGGCTCTTCCTGCTGCTCTGGCCGGTGGTGCCGCCGCCGACCATCCCGCCCACCGCGACGACACTGCCGTTCTTCAAGTATCTCGTCGTGAACTTCGCGCCCTGGCTGTACGTCATCTTCGTGACCTGCGTGATCACCGGCACCAGCAACGCGGTGAACCTCACCGACGGGCTCGACGGCCTGGCCACGGGGCTCGCGGGGATCGCGGCATTCGGCTTCGCGGTCTTCGCCTACCTCTTCGGCCGCGTGGACACGACGACCTACCTCAACCTCTTCTACCTGCCGGGTGCCGGTGAGCTGACCGTCTTCTGCGCGGCGCTCATGGGCGGCACCATCGGGTTCCTCTGGTTCAACGCGCACCCGGCGCAAGTGTTCATGGGCGATACCGGGAGCCTCGCCATCGGCGGCGCGATCGGCACGGTGGCGATCCTGCTCAAGGCCGAGTTCCTGCTGCTGCTGATCGGAGGCGTGTTCGTCGCGGAGGCGCTGTCCGTGCTGGTACAGACGGGCACCTACAAGTGGTTCAAGCGGACGCGGGGCCGCGAGTACGCCGACGCGCACCGGGTGTTCCGGATGGCGCCGCTGCACCATCATTTCGAGAAGCTCGGCTGGGCGGAGACGACGGTGGTGACGCGGTTCTACATCCTGGGTCTGCTGTGCGGGCTGCTCGCGCTCTCGACGCTCAAGGTGCGGTGATGATCGAGGAGTGGCGGCAGAGCGGCGGTGAGGTGGCGGTCCTGGGGCTGGCGCGGAGCGGCGTAGCGGCGACGCTGCTCCTGCGCGATCGCGGGCTGCCGGTGTATGCCTCCGACGCCGGCACCGGCCCCCGGCTCCAGGCCCAGGCGCGGGAGCTCCGGGCCGCTGGTGCCGACGTGGAGCTCGGGCGCCACGACCTCGCCCGCATCGCGGAATGCTGCGCGCTGGTCGTGTCGCCGGGCGTGCCGCCCGATGCAGCGGCGCTCGCGGCGGCCCGCCGCCTGGGGCTCGGGATCGTCGCCGAGGTGGACCTCGGGTTCACCGAGCTCCGGGGCACGCGGTGCGTCGCGATCACCGGCACCAACGGCAAGACCACGACCACCTCGCTGGTGGCGCACCTGCTCGCCGCCTGCGGGGTGCGGGCCGAGGTCGCCGGCAACATCGGGCGTCCGCTCTGCGAGGTCGCCCGCGCGGCCGACGCGCCCGACTGGCTCGCGCTGGAGCTGTCGTCGTTCCAGCTGCACGACGCTCCGCACCTCAAGCCGGCCATCGGGCTCCTCACCAACCTCGCGCCCAACCACCTCGACCGCTACGCGACGCTGGAGGAATACTACGGCGACAAGGCGCTGCTCTTCGCCAACGCCGACGCGGACTCGGTCTGGGTGACCAACGCCGACGACCCGGCGGTGCGGAGGATGGTGGCCGCCGTGCCGGGCACCCATCTGCGCTTCTCCATCCGCCAGCAGGCCGACGCCTGGTACGATCGGGCCGCCGGGCGGCTGGTGGTCGGCGGGACACCGCTGCTCGGCCGGAACGAGCTGCCCCTCCTCGGCGACCACAACGTCGCCAACGCGCTCGCCGCGGCGCTGGTGGTCTGGCGGCTCGGGGGCACGGTGGATCCCATTGCCGCGGGGCTGCGCTCGTTCCGCGCGATCGCGCACCGGGTGGAGCCGATCCGCGAGGTCGAGGGGGTGCTCTGGGTGAACGACTCCAAGTCCACCAACGTCACGTCCACCGAGGTGGCGATCGCGGCGCTCGACCGCCCGTTCGTCCTGCTGCTCGGCGGGCGGCACAAGGGGGAGCCGTACAGCCGGCTGGCCGACCGGCTCCGGCCCCGCTGCCGCGCGGTGGTGGCGTACGGAGAAGCGCAGCCGCTCATCGTGCAGGATCTGGGCGCCGCGCTCGTGGTGGTGCCCGCGGCGACCTTCGACGAGGTGCTCGCGACGGCGCGGCGGCTCGCCCGGCCGGGCGACGCCGTGCTGCTCTCGCCGGCGTGCTCCAGCTACGACATGTTCGACAACTACGAGCAGCGCGGTGACCGGTTCCGCGCGGCGGTGGAGGCGCTGTGATGCCGCCAATGCGCCATCCGGGTGAGCTGCGCTGGGAGACGCGGCTCCTCGGCCTCGTCACCCTGTTGCTGCTCACCATCGGCATCGTCTCCACCTACGGCGCCGCCAGCCTCATCACCCGGAACGGCGAAAACGCCGGCGCCGCGCTCGCGCTCCGG
>DASUAH010000221.1:0-11980 GCA_035763885.1 Gemmatimonadales bacterium
CCGCCCCGACTTCGGGGGCGGCGACGCCGAGGCGCAGTTCGCCAGCATGCGGCGCCTGCTGGAGCTGCCGGACTGGGTGTCGGTGTTTCCGGGGCACTTCGAGGGGCCCTGCGGCAAGGGGATGTGCGGCCGGCCGAGCACCACGATCGGGTTCGAGCGGCGGTTCAATCCGATGCTGCACCTCGAGCACGACCCGTTCGTCTCCGCGATCACGACCGGCATCCCCGCGCGGCCGCTCAACATGACCGCGATCGAGGCGACCAACCGCGGCGCGGCCGACATGCCGTGGGCCATGCTCACCGCCGCGCCCGCGGTCGAGGCCATCGCCATCGACGCGCTGCCCCTGGCTGACCGGAGCGCCGTCCTCATCGACGTGCGGGAGCCGGAGGAGTACCTGCACGGGCACGTGCCCGGGGCGGTCAACATCCCGCAGGCCGACCTCGCCTCCCGGCTCGGCGAGCTGCCGCTCGACCGGCTGCTGATCGCGATCTGCCAGCACGGCATGCGCTCGGTGCGCGCGGCGCAGTTCCTCAGGCAGATGGGCTTCGAGCTGGTGGCGACCGTGACCGGCGGCACCACGGCGTGGCACAGCGCGGGCCGTCCGCTGGTCGCCGGCGAGACGCCCGCGGCACTGCCCCGGGTGGTCGAGTCGCTCTGGTCACACGCCGGCGCCTCATCCGGCTGAGGCCGCCGGCCGGCCAGCGATTCACGGCCGCGGCCGGCGACCGGCCCTGCCGACGAACCGCTCGAGCACCTGCCGCAGGGTCGGCTCGCCGATCTCCTGCAGCTCGTAGCGGACCCGGATCACGGGCCGGTCGACGTCCAGCAGGCGGCCCAGATCGATGGGGGTGCCCGCGACGACCAGATCGGCCGGCGCGCGCCGGATCGTCTCGGCCAGCTCCTTCAACTGGGCGTCGCCATAGCCCATGGCCGGGAGCACCTCCCTGGTCTCCGGGAAAGCCGCGAACGTCTCGCGGATCGAGCCCACGGCGTGCGGGCGCGGATCCACGATCTCCGCCGCCCCGTAGCGCCGCGCGGCTACCCAGCCGGCCCCGAACGGCATCCCGCCATGAGTCACCGTGGGGCCGTCCTCGACGACGAGCACGCGCTTGCCGCGGATCCGCTCCCCGTCCTGCACCAGGATCGGACTCGCGGCCTCGATGAGCTCGGCCCTCGGGTTGAGGGCCCGGACGGTGTTTCGCGCGACCTCGATCTGCGACAGCCCGGCCGTGTCCACCTTGTTGATGACGACCACATCGGCGAGGCGCACGTTGGTCTCCCCGGGGTGATAGTGGAGCGCGTGGTCCGCCCGGTGGGGATCCAGCACCACGACCATCAGGTCGGGCACGAGGAACGGGAAGTCGTTGTTGCCGCCATCCCAGATCAGGACGTCGGCCTCCTGCTCCGCCTGGCGGAGGATGCGCTCGTAGTCCACACCCGCGTACACCACGCGGCCGGCCGCGATCAGCGGCTCGTATTCCTCACGCTCCTCGATCGTGACCCGCTGGCGCTCGAGATCCTCGTAGGTCGCGAACCGCTGGACCGCCTGATCGACGAGGTTCCCGTATGGCATGGGGTGGCGGACCACCACGGCTCGCCGGCCGAGGTCCGCAAGGACGGCCGCCGCCCGCCGGGTGACCTGGCTCTTCCCCGCGCCGGTGCGCGCGGCGCCCACGGCCACCACCGGATGCTTCGCCCGAAGCATGGTGTGCCTGGGGCCGAGCAGGAGGTAGTCGGCGCCTGCCGCGAGCGCTTCCGAGCCGAGGTGCATCACGTGCTCGTGGGAGACATCGCTGTAGCTGAGTACCACCACGTCGACCGCGCGCTCCCGGACCAGTCGGGTAAGCTCACTCTCGGGCGCGATCGGGATGCCGTCGGGATAGCGGCGGCCGGCGAGCTCCGCCGGGTAGCGTCTGTCCGCGATGTTGGGGATCTGGGCCGCAGTGAATCCCACGACCTCGTAGCCCGGATCGTCCCGGAAGAAGACGTTGAAGTTGTGGAAGTCGCGGCCCGCGGCGCCGAGGATCAGGACGCGTTGCGGCATGTAGACTGCTCCAGGAGTGGCCTGCCGTCCAAGGCTGGGGCTCCCACCACGATCCGGAGCCCGTCCCGGGCGATCCCCGCCTCGACGCCCCGCTCGCGCCCCATCGCCCGCAGCCTCGCGGCCAGGCGCCGCCCGTCGGCCGCGAGAATCCCGGTTCCGCAGTGGGTGAAGATCGCCGCGGGCACTCTCTCCCGCCCGCACCACGCGAGCTGCGTCGCGATTGGTGCGTGCCCGATCAGCCGGCTTCCGCGGCGGCGCAGGAGCGGGCGGGTGAGAGTGGCCCCGTCGCCGACGTAAAGGTGGATGGCGCCGAGCGCTTCCCGCCGGTGGGGGATCCGGGCCACGTCGGGCACGTAGAAGAACCGGGCACGGCCGGCCGTGACCCGGTACCCCACGGCGGGCGCCAGCAGGGAGTGCTCGACCGGAAACGCCTCGAACAGGATCCCGGCGATCCGGGTCGGCGAGCGGGCCGGCAGCACCCGCCGGTCTCCGGCTGCCGTAGCAACGCGGGCCCAGGTCGCCTTTGGGGCGTACACCGGGCACTCCACCTCCGGGCCGAGTCCACCCGCGTGATCGGGGTGCGCGTGGGTCAGCACGATGGCATCGGGTTGGAGCTCCGCGACCCGGCCCATCCAGTCCTTTCCGCAGTCGATCATGACCGAGCGACCGCGGTAGCGGACCAGCGTCGCGCTGTGGCGCCGGTGGCGGCGGGTGCGGATCTCGGTGTAGCCCCGCGTGCCCAGAAACACGAGCTCCGGGGAACGGTGCGCCACGAAACGGGAGAGCGTCATTCCGGCAGGAAGAGACCGGACGGTGCCCGGCCGGCGACCGCGTCGGCCGCGTTGATCGCCGGGGAGTTGAACTGCCGCCAGGTCTCCGCGAAGTCCCTGAGCCGCGACGCCACCAGCTGATTGACGCTCCCCTCCGGGAACTCGCCTGACGGGTCGCGCTGCCCGGCGGGGAGGCCGGTCAACAGCTCCAGCGCCTGGTCCACCGTCTCCACCGGGTACACGTGGAACTTGCCGGCAGCGACGGCCTCGACCACCTCCCGCCTCACCACCAGGTGGCGGACGTTGGCGGCCGGGATGACCACACCTTGCTGGCCGGTCAAACCGGTCAGGCGGCAGGCTTCGAAGAACCCCTCCACCTTCTCGTTGATGGCGCCGACGGCCTGGATCGCGCCATGCTGATTGACCGAGCCGGTCACCGCGATGGACTGCTGGAGGGGGACGCCGGACAGCGCCGAGAGCAAGGCAACCAGCTCGGCCGCCGACGCGCTGTCGCCTTCCACGTCCGCGTAGGACTGCTCGAACACCAGGCTGGCCGCCAGCGAGAGGGGGTACTCGGAGGCGTAGTGGGCCCCGAGATAGCCCGCGAGGATGAGCACCCCCTTGGAGTGGATGGGTCCACCCAGCTCGACCTCGCGCTCGATGTCCACCACGTTCCCCTGGCCCAGGCGTACCCGGGCCGTGATGCGGCTGGGCCGAGCGAAGCAGAAGTCGCCCAGCCACACGGTCGACAGCCCGTTCACCTGGCCCACCCGGGCGCCCGCGGTGTCGATGAGCAGCGTCCCCTGTGCGATCTCTTCCAGGATCTGCTCCCGCGGCCGGTCGGTCCGGAAGATCCGGGCCTCGAGTGCCCGGTCCACGTGCGCGGCGCCCACCACCGCCGCGCCCGCACGGCGCGCCCAGTAGCCGGCCTCGCGCAGCAGATCGAGCAGGGGCGTGAACCGGATGCAGAGCTTGTCCTTGTGGCCGGCGAGCCGGGCACTCTCCTCGAGCAGACGTCCGACCGCCGAGCGATCCAGCGGCGGCAGCTGCTCCCGGCGGGCGAGCGTGGCGATGAGGCGGACGTAACGATCGATGTTCTCCGCGGTCGCGGGCATCCGGTCGGTGAAGTCGGCCGTCACCTTGAACAGCTCGTCGAAATCAGGATCCAGAGCCGAGAGGAGGTAGTAGAGTGACGGGGGTCCCAGCAGCACCACCTTCAGGTCCAGCCCGGCGGGCTCGGGCTCGAGCGTGACGGTCCGGCCCAGGCTGAGCAACTCGACCGGCGATTCGATCCGCACCTGGCCCGATTTCAGCGCGCGCTTGAGCGCCTCCCACGCGAAGGGCGCCTGCAGGACCTTCCGTGCCTCCAGGACCAGATAGCCACCGTGGGCACGGTGCAGGCTGCCCGGCCTGATCAGTCCGAGGTCCGTGACCAGGGCGCCGAACTGGACCAGGTGCTCGACCCGCCCGCACAGGCTCTCGTAACTCGGGTTGTCCTCCTCGACCACCGGTGCCCCGCGCACGCCGCTGTTGTCCACCAGCAGGTTGACCCCGTAACGCCGCAGCGAGCGGCGGCCGTCGAACGGGTGCTGGAGCGACTCCAGGAATATCTCCGGAAGCGGCGCTTCGGCCCGCGTGAAGTCCTGCAGGTGCTCGATCACGTCCCGGCGGATGGCATCGAGATGGCCCACGATCTTGGGCAGGGATTCGTACTTCCGTCGCAGCTCGTCCATGATGTGCTCGATGGCCGCGCCGGCAGCGTCGGCGGCGAGCTGACGCAAGTGCTCCCTCCGCTCGCGGCTCCATCTGGGCAGGTGCCGAAGCGCTTCGGCTATCTCCTCCTGATACGCGGCCATCCGGGCCTGGAGGCGCTCGCGCTCCGGCTCCGGCAGGTTGCCGAATTCATCACTCGAGAGCACCTCCTCCCCGCGGATCGGGACGACCGCAAAGCCGGAGGGGGTGGTCAGGAGACCCAGGCCCTCGGGCCGGGCGCGGTCTGCGACTCCGGCGAGCTCCTTCGCGGGCTTCTCCTTGTACTCGTCCTCGACCGCCTGGCGCCGCCGCTGGAATTCCTCGCTCTCGAGCGCGGCCGGAATGGCCGTGCGGAGGTCGTCGACGAGCCGCTCCATGTCGCTGCGGAGCGCGGCCCCGGTGCCAGCCGGCAGCTCGATGAGGGTCGGACGGCGGGGGTCGTCGAAGTTGTGCACGTAGCAACGGTCCGGCGGGACCGGCCGGCCCTCGGCCTGCTTCCGCACGGCGCGGAGGACCGCCGTGTGCTTGCCGGTCCCCCGCGCACCGAAGGCGAACATCCCGTACCCGGGGCTCGGCATCCCCATGCCGAACTCGATCGCCTGCACGGCCCGGGGCTGGCCCAGGATCTCTTCGGCCTCCGGCACCTCGTCCGTCGTCCGGAAGGGCAGGGCCTCGGCGTCATACCGCCGCGACAGGCTGCCCGCCTCCAGTCTTGTAGCGCCCGGCATCCGACTCCTCCACTCTAGGCCCGCGTCGCGGGCCGTCGCCACGGAGGCGGAGCCGCGGCCGCGTCCCGCTGCTCCTTGGCGACGCCCCTCAGTGACTGCACGACCCGCCGCATGAAGAACGTGACCGCCGGCTCTTCGGCACGCCAGGATCGCAGGAAGTGCGCGCGGGCCGAATCATCCGTCGCCAGAAAACGGGACTCGAACTTCACCAACGCGCGGTTCTCGCCATAGGGCAGGACCAGAAAGCCGACCACCGCCTTCACGTACTTCGGGGCGTCGAAGGCCGCGAACTCGTCCCGGCTCAGCTCCAGCAGCTCGAACTTGGGCTTCCACAGCTTGCCCACCGCCCCGAGCACGACGTGCCGGCCGGGTTTCTCGGCCAGCAGGACGAACCCATTGCGGAGCGCGTCTTCCAGGATGAACCTCGTGCCGGGCGGCAGGCGCTGCGCTCTTCGCGCGAGCCCGGCAATGAACGGGGGCATCGCCCGCATGTGCGCGACCGCCCGGCCGGTGTCCACACACGCTTGCGCGAAGTCGAACCGCGCCAGCCAGGCGTACGCATCCTCGGGGCTGCCCGGTATGACCGTTCCGTGCCGGAGCGCGGCATCGAAGTGCGGCAGATAGCGGTCGAGCACGGACTTCCGCACCCGGGGGCCGGCACGCGCCGCTGGGCGCCGGGATTCCAAGCGTTGCCTCGTTCTCATGTGACACCCAACCCGATGGAGTGGGCGGCGGCTCGTACCCAGGGGCCGCCTCTGCGGTCGAATCTTGCATGGGTGACCGTGGACGGACGTGAAGTCGGCGTGAAGGCGCGTTCACGAGGGCCGGCTTCATCGGGCTTTCACGGTCCCTTGGGGCACCGAGTGCTAGGCTGGGTCCACGGAGGTCGCGCGCTCCGACACGAGCTCGCGATCGGAGCAGATCAATAGGAGGGACCCGATGCTGCAACCGATAGGGGCTCTCGCACTGCTCGGTGCAGTCCTCCTGGCTTCGCCGGTTCCGGGCGAGCCCGCAGGGCGGGGCATACACATACGGATCAATGGCGACCTCGTCGTGGGGCCTGAGGCCACCGAGGAAGCCATCGTGGTGGTGGGCGGGAACGCCCGGGTCGAGGGCGCCGCCCGGCTGCTGATGGTCGTGGATGGTGACGCCGTTCTCTCCGGGGCGCGGGTGGAAGAGCTCATGGTGGTCAGGGGCCGGGCGGAGCTGATCGAGGGCGCGACCGTCACGGGCAACGTCCACCTTATGGACGCCGATGTCAGCGTGGCCGAGGGGGCGCAGGTGCTGGGAACGATCGAGCGAGGCTACGGGCTCCGGGTCGCGCGGGGCATCTGGGCGGCCGGTGCGGTGTTCGCCCTGGGGCTCTCGATCGCGCTGCTGCTGAGCGGCCTCGTCGCCGCCGCCGTCGCTCCAGGCCCGCTGCGTGCGGCGGGGCGCGTGCTTACGGTTGAGTTCGGTCCCACGCTTCTGGCGGCGGCCGTGATCTGGATCGCGCTGCCCCTCGCGGCGGTCATCGTGCTCGCCACCGTCGTGGGGATTCCGACGGCCCTGGGCTTCTTCATCTTCGTGATGCCGGCGATAGGCTTCCTCGGGTACCTCGTGGCCGGGACCCGCATCGGCGACCTGATCCTCGAGAAGACCCGCGGGCGGGTCGAGCCGGACCATCCGTACCTGGCCGCCTGCATCGGCATCGGCATCCTGCTGATCGCGAGCTGGATGCCTGTCCTGGGCAAGCTGGTGACCTCGCTCGCCGGCATCCTGGGCGGCGGGGCGGTGGGTGTTCTGGCGTGGCGGGCGGCCCGGCGGCGCACGGCGACCCCCACGTCCCCCGCGCCGGCCCCGGTGCACGCAGCAGGGATGTGAGGTGCCCAATGGCCAAGGTGCGTGACTTCATGACCGCCGACGTGCTCTCCGTGAGCCCCGATCTCACGTTGCGCTTCGCGCTCGAGCTGTTAGCGAGCCGCCACCTGAGCGGAGCGCCGGTGATCGGAGCGGGCCACGTCCTGGGGGTGGTGTCCACCAGCGATCTGCTGTCGTTCCAGGCGTCCACCCCCGCCGTGCCGGTCGAGGAGCCGGGGCGTCTGGAGTGGGACCAGGAGCCGCCCGAGGAGTGGGTGGAGGGCGATGAGGCTCCGGCCGCCTTCTTCACCGACATCTGGACCGACGCCGGCGCGGACGTGGCGGAGCGGCTCGCCGAGGTGCGCGGCGCGGAGTGGGATGTTCTCGAGGAGCATACCGTCAGGGAGGCGATGAGCCACGTGACCTGCGAGGTGTCGCCGGATGCGGACCTGCGCGAAGCCGCGGCGACGATGGTCCGCCACGACATTCACCGGCTGCTCGTCACCGAGAACAAGAAGCTGCTGGGAATCCTCTCGACCCTCGACATCGTGCGAGCGGTCGCGGAGGGTCGCGCGTAGCCGCGACGGAGACCGCGCGATGAAGGGATCGATCCGATGACTCGTGAGACGCGACTGAAACCGATTTACGCGTCGCTCTACCCCGCTCTGCGCGACGGCGTGTGGGAGCCGGCCAGCGTCGTGGTCGACAAGCTCATCGCGGCTCTGCTCAACGAGGGGGCCGCGCTGGCCGCGATCCTGACGGGCCGGCTGCTGGACGAGCGTCACTTCGAGTTCCGGGGGGAGGCGCATGCGGACGGGCCGCCTGCCGAGCGGAGGCTGGGGGATTGCGGGTGGCCCCGGGGCAGGCGGTATGGGAGCGGAAGCCTCGCTCATCGCGGGCGAGCGCCGGAGGCCAGGTGAGCCTCTCGCTGAGGGAACTCATGCTGCCGCTCGACGGCTCTGCGCTGGCGGAGCAGGCGCTCCCCGTCGCCGAACGCCTCGCCCGGCGCGCCGGCGCGGTGCTGCACCTGGTCAGCGTGCACACGCCGCTCTCGCCGCTGGTGCTCGCCTCGGCGGGAGCCGAGACCACCAGGCTGGCCGATCGCGAGGCGCTCCAGTGGCTGCGCGACTACCTCGATGCGAAGACGGACGCGCTGCGCGGGACCGGCGGGCTCGAGGTGCGGAGCGCGCTGCTCGAGGGAACGCCGGCGACCGCCCTGGCGCAGTACGCCGGCGCGAAGGAGATCGGCCTCACCATCCTGACCACCCACGGGCACGGCGGGTTGAGCCGGCTCTGGCTGGGCAGCGTGGCTGACAGACTCCTGTGCGAGGGCGCGCGGCCGGTCCTGGCGCTGCATCCCCAGGCGCAGCCCCAGCCGATGGAGTTCCACCGGGTGCTGGTGGGCGTGGACGGGGAGCCCCATTCGCAGGCGGTGCTCGAGGCCGGGGTGACCCTCGGCTCGTCGCTGGGGGTCGAGCGCTATACGCTCGTACAAGTGATCCAGCCCCCCTTCAGCAGCCTGACGGGCATGACCGGCCCCCGGCGGTACATCGGCCCGACCTGGATGGAGCGCCGTCGCGCGGAAGTGGACCAGGAGCTCGACAGGCTGGCGGAGCCCTACCGGACACGCGGCGTGCTCGTCTCGAGCCTCGTCGTGGTCGCCGCTGCCGTGGCCGGACAGCTCATTGAGCTGGCGCGCTCCACCGGAACCGACCTCGTCGCGATCGGCACGCATGGGGCACGCGGCATCGAGCGTCTGATCCTCGGAAGCGTGGCCGACAAGGTCGTCCGCGGGGCGAGCCAGCCCGTGCTGGTCGTCCCGGTGCCTGCGTCATCGATCGGCGACCAGCCAGGCACCGCCCGGGCGCTGGAGAGCGATGCGATCGGCGCCGAGCTGGCCGGAGCCGCGGCGAGGCACCGGTAGTACGCCTGTCAGCCGCCCGCGACGAGCCTCTCGAACCGCGGGTTGCCCCTGAGTGGCGCGAAGGTGGGATCGATCCGGAGCCAGCCGGGTGAGAGGTGGTACGGGACCTTGAGCAGCGGCTCGAGCTGGTCGAGCGCCTTCACGGGCTCGCCCACGAGCAGGTAGATGCGGGCGAGCTGGTGCTGCAGGTACGGACCGGTGTAGCCATCCCGGCTGATCGGCAGTAGCGCCAGGGCGCGCTCGCCCTCGCGGATCGCGTCGGCTTTCCTGCCCAGGTAGGCCAGAGCGAGTCCCAGAAAGACGCGCTGTTGGGCGTTCTCCGGCGTCGCCTTGAGCTGCTCCTCGAGCGCAATGCGGCTCGAGTCGGCGTAAGCCCGCGCTCGCTTCTCGTCGCCTCGATCCCAGTAGGTCTGGGCGAGCACGAAACCCCAGGTGCCCCGGTCGTCGTCGAACGAGCTGGGTGGGAGCCGCAGCAGCAGCTGCTGCTGGGGGTCATCCAGGACCCAGTAGAGATCCCAGTAATTGGCCACGAAGGCTACCAGAGCGGTGGGCTCGATCTCCGGCGGGGCGGCCCGGAACACCGCGCGCGCTCCCGCGAGATCGCCCTGGGCGAGATAGACCATCGCGGCATTCTCGAGTAGCTGGAGGTTGGCCGGCGCGAGCTTGAGGCCCCGCTCAGCCGCGGCGAGCGCCTCCGGGTAGCGGCGCAGCCGGATCAGCGTCAACGCAAGACGCCGTGCGGTCACGACCGATCGGGGGTCGAGCTCCCGCGCCCGCTCGAGATGGGCCAGCGCAGCCTCCCAGCGACCCAGGCTCTGCTCGGTGAGGGTCGAGCCCGTCAGCAGATCGGCATTGCTCGGCGCCACCTTGAGTCCCGTTTCGTAGGCAGCGAGCGCCCGGGCGAAGTCGCCCCGCACCTGGCCGTAATAGTCGCCCAGCGCGAGTTGAGCCTCCGGCCGGCCGGGCGCCAGGGCCACCGCGCGCTCGGCCGCGCGCCTCGCCGCATCGGCGGCCGCGGGAGTGGCCGTGCCGACGTAGTAGTAGTACGCGGCGGCCCGGGCGAGCTGGGCCCAGGCCTGGGCGAACGCGGGGTCGAGCGCCACCGCCTGCTCGTAGAAGCCGATGCCGCGGCGGAGACTCGCGGGATCGGTCACCCCGATGCTCTGGGTCGCCGCCTCGCCCTTGAGGAAGGCGTCGTAGGCCGCGAGGTTCGCCGTGGGCTTCTCGGTGAGCGTCTGCTGCTGCCCGGCGCCGAGCGCGACATCCAGCGCCGAGGCCACCTTGCCCGCGATGTCGGCCTGCACCTGGAAGACATCCGTGAGGGCGGCGTCGAACGGCTGCTGCCAGGTGGTCGTCGGCGCGGCCCCGGGCGCGACCCGGACCAGCTCCGGGCTCACCCGCACCCGGCTGGTCCCGTCGGCCCGCTTGTCCCAGCGCACCGTCGCGGTGAGCAGATAATCCGCCCCCAGCTCCCGCGCGATCTGCTGTGGCGCTTTGGCGCTGTGGCGGTACTCGTTCGAGCTGGCCCGCGCGATGACCGCGAGGCCGGGCAACTGCGACAGCTTGCCCCGGACCTCGTCGGTGATCCCGTCGGCGAAGTATTCGGTGGACGAATCGCCCAGGTTCTCGAAGGGAAGCACCGCCACCCGCCTCGGCCCGGCGTCTCCAGCGTCGCCCCCCGCATGGCTCCGCCGCCACGCGAAGAGCACGCCGAGCCCGACCAGGAAACCGAGCCCGAGCATGGCCAGCGCGATGGGCACCCGGCGCCGCCGCGCCGGCACCGCAATCGGCCCGGCTGCCGGCGCGGCGGCCGTCTCCGGTGCGCGGCCCGCCGCCGGCGTGACGACCGGTGTGGGGGTGGCCGTGGGGGTGACGACGACGGTGTCCAGCGCCTCGGCGAAGGCCGCCGCGCTCGGGAAACGGTCGCCCGGCACCTGCGCCAGCGCCCGCTCCAGCGCGCGGTCCACCGCTTCCGGGACATTGCCGCGGACCTTCCGCGCGCTCGGCACCGGCTCGGTGAACCGCCGCATCAGGATCACCTGCGGCGACGGCCCGGTGTAGGGCGGCTCCCCCGCCAGCATCTCGTACAGCACGCACCCCAGGCTGTAGACGTCGGTGCGCGCATCGAGCTCCCGAGTGCCGTTGGCCTGCTCGGGGCTCATGTAGTGCGGGGTGCCCACGCTCATACCGGTCTGGGTGAGCGCCTCGCCCGGCTCGTGGCCGAGGGCCCGCGCGATCCCGAAATCCGCCACCAGCGTGCTGCCGTCCGCGGTGAGCAGGATGTTCTCGGGCTTGATGTCGCGGTGGATGATGTGGTGGACGTGCGCGTAGTGGAGCGCCTGCGCGGCCTCCCGGGTGATGCGGAGGGCGTCCTTGAGCGCGAGCTGGCCCTCGCGAGTGAGCCGGCTGCGGAGCGACTCCCCCTCCACGTAGGGCATCGTGAACCAGAGGTGCCCGGCGGTTGCGCCGGAGTCCAGCACGGTCAGGATGTGGGGATGCTGCAGCCGGGCGGCGAAACGGATCTCGCGCTGGAAGCGCTCGGGGCCGAGCGAGGCGGCGATCTCGGGATGCAGGACCTTGAGGGCGACCGGTCGGTCGTGCTTCAGGTCGTGGGCCAGGAAGACCGTAGCCATCCCCCCGCGCCCGAGCTCGCGCTCCAACGTGTAGCTGCCGCTCAACCCGGCCTGGAGTTGCGCGCGGAGATCTGCCAAGGGGTGCCTATGTGCCGGGAAGCAGGAGGGCAATGCCCTCCCGAACAATAGTCACGACTACAGGAGGGGACCAGAGCGCGGGGGACTGCGCGCGGCGCACTGCAGACCGGGCGGTGTCAGCCGGTCCTGAACTGCACCACTGTCCCGGCCGAGTCCACCAGGCAGGTGCCCTGCCGCCCCGACGCGAGGCTCCAGTCGATGAGCACCGTCCC
>DASUAH010000222.1:0-10903 GCA_035763885.1 Gemmatimonadales bacterium
GTGCTGGTACGTGCGGCGGTGGATCGACGCGCACCCGGAGCAGGAGGATCTCCTGGCGTAAGCCGGACGGCCAGACGGTCAGACGGCCGGACGGCCAGTTTGCACTGCGAGTCGCCGGCGCGTCACGCGAACTGACCGTCCGGCCGTCTGACCGTCTGGCCGTCCGGCTTACGCCAGGAGATCCTCCTGCTCCGGGTGCGCGTCGATCCACCGCCGCACGTACCAGCACGACGGCATCACCCGCATCCCCCGCTCCCGCGCGTGCGCCAGCGCCGCCGACACCAGGCGCGCGGCGACCCCCCGGCCCCGCTCCCGGGGCGGGACGTACGTGCTGTAGAGGTCCAGCACGCCTTCCTCGACCGGCGCGTACGCCAGCTCCGCCACGCCGGCGGGCAGCCTGATCCGGAACCGGCCTGCCACGGCGTCGTGCTCGATGGGCGGTCCGCTCGCCATCCCGCTCATGCCGGAACGCTAGCCCGGTGCGCCGGCAGGCGCACGCGGACTTGAGCCCCGGCGATCGCCGCCGTAGTTCTTCTGCATGCAACCCCAGGGCGTGCTCGAGACCGCGCTGTACTGCTCGGACCTGGCGGCGGGCGAGGCGTTTTACCGCGACGTCGTCGGCCTGGAGCCGATTGCCCGTCAACCGCCCCGACACGTCTTCTTCCGCTGCGGGGAGGGCGTGCTCCTTCTCTTCAATCCGGACGTCACGGCCACCGAACAGACCGAGGTCGCCGGCGCGCCGATCCCGCTCCACGGCGCGCGCGGACCCGGGCACGTGGCCTTTCGGGTCCAGGCCGCCGAATTGCCGGGCTGGCGCGAGCGGCTCGCGGCGCGCGGATTCTCACTCGAATCGGATGTCCGCTGGCCCGGCGGCGGCGAGTCGGTGTACGTGCGCGACCCGGCCGGCAACAGCGTCGAGTTCGCGACGGCCGCGCTCTGGGGACTGGCCGACCCGGCCTGACCCGACCTCCCCGTGCGCCACGCTCTCGCGGTCGTCGCCTGCGTCCTCGTCCCGCCGCTCCACGCCCAGCGCGCGGCGCGGGTGGACGACTTCCTGGCGCTCACCGGCTGCGAGGCGGGGCGCCCGGTGACGATCGTGCGCCCCGACGTCGAGCGTTCCTCGCTGGCCGAAGAGATCGAGGCCCACGAGGCGGTGCATCGCGCGCAGGCCGCCGAGTACCTGAGCTGCGAGGCCTTTCTGGCCGGCATCCGCTCGGCACGGCGCACGATCGAGGTCGAGCTGCCGGCCTACTGCGCCCAGTGGCGGGTGGCCGTCGCCCGGGGCGCGGACTCGGCGGCCACCCGCCGCGAGTTCGCCTGGCGCATCGCGGCGCAGTCGGGCGCAATGGAGAACCGCCTGGAGGTGCTCTCGTGGTTCGAGCGGGACTGCTCGTGAGAGCGACGGTGCGCTGCACCTGGGCCCGCACCGACCCGTCGATCGCCTACCACGACTCCGAGTGGGGTGTGCCGGTCCACGACGACCGCGTGCTGTTCGAGTTCCTCACTCTCGAGGGCGCGCAGGCAGGGCTGAGCTGGGAGACCATTCTGAAGAAGCGCGCGCGCTACCGCCAGGTCTTCGCCGGCTTCGACCCCGCCCGGGTCGCCCGCTTCACCCCGGCGAGGACGCTGCGGCTGCTCGCCGATCCGGGCATCGTGCGACACCGGGGCAAGATCGAGAGCACGATCTTGAACGCCCGCGCCCTTCTCGCGGTACAGCGCGAGTTCGGCAGCTTCGATGCCTACGCCTGGGAGTTCGTGGGCGGCGAACCGAAGGTCAATCACCGGCGCACGCCGCGCGAGGTCCCGGCGCGCACCGCCGAGTCGGACGCCCTGAGCCGCGACCTGCGGCAACGCGGGTTCAGCTTCGTCGGTTCGACGATCTGCTACGCGTTCATGCAGGCGGTCGGCCTGGTCAATGACCACACGATCGACTGCTTCCGGTTCCGGCAGCTCTCCGCCGCCAGGTCCCGCCGATGAGCCCGCGCCAGCGCCCCGGGCCAGCCGACACGCGCGCGCTGCTCGCGATTTCGGCGGTCCTCGCTCTCCCGGTACTGGGGGTGTTCTTCGGTGTGTATCGGCGGGTCCTGCGCCGAGCGGAACGGCCGCGGTGAGTGGAGCCGCAGATGACGATCCGCACGCCCCTACGAGATCTCCGCGGAGGACGGCTCATGAGTGGGCGCAAAGGCTGACGTGTACCGCATCGTCTGGCGGTACGAGGTGCGGCCGGAGTGCCTGTCCGCGTTCGCGCGGGCCTATGGCGCGCGCGGCGACTGGGTCGAGCTCTTCCGCCGCGACGACGCCTATCTCGGCACCGAGCTGTTCCGCAGCGCCGGCGATCCGCTCGCCTGGGCGACGGTGGACACCTGGGCCTCGCGCGCGGCATACGAGGCGTTCCGCCGCCGCTGGGCGGACGACTACGCCGCGATCGACGCCCGCTGCGAAGGGCTCACCACCGCCGAACGCCTGCTGGCGGCGGAGGAGCGGCCCGAGCGTTAGATTCCGCCGCACGGAGGAAGCATGCTCGATCGACGGAGCTTTCTGGGTCGGGTCGCAGGGGTGCTGGCCCTCGGGCTGGTCCCGCGGCGCGCGTGGGGGCTGGGCGAGCCCGCATCCGCGCCGCTCATGACGGTCTACAAGAGCAAGTCCTGCGGCTGCTGCGCCAAGTGGGTGGATCACGTGAAGGCGGCCGGGTTCCGGACCGTGGTGCACGACCGCGATCCCCTCGACCCGGTCAAGGACCAGCTCGGCGTGCCGAAGCATGTGCGGTCGTGCCACACCGCGCAGGCGGATGGCTACCTCATCGAAGGGCACGTTCCCGCCGCCGACATCAAGCGGCTCCTCCGGGAGCGCCCCAAGGTGATTGGCCTCGCCGTGCCGGGCATGCCGGTCGGCACGCCGGGCATGGACCAGCCGGGGGCGCCCGCCGAGCCCTACCACGTCGTGGCGTTCCGCAAGGGCGGCGAGACCAGCGTGTTCGCGAAGTACTGACCGGGCCTCACCGTCAGACGTCCCGTCGCTTCGCGCGACGGGTGGCCCGCGCGGCCAGCGGGTCATCCGGCCAGTGGTGCTTCGGGTAGCGCCCCCTCAGATCCTTCCGCACCTCGAAGTAGGTCGTCCGCCAGAATCCCGCGAGATCGCGGGTCACCTGCACCGGCCGCTGCGCCGGAGAGAGCAGGTGCAGCGTGAGCGGTACGCGCCCACCCGCGATGCGGGGCGTCTCCCTCCAGCCGAATACCTCCTGGAGTCGCACGGGCAGCACCGGAGCGTCGGCATCGCTGTAGTCGATCGCGATGCGCGAGCCGCTCGGCACCTCGACCTGGGTCGGCGCCAGCTCGTCCAGCGTTCGGCGCTGCCGGGGGTCGAGCAGCCGCGGGAGCGCCGCCGCGAGGTCCACCCGCGCGAGCTGGTCGCGCCGCCGCACGCCGGCGAGCTCCGGCCCGAGCCACTCCTCGAGCCGCTCCATCAGTACCTCGTCGGAGACGTCGGGCCAGCCCGCGTCGAGCCGGTGCAGGAAGCGGAGCCGCTCGCGCAGCCGCCTCGCGGCATCCGACCAGGGCAGCGACCGCGGCCCCTCGCGACGGAGCCAGGCGACGAGCGCGCCGCGCACCGCCGCGGGATCGGGGTCGCGGAGCGGCGCATCGCGCAGAACCAGCGCACCGAGCTGCTCCCGTCGGCGGGCGATCACCCCGCTTGCGCCCTCGTCCCATGTGATCGCCGTCTCCACCCGCACCTGGTCCCCGAACTGCTCGAGGAGATCCTCGAGACTCACGGGCGCGGCGAGAAACACCCGGCTTTCGCGCGGGTCGCCGTCGAGCTCCGCGACCGTCAGATAGGGCGATTCGCCCAGTGCCTGCGGCTCTGCGAGGTACGCGCCCTGACCGTTCCGCAGCACGAACCGCTGCGCCGCCCCCGGCCGCCGCTGGCCCACCCGGTCGGGGTACGCCAGCGCGAGCAGCAGTCCGGCCCACTCTTCATCCGCCGGTTCGCGGGGGCTCCCCGCGCCGATCGCCTCCCGGAGCCGCCGCGCCTCCTCTCGCAGCCGGCCCCGGACCCCCGCCGCGATGCGGCCGTCGCCGCGACGCAGTGCGTCGAGGCGGGTGCGCAGATCGGCGTCCGCGCCGGCACTGGCGCGCAGCGGATCCCGGTCGCCGAGCACGGCGGCGATGTCGCACGCGACCGCGCCGAGCCCGAGCTCCCGGCCGCGCAGCAGGAGGTGCGCGAGGCGCGGATGCACCCCCAGCCCGGCCATGCGGCGTCCGTGCGCCGTGATGCCCCCGGCGCCGTCGAGCGCTCCCAGCTCGGCCAGCAGCTCGCGCGCCTGCGCCAGCGCCGCAGCGGGCGGCGGATCGAGCCAGCGGAGGTCGGACGCAGCGACGATGCCGGCCTCGGCCAGCTCCAGCGCCAGCGGAGCGAGATCGGCGTCGAGCATCTCCGGCAGGTCGTGGGGACGGAGCGTGCGGTCGAGCGATGCCGGCCAGAGGCGGTAGCAGACACCCGGCGCGACCCGGCCGGCCCGCCCGCGCCGCTGCTCGGCCGCCGCGAGCGACACCCGGACGGTGGCGAGACGGGTCATCCCGCTGCGCGGGGAGAAGCGCGGCACCCGGGCCAGCCCGGCATCGATCACCACGCGGACACCCTCGATCGTGAGGCTGGTCTGCGCGATCGAAGTGGCGAGCACGACCTTGCGCCGGCCCGGCGGGCTGGGACGGATGGCGGAGTCCTGTGCGTCCGCCGGGAGATCGGCGTACAGCGGCGCGACGGTCACGCCCGGGCCGAGGCCGCCGCCGTCGAGCCGCCCGGCGACCCGACGGATCTCCGCCGTCCCCGGCAGGAACACGAGCACGTCGCCCGGCTCCTCGGCGAGCGCGAGGCGCACCGCGCCCGCGACCGTGTCCTCCAGCCGGGCGCCGTCCCGCGGGTCGAGGTATCGGGTCGTCACCGGGAACCGGCGACCGGCCGCGGTCACCACCGGTGCGCCGCCGAGCAGCGCCGCGACCGCCGCGCCGTCGAGCGTGGCCGACATGACCAGCACCCGCAGGTCGTCGCGCAGGATCCGGCGCGAGTGGAGCGTCAGCGCAAGACCGAGGTCGGCGTGGAGGCTGCGCTCGTGGAACTCGTCGAACACGACCAGCCCTATGCCCTCGAGCCCGGGGTCCGCCTGCAGCATGCGCGTGAGGACGCCTTCGGTCACCACCTCCAGCCGGGTCGACCGGCCGATCCGGGTGTCCCGGCGCATCCGGTAGCCCACCGTCTCGCCCACGCGTTCGCCGAGCGACCGCGCCATGAACCGCGCCGCGGCGCGGGCGGCGAGACGCCGCGGCTCGAGCAACACGATGCGGCGGCCCGCGAGCCAGGGCTCCTCCAGCAGCGCCGGCGGGACCCGCGTCGTCTTGCCCGATCCGGGCGGCGCCTGCAGCACCGCAGCGCCGGCGGTGCGGAGCGCCTCGCGGAGCGCGGGGAGTGCCGGGTCGATCGGGAGGGAGTCCATCACGCGGAATGTACCCGCGGGCCGCCGGGCCGCCGGGCGGCGCCGATCGTCGCTCGAGGGTCGCGTCGCGGTTGTGGCCCCGCTCGGGTCGCGATAACATTTTGCCCATGGACCGGGCGCGCCATTTCCGCACGCTGTTCGCCTGGGACGGGTGGGCGAACCAGCAGGCGTTCCGGTCGCTCCAGCGCGGCGACGAAGCGCTCGCGCCGGCAGTCCGCCTTCTCGCGCACATCATCGCGGCCAAGCGTTTGTGGCTGGGCCGCATCCAGGGCGATCCCGCACCCGTCGTGGTGTGGCCCGATCTCGGGCTCGACGAGTGCGGCTCCGCCCTCGACGCCGTGGAGGCGCGGTGGGCGCGGTACCTCGATGCGCTCGGGCCGGCGGAGCTGGCCCGCGATGTTGCGTACGTGAACTCCAAGGGCGAATCGTGGACCAGCGCGGTGGAGCAGATCCTCACCCACGTGCCGCTCCACTCGCACTACCACCGCGGGCAGATCGCCGCCCGCGTGCGGGCCGCCGGCCGCGAGCCCGCCTACACCGACTTCATCCACGCGGTGCGCACCAACGCCCTCACAACCGGGGAGGTTTCTCGTGGCTGACACGGAAGTCGAGATCCGTCGCCGTGCCGCGGAGCGCGCGCAGGCTGTGCTGGACGGAACCCTGAGTGCGCACGACTTCTGCGAGGAATTCGCGGACGTCGACGATCGTGCCATCGCCGAGCTCATCGACCTGCTCGAGCACGAGCCGCCCCACGGCGGCTTCCTGGACGGGGGAGACGCGGCCTGGGCGAACTATCGCGAGTCGGTTCAGGAGATCATCGACAGCCTGGCGTCGTAACCCGAACCATGTCATTCCGCTTCACGGTCGAACAGGGAACGTCCCGGCTTCCCGGCCCGCAGGGCGAGAGGTTCGCCCCGCTCTTCTCGCACGGCACGCTCGAGGTTGAGCTGTACGCCCCCCGGGGCCGGGACCCGCAGGGGCCGCATCTCAGGGACGAGGTCTACGTCGTGGTGCAGGGCTCCGGGGTGTTTCTCAACGCCGGCATCCGCGAGCGCTTCGGTCCCGGCGACCTGCTCTTCGTCCCCGCCGGCGTGGTGCACCGCTTCGAGGATTTCACCGACGATCTCGTGGTGTGGGTCATCTTCTACGGGCCGGAGGGCGGAGAGGCCGGGGCGGGGGCCGCGCGTGGCTGACCGGCGCCGCCGGCGCGCGATGTTGCGCGAGCTGCTCGTGCTGGTGGCCCTGGTCGGCGCGGTGGACGCCGCGGCGGTCGCGATCTACTACCTGGCCGGCATCCCCCGCGCGGGCCCCGGCGTCCAGCTCCTGTTCGCGGTGGTGTGGACCGTCGCGACGCTCGGGGTGGTCGTGGTCTCCCTGCGAAAGATCCGGCTCCTGCGCTGATCAGGACGGCTGCCCGACGACCCCCGTGATGGCCGGGTGCTCCCCGGTGGGCGCGTCCACCGCGTCGATCCGCACCACGATCGCCGTGATGTTGTCCAGCCCGCCCCGCCGGTTTGCTTCGGTGATCAGGCGGTCCACCCAGCTCTGCGGGTCGCCGTTTCCGCCGAGGATCTTCACCAGCTGCTCGTCCTCGAGCATCCCGGTGAGCCCATCCGATGCGAGGAGCACGATGTCCCCGGTCTGCAGCGCGCCGAAGTAGAGATCGGGCGCCACGTCCATGCTCGCGCCGACGCACCGGGTGATCACGTTGCTGTACGGGTGCACCCGCGCCTGCTCCGGCGTGAGCAGCCCCGCGTCCACCTGCTCCTGGACGTACGAGTGGTCCTTGGTGAGCTGGCTCAGCGTGCCGTTGCGGAGCAGGTAGGCGCGGCTGTCCCCCACCTGACCGATCAGGTATCGGCCGCGCAGGAGGACGAGCACGGTCGCGGTGGTGCCCATCCCGCGCTTGTCGTGCTCCATCAGCGTGCGCTCGAAGATGGCGTCGTTCGCCATGCGGATCGCCGCCCGGACCCGCTCGCCCACCTGCGGCTCGGTGAGCCCGCGCACCGAGCCGATCTCCCGGGAGGTGATCCGCACCGCCATCTCGCTCGCCACCTCGCCGGCCGCATGCCCACCCATTCCGTCGGCCACGATGAAGACTCCGCGGTCGGACAGCATGAGGTAGTTGTCTTCGTTGCCCGACCGGACAACGCCGACGTCGGTGCGGGCGGCGCAGGTGAAGTGCACGGGACTCCGCTAGGTCAGCAGCAGGTACGCGGCGAACGCGGCGAGGGCCGCCAGTACGGCCGCCACCACCCACGAGGGGAGCCCCTCGCGCCGTGGCGGCGGCGTCCGGATCGGCCGCCGCGGAGCGGCCGCGGCCGGCTCGCGCCGGCCGGGCCCCGGCGGCGGCGGCGGCGGAAGCCCCTCCATCATCCGCGTCCCCACCCGCGGCTGGATGCCGGTGACGTCGTCGGTGGACTCGAAGAGCGTGGAGACCTCCCCGAACCGGATCGTCGCCCCGGGCCCGAGCGCAGTCTCCTCGGTGACGCGTTCGCCGTCCACGAAAGTGCCGTTGGTGGAGCCCAGGTCCGCGATGACCCAGATCTCCTCGCGGCGCTGCAGCTTGGCGTGGGACGCACTCACGCTCGGCTCCGGCAGCACGAGGTCGTTGTACTCGCCCCGGCCGATGTTCACCACGGGGGTGCGCACCGCCAGGCGCTTGCCCTTGAGCGTGCCGCTCCGCACCAGAAGCGAGGCGATGGGGGCCTGGATCGGTGTGACCGGCGTGACCGGCCCCGGGGGCGGCGACTCCACCTTCGGCACCCCCATCATCGTGTTGTGCAGCCGGTGCTCCGCGCCCGGCGGCGGCTTCGAGGCGTCGGGCGGGCCGGCCGGCGCCGCGGCCGGGACCACCGGCGCCGCCGCCTCCGCATAGAACCGGAACTCGTCCGCGCCCACGCGGATCACGTCGGCCCGCTGGAGCAGGCGCGTGCCTTCCACTCGGGCGCCGTTCACGAACGTGCCGTTCGTGCTCAGGTCGGCAATGACGTAGCCGGCTTCCGCCAGGTCGATCTGCGCGTGCCGGCGGGACACGTCGTTGCCGGGGACCACCACGTCGCACCCCGCGTCGCGACCCAGCGCCAGCGGGCCCGCGCCGATCTGGTACTCGCGGCCGTCCGTCAGACACACCAGACGACCGCCCGTCGCGACACTCGTGGCCGGCGGCTTGACCGCGGTGGCGGGCGTGAACCTCTCGAAGGCGGAGGAGTCGAAGAACTTGGTGTGCCCGGCGCGCTCCGGATCCACCACGAGCAGCTCGTACGGCCCGACCTGGATCTTGTCCCCGTGGAGCACCGGCGTCGGCTCATTGCCCTGGCGGACGCCGTTCACCAGGACCTCTGCGTCCGGGTCGCCGCGCCGGACGACGACCGTGCCGTCGCTCAGCCCCTGGACGATCGCATGACGCGGCTGGATCCCCTCGCCGCCAAGCGGAAGGGTGGCGTCGGGAGCGGAGCCCACGACCATTTCGCCGGCGGCGATGGAGTATCGCTGCCCGGCGACTTCGAGCTGCAACATGCGGTCGGAATCCCGAGGCATCGCGAGGTCCCGGAACCTACGCGGCGGTCCGTAAGCGCGCAAGCAGTCGCACGTTACGGGCGTTAGGCCGCCTGCCCCCGCAGCTGCAGCTGATACAGCCGCTCGTAGAGGCCGCGCCGGGCGAGCAGCTCCCGGTGGCTGCCGCGCTCCCGGATCTCTCCGTGATGCATCACCAGGATCTGGTCCGCGTGCAGAATGGTGCTCAGCCGGTGGGCGACCACCAGACTGGTGCGCCCCGCCATCAGTTCGGCGATGGCCCGCTGGATCCACGCCTCCGCTTCGGCATCCACCGAGCTGGTCGCCTCGTCGAGCACGAGGATCGTGGGATTCAGCGCCAGCGCGCGCGCGAAGCTCAGGAGCTGCCGTTCGCCCACGCTCAGGCTCCGGCCGCGCTCCCCCAGCACGTGTCCGTAGCCCGCGGGCAGCCGCTCGATGAACCGGTCCGCCCCGACCCGGCGCGCCGCCGCTCGCGCCGCTTCCGGCGTGATCGGGGCGTCGAGGGCGAGGTTGTGCTGGATGTCGCCGGTGAACAGGAACAGGTCCTGCTGCACGAAGCCGATCAACCCGCGGAGCTCGGCGGTCGGCAGCTCGCGGATGTCCACCCCGTCCACCGTGATCCGCCCGCGCACCGGATCGTAGAAGCGGAGCAGCAGGCTCACGACCGTGGTCTTACCCGCCCCCGTGTGCCCGACCAGCGCCACCGTCTCGCCCGGCGAGGCGGTGAACGACACGTCGCGCAACACCCAGGGGCCGTCGTCCGAGTACCGGAACCACACGCCCTCGAACGCCACCCGGCCCCGCACCGGTGACGGCAGGTGCCGGGGACGCTGGGGTTCGGGCACGGTCACCGGCTCGTCGAGCAAGCGGAACACCCGCTCCGAGGAGGCCATGGCGCTCTGCAGCAGGTTGAACTTCTCCGACAGGTCCTGGAGCGGCTGGAAGAAGCGCCGGGTGAGCTGGATGAACGCCGCCAGTACGCCGACCGTGAGCGTGCCGTCGAGCGTGCGGAGCCCGCCGTACCAGAGCAGCAGGGCGAGCGCCACCGCCGTGAGCAGCTCGATCGCGGGAAAGAACACGGCGTAGATCGTGATCGAGCGGAGGTGCGCCGCGAGGTGGGCGGCGTTGACCGCGTCGAACCGGCGCGCCGTCTCCCGCTCCCGCCCGAACAGCTGCACGATCCGCATGCCGGAGAGGTGCTCCTGCAGGAAGCTGTTGAGCCGCGCGAGGCGCACCCTGATGTCGCGGAAGGTCTCCCGCACCTGCCGCCGGAAGAGCGTCACGGTCAGCCACACGAGCGGGATCACCGCGAACGCGACCAGCGCCAGCCGCCAGTCGGTCACCAGCATCATGACCATGATGGCGGCCAGCGTGAACACGTCCCCGAACACCGTGACGACGCCGGACGAGAACAGCTCGTTCAGCGTCTCGACGTCCGAGGTCACCCGGGTCATCAGCCGGCCGACCGGATTGCGGTCGAAGTACGGGATGCCCAGGCGCTGCAGGTGGGAGAAGATCTGCAGCCGCAGGTCGTACATCACCCGCTGGCCCACGTAGGTCGTGAGCAGCGTCTGGCCGTACTCGGCCGCGAACTCCAGCAGCAGCCCGGCCAGCAAGATGGCCGCCAGCGTGCCCAGCAACCCCACATCGCGCCGCGGGATCGCCACGTCCAGCGCGCGCTGGGTCAGCGCAGGGCCCACCAGCGTCAGCATCGCGCCGACGAGCAGGAGCAGCACCGCCAGGCCCACCGGCCAGCGGTACGGCCGCAGGTACACCAGCAGCCGGCGCAGCAGCCCGGCGTCGTAGGAGCGGTCGAGCGGCTCGTCGGGCGCGGCGGTCATGCCACCGGCTCCGCGATGCGCGGTGCCTCCGGCGCGC
>DASUAH010000223.1:0-2870 GCA_035763885.1 Gemmatimonadales bacterium
CAGCTGAATGGTTGGGCGGAGCCCAGATTGCTCTGGCGCTTCCAGCGCGCATGCCTGGAGCGCATCGCCGGCGGCAGAAATGTCGTCTTCGCCACCGGCAGCTCCAAGGCCCGTCCCTCGAGCCGCAACCCGGCGATCCGCTGGATCTTGAGCACGACGGTGTCGGAGCGGGACGTGGGAGCTCACGCCGCCCCGCGCGGTCGGGCTCCCGGACGTCACGTTCGCCTCATGCTCATGGGGGGAGAGGTGGACCTGCAGGAGACCTGGACCGTCCTCGGCGCCCTGCCTCTGCTGGCGAATGTGTTCCGGAACGTCACCCTCGACGTGGTGGGCGGGGGCGCCGCACTGGTGAGGCTCCGGCAGCTGGCCAGCGATATGAACCTCGCCGATCGCGTGACGTTCCACGGCTCCGTGAGTCGCGAGCGCGCGTTGGAGCTGCTCGCCGGGGCCGACGTCTTCTGCTGTCTGCCCGCCGCTGAGACGGAGGGATTCCGGCAAGCGGTGGTCGAGGCCCTGGCCTGCGGGCTTCCCGTGGTGACGACGCGCACCTCGATCTCGTCAATGCTCATGAGCGAGGGCTGCGGCACGATCATGCACGAGCGGACCCCCGAAGCTCTCGCCGCCGCGGTGAAAGTCTGTCTCACCGATCACTCGCGCTACCGGAGCATGTCGGCGCGAGCGCTGCGCACGGCCCAGGCCTGCTCGCTGGAGCGCTGGCGCGACATGCTCCGGGTGACGTTGGAAGCGGCCTGGGGGCCGCTGAGGTCGAAGCCAACCGCAGTCGGGGTATGAAACGCCCCGACAAGCTCGGGCGTCTCGTGGGCTCGACGCTCGGCGTGCTCGCCGTCGCGCTGGCCGTCGGCGCGGCGTTGGCCCAGACGCCGGGGCGATGGAGCAAAGCCGCGGCCATGCCCGAGGAGCGCACCGAGGTCACCGTCGCCGCGCTCGGCGGTCGGATCTACGTGGTGGGCGGCCTCGGGGGCCGGGGCGGACTCCTCGAATACGATCCGGCCACGGACCAGTGGCGCGAGCGGGCCAAGCCGCCGTTCAGCGTCCACCACGCGGGGGCCGCCACCGTCGGCGGCCGGCTCTACGTCGTCGGCGGCTACAGCACGAGCTGGGATCCGGTGGGCAAGACGTTCGCTTACGACCCGGCTCGCGATCAGTGGCGCGAGGTGAGCCCCATGCCCACCGCGCGCGGCGCGCTCGCCGTGGCCCTCGTGGGCGGCCGCATTCACGCCGTCGGCGGCGGGGGCACCGGGCGGCGAAACACCGGGGCTCACGAGGTCTACGATCCGGGCAGCGACCGGTGGACCTCCGCCCCGCCCTTGCCCACCCCGCGCGACCACCACGCGGCGGAGGTAGTCGATGGGCGCCTCTACGCGATCGGGGGGCGGGTCGACGGGAGCTACGCGCGGAACCTCACTGTGAACGAGGAGTACGATCCCCGCACGCGCCAGTGGCGGACACGGGCGCCGTTGCCCACGGCGCGCAGCGGGATCGCGGCGGCCGTGCTCGGCGCCCGGATCTTCGTCTTCGGCGGCGAGGCCCCGTCGGGGACGTTCGATCAGGTCGAGGCTTACGATCCGGCCGCCGACGCCTGGAGCACGTTCTCGCCGATGCCCACGGCGCGACACGGGCTCGGAGCCGCGGCGCTCGGCGACCGCATCTTCGTCATCTCCGGCGGGCCTCGACCCGGCGGGTCCTACTCGCCGGCGAACGAGGTCTTTCGCCCGTAACTAGGGAGACAACGCCGAGAGCACTTTCTCCCCGAAGAGCCGCACGGTGCGGACGGGATCGGCGGCCAGGCTCACGGTGAACATCAGCCGCCGCGCCCCGGCCGCCCGCGCGGCGCGCAGCTGGGCCAGGCACTCGTCCGGCGTCCCGCACACGGCGAGGCGCCGCGAGAGATAGTCGAAGAGCCCCAGCTCTTTCACCAGCGCGGCGTCGGCGGCGCCCGGGCGCGTGCTGTAGCGGCGGCGCAGCTCGAGGAGCGGCTCGCGATACTGCGCCGGCACGCCGCGCCGGGCGAGGTCGCCCCCGCCCATCACGTACGACGAGACGAACGCCAGGATCGCGCCGATCTTGCTGCGGGCCACCTCGCCGTCCGCGGCGCAGTCCAGGCATGCGATCTGCCAGCGCTCGAGCTCCTCCGGGTCCCGGCCGGCCGCGCGGGCCGCGGCGGTCACCACGGCCTCCGACTCCGCGATGTTCTCGGCGCTCAGGCCATAGTTGATGAAGACGCCGTCGGCGGTCGCCCCCGCCGCGCGGAGCGACCGCGGGTGGGACGCGGCCAGGAAAACCGCGCTGGGCTGCTTGATCCACGGCAGGTGGGCGGGCGCGCCGCGGTAGGACGCCTGACGTCCGTGCAGCAGCTCCTTGATGAAGGCGACGCCCTCGGCCAGCTCCCCGGCGGGAAGGCTCGACGCTCCGAGGTTGCGCGTGCCGCTGTGACCGACGCCGATGCCGAGCACGGCGCGCCCCGGCGCCAGCTGGGCCACCGAGGCGATGGCCGCCGCAGAGACGGCCGGGTGGCGCGTGACGAGGTTAGTCACGCAGACGGCGACGCGCGCCCGCCGGGTGCCGGCTGCCAGCAGCGTCGCGGCCACCCACGGGTCCATCGCGTTGCCCGGCGTGTCGGCGACGCCGACCATGTCGTAGCCGAAGCGGTCGGCGGCGTCGCCCATTGCCCGGACGAGCGCGACGTCATAGGGCCAGAAGAAGAAGCCGATCTGCATGGCGGACCTCATCATAGTGTGGTATCCCCCTGGCATGCCTGACTACCGAGCCCTTGAACGGCAGCTCTCCGAATGCCTCAACCTCTCGCATCGCCCGATCGCCGTCACCTTTCGGGACACGGCGCCGTCGAG
>DASUAH010000224.1:0-2566 GCA_035763885.1 Gemmatimonadales bacterium
CCGGACGGGATCGAAGGTCTGGTCCTGCGCCTGCTCCACCGCACGCGCGGGCGCGCCTCGATCTGGCGCCGTGAGGCCGACGAGGACGCAGCCGGGGTGCGGGAGCCGTGAGCGCGCCGCTGCTGGACATCCGGGGATTGACCCGGTGGTTCGCCGGCATCATCGCCGTGGACCGTGTCGATCTGACGGTCCGCCCGGGAGAACTGGTCGGTCTCATCGGCCCCAACGGATCGGGCAAGACGACGCTGATGAACTGCGTCACCGGGATCCTGCGGCCCCAGCGCGGGGAGGTGTACGTCGACGGACGCCGCGTCACCGGACGGCCGCCGTACGCCGTCGCACGCCTGGGCGTGGGACGCATCTTTCAGGTCGTGCGGGTCATCCCCACGCTGACCGTGGAGGAGAACCTCATCGTCGCCCTGCAGGAGTCGCAGGGGGATCCCCTCTGGGCGCGGGCGCTCCACCTGCCGTCCTCCACGCGGCTCGACCGGGAGGCGCGCCATCGCGCGGACGCCGCGCTCGAGCTCGTCGGCCTGGCCGACCGCCGCGAGGCGCCGGCGGGATCGCTCTCCTACGGCCAGCGCAAGCTCCTGGCCTTCGCCTCGGCGCTGATGCCGGAGCCCCGGCTGCTGCTCCTCGACGAGCCGATGGCCGCGGTGAACCCGGTGGTGATCGAGCGCCTGATCGCCGTGATCAGGACGCTGCACGCGCAGGGGCGGACGATGGTGGTGATCGAGCACAATATGAAGGTCGTCTTCGACCTGTGCGCTCGGCTGATCGTGCTCGACCGGGGCGTGAAGATCGCGGACGGACCGGCGGCGGAAGTGCGGGCCGATCCCCGGGTGATGGAGGCGTACTTCGGCAGCAGCGGAGCGGCGGTCGGATGAGCGGGCCCCTCCTGCGCGTCGAAACGCTCACGGCCGGCTACCAGGAGATCTCCGTGCTCGAGGAGTTGAGCTTCGACCTCCCGGCGGGGCTGATCACCGCGGTGATCGGCCCCAACGGCGCCGGCAAGTCGACGCTGCTGCGGACCATCTACGGGCTGACGCGGGTCTACGGCGGGCGCCTGCTCTACGACGAGGAGGACATCACCCGCCTGCCGCCCGTCGGCCGGCTGGCGCGGGGCATCGTGCTGGTGGCGCAGGGGCGCAACAACTTCCCGGCGATGACGGTGACGGAGAACCTGCTCATGGCCACGTACACGCGGCGTGATCCCGAGGTTCGGGCCGATCTGGACGCCGTCCTCGATCGCTTTCCCCTGCTCAAGAAGCACCGCCGGCAGATGGCCGGGAATCTCAGCGGCGGCGAGCAGCAGATCCTCGAGATGGCGATGGGCCTGCTGCTGCGCCCGCGGCTGCTGCTGGTGGACGAGCCGTCCCTGGGGCTGGCCCCGCTGATGATGGACTACATCTTCGAGGCGATCCGGCAGATCGGGCGGGCCGGGACGACGGTGCTGATGGTGGAGCAGAACGCAGCCAAGGCCCTGGCCATCTCCGACCGGGCTCTGGTGCTCGACCTGGGGCGCCGGCGGCTCGAGGGGCCGGCCGCCGAGATCGCCGCCGACCCCCAGGTCCGCCGCCTCTACCTCGGCGATGTCTCCTGAGCTAGCCCGGCCGCACCTGGACGATCATCTCGATCTCCACCGGGATGCCGAAGGGGAGCACCGAAGTGCCGATCGCCGAGCGCGCGTGGCGGCCGCGCTCGCCGAAGATCTGGAGCAGCAGCTCGGAGGCGCCGTTGACGACGGCCGGCTGCTGCGTGAAGTCGGGGGCGCTGTTCACGAATCCCAGCAGCTTGACGATGCGCTCCACGCGGTCGAGCGAGCCGAGGGTGTCGCGCACCGTGCTGAGCAGGTTCAGCATCGTCTGGCGGGCGGCGTCGGCGCCCTGCTCCACGGTCATCGTTTCGCCCAGCCGCCCCTGCACCAGCGGCTTGCCCGCGCGCAGCGGTCCATTGCCGCTCATGAAGAGCAGATTGCCGACCTGCACCGCCGGGACGTACGAGGCCACCGGTTTGGGGGCTGGCGGCAGCTCGATCCCCAGCTCCTGCAGGCGGCGTTCCGGGCTCATCTCCATGTCGCTCCCTTTCTGTGGATGCCGGACGGCGTCTCCGGCAGGATAGGTGGCCGGTCAGGCGATGGTGAGGCCCCCGTCGACGAACAGGGTATGCCCCGTGATGAAGCTCGCGGCGTCGGACGCCAGGAAGACGCAGGCCATCGCGACGTCCTCCACGCGGCCCCAGCGGTGCAGCGGCGTGGGCCCGATGACCTCCGCCTCCAGGGCCGGGTTGCCCTTGCGGTACGCGTTCAGCGGGCTGTCGATGTATCCCGGCGCCACGGCGTTCACCAGGATGTCCGGGGCCCAGGCCACGGCCATGGCGCGCGTCATCTGGATCACGGCGCCCTTGCTCGTGGCGTAGGCCACGAACCGGGGATGGCCGATGGCGCCGAGCGCGGAGGCGATGTTGATGATCCGCCCCCGCACCGCGGGCCCCGCCTCCGCCGCGCCGTTCCCGCGGCTGCGCATCAGGCGCACGGCGTGCTGGGCCATGAAGAAGCCGCCTTTCA
>DASUAH010000225.1:0-23670 GCA_035763885.1 Gemmatimonadales bacterium
TTTGCGCTCGCCGCCGCCCATCAGGCGGTGACGCAGGCGGGCCTCGAAGGCGCGGTCCCGGTGCCGGAGCGAACCGGCGTGATCATCGGCAGCGGCATCGGCGGGATGCAGACCTACGAGGAGAACTGCAGCATTTATCTCACCCAGGGCCCGGACCGGGTGAGCCCCTTCTTCGTGCCGATGTACATCCCGGATATCGCGGCGGGGCTGGTGTCGATGCGCTACGGCCTCAAGGGGCCGAACTTCGCCACCGTCTCGGCCTGCGCCTCGTCAGCGCATGCGATCGGCGAGTCCTTCACGATGATCCGCTACGGCATGGCCGACGCGATGGTGGCGGGTGGCTCCGAGGCCGCGATTACGGGCCTCACGGTGGCCGGATTCCAGAACATGAAGGCGCTCTCGACCCGCAACGACTCGCCCGAAACCGCCAGCCGCCCGTTCGACCAGGATCGCGACGGCTTCGTGCTCGGGGACGGCGCGGCCGTGGTGGTGCTGGAGAGCCTGGAGCACGCCGAGCGCCGGGGCGCCCGCATCCTGGGCGAGGTGCTCGGGTACGGGCTGAGCGCCGATGCGCACCACCTCACCCAACCGGCGCCGGAGGGGCGGGGGGCGGCCCAGGCGATGCGGGCTTGCCTCGAGGACGGCCGCATCGACCTCGCCGATGTCGACTACGTGAATGCCCACGGGACCTCCACGCCGCAGGGCGACATCGCGGAGACCCAGGCGGTCAAGTCGGTGTTCGGCGGGCGGGCGCACCAACTGGTGTTCGGGTCGACCAAGTCGATGACCGGCCATCTCCTCGGCGCCGCGGGCGCCCTGGAGTTCGGGATCGCCCTGCTCGCGGCGCGCTGCGGCACCATCCCGCCCACGATCAACCAGTTCACGCCGGACCCGGAGTGCGATCTTCCGTCCGCGCCGAACCGGGCCATCCAGCGGAAGGTGCGGGTGGCGCTGTCGAACTCGTTCGGTTTCGGGGGGCACAACGTGACGCTCGCGGTGAAGGCCTGGGAATAGTGGTCGAGCACCTCATCCATCGCCTCGACGAGGCGGTCTCGGTGCGGGATGACGCCCGGTGTTGTCGCCGCGTGAAGCAGGCCCTGGTGGAGGTCATCGGCCGCGGCGAACGCTTCCTCGACGCGGCGTTTCTGCTCCCGGCGGCCGACCGGTACGCCCGCCGTCTCGTGCATCGCGATTCGGCCCGCCGGTACACCGTGCTGGCGATGGTGTGGGACAAGGGGCAGGGAACCGCACTGCACGACCACGCGGGCATCTGGTGCGTCGAATGCGTCTATTCCGGCCGGATCCGCGTCACGTCCTACTCGGTGCGGGGCGGTGACCCGGAGCTGGACCTGGTGGAGTTCCAGCAGGAGTCGGTCGTCCTCGCCGGCGTCGGCGAGGCCGGCGCGCTGATCCCGCCCTTCGAGTATCACATTCTGGAGAACCCGGATGACGCGCCGGCGGTGACGCTCCACGTGTACGGCGGCGAGATGACCTACTGCCACGTGTTCGAGCCCGCCGGCGAGGGCCGGTACCGGCGGCGGTATCGGGAGTTGGCGTACACCGCATAGCCGGCGGCGGCGCGGACGATAGCCGGCCTCCCCCCGCGCGGTGTAGATTTCCCTGCCAGTCGCTTCCTCCGATGCCGCCAGGAGACAGGATGTCCGCCGGACTCGACCTCGGCCGCCTCACCGACCCAGCGTTGCGCCCGGTGGGAGAGAAGCTGCTCCGGGGCGACCGGCTCGATGCCGCCGACGCCCTCGTGCTGTACGCGACCAGCGACCTGCTCGGCCTCGGCATGCTGGCCGATCAGGCCAACCGCCGCCGGAACGGCGACCGCGTGTTCTTCTCCGCGAATCAGCACATCAACCCGACCAACGTCTGCGTTCTCCGGAACACCTGCGTCTTCTGCTCGTTCGCCCGGATGCCCAAGGAGGACGGGGCGTACACCCGGTCGCTGGAGGAGGTGTTCGCCGAGGCGGAGCAGGCGCGCGGGATGCCGACCCGCGAGTTCCACATCGTCGGCGGGCTGCACCCGAAGCTGCCGCTCAGCTACTACACGGACATGATCCGGGGACTCAGGGAGCGGCATCCGCAGGTGCACATCAAGGCGCTCACCGCGGTGGAGATCGCCCACATCGCGCGGGTCGAGCGGGCGAGCGTACGGGACGTGCTCCTCGCGCTCAGGGACGCCGGGCTCACCAGCCTGCCGGGCGGCGGCGCCGAGGTGTTCAGTACGGCGGTCCGGGCGACGATCGCCGAGCGGAAGCTCACCGGTGCCGAGTGGCTGGCGGTGCACCGCGAGGCCCACGCCCTGGGCATCCCCAGCAACTGCACCATGCTGTACGGTCACGTCGAGACGGCCGAGGATCGAGTGGAGCACCTGGGCATGCTGCGGTCGCTCCAGGACGATACCGGCGGGTTCCTGACCTACATCCCGCTGGCCTATCACCCCGACCACAACGAGCTCGGGGAAGAGCTCGGCCGCGTGGGGACGGCAACGACCGGCCATGAGGACCTCAAGGCCATCGCGGTAGGCCGGCTCTTCCTCGACAACGTCCCCCACGTGAAAACCCACTGGCCGATGGTCACCCCGTTCCTCTCGCAGATCGCGCTCGCATTCGGCTGCGACGACGTCGAGGGCACCGTGGTGTACGAGCGGATCTACCACGAGGCCGGCGCGCAGACCGCCATGCACCTGCCGTACCTCGAGCTGGTGCGGCTGATCCGGGGGGCGGGGAAGCAGCCGGTCGAGCGGGACAGCCTCTACCGGGTGGTTCGCGACAGCTTCGAGAATCCACCGCCGGAGCCGGCGGTGCGTCGCGGCGCGTCGCTGCCCGTGGTGCACGCGGCGTGAGACTCGGCCGCATTCCCTGGATCAACGGGTACCCGGTCTATGGAGCCATCGACCGGGGCCTGGTGACCGTGTCCGCGGAGATCGTGAGCGGCACCGCCTCCGAGCTGAACGACCTGCTGGCCGCGGGAGAGCTCGACGTGAGCGTCGTGTCGGCGGTCGAATACGCCCGGAACGCGGCCGCATACCACCTCCTGCCCGACCTCGCGATCAGCTGCGACGGACCGGTGCACAGCGTCGCGCTGTTCTCGCGCCGGCCGGCGGAGCAGCTTGGGGCGGGCACGGTGCTGGTGTCGGCGTCGTCGCGCACGTCGGTGCTGCTGCTCGAGCTGCTCTGCCGCCACCGGTGGCGGATCGCGCCGCGGCTGGCCACCGTCCGGGCGGAACCGGCGGACCTGGCCGCGCTGGCCGGCTTCCCCCACGACGCCGTGCTCGTGATCGGCGACGCGGCGCTCATGCTCACGGCACGGGAGGTGTACCCGGTACGCGTCGACCTCGGCCTGGCCTGGAAGGAGTGGACCGGGCTCCCGTTCGTCTTCGCGGTGTGGGCGGCGCAGCGCGGCGCGCCGGCCGGCGCGGTGCAGCGGGTTCACCGGCGGCTGCTCGACTCCCGCGCCTGGGGGCTGGCCCATCTGGACGGGCTCGCCGCACAGGCGGCGACGGCGACCGGCGTGGCGGAGCCGGTGTGCCGGGCGTACCTGGAGGGCCTGGACTACGCCCTGTCGTACCGGCACCTGGCCGGGCTGACCGATTTCTTCCGCCGGCTGGCGCAGGACGGGCTCGTGCCGGACGGGTCACTGTCCTTTATCTCTGCGGCATAAGTGGCGGCTCCGATGAGTGTTGTGGATCGGACTTCAAGTGAATTCCAGGAGTACCTGAGGCTGTACGAGCGGGCCGACCTGCTGGAGCTGGGGCAGCTCGCCGACGCGGCGCGGCGCCGGCATCATCCGGAGCCCGTGGTCACGTACATCATCGACCGGAACATCAACTACACGAACGTCTGTGTGGCCGACTGCGGCTTCTGCGCGTTCTACCGCCGTCCGAAGCACGGCGAGGCGTACGTGCTGAGCTTCGAGGAGATCGGTCGCAAGATCGACGAGTGCAAGGCGCTGGGCGGGGTCCAGATCCTGATCCAGGGCGGGCACAACCCGTACATCCCCTTCGGGTGGTACCTGGACCTGATGCGATACATCAAGCAGAATCACCCGATCCACATCCACGGCTTCTCGCCGTCCGAGGTCGTGTTCTTCAGCGAGCGCTTCGGCCTGAGCGTGCCCGAAGTGATCCGGGCGCTCCGGGACGCGGGGCTCGACAGCATTCCCGGCGGGGGCGGGGAGATCCTGGTGGACGAGGTCCGGCAGCGGGTCGCGCGGAAGAAGGCGATGACCGACGACTGGCTCGACGTGCAGGAGGAAGCGCACCGCCAGGGGATGAAGACCTCGGTCACGATGATGTACGGCATGGGCGAGTCGAACGCGGACCGGATCGAGCATCTGTTCCGGGTGCGGGAGGTGCAGCGCCGTACCGGCGGCTTCACCGCGTTCATCTGCTGGCCGCTGCAGCCCGAGGGGACGCCGGAGATGTCACACTACCGGAAGACGGATGCGGTCACCTATCTCCGCACCCTGGCGATCGCACGGGTCGTGCTCGAGGAGGTGCCCAACCTGCAGTCATCGTGGGTGACGATGGGCCACAAGGTCGGCCAGATCGCGCTCCGGTTCGGTGCGAACGATTACGGCAGTCTCATGATGGAGGAGAACGTGGTGTCGGCCGCCGGCACGACCTACCGCACCACGGTCGCCGAGATCGAGCGGCTGATTCGCGATGCCGGCTTCACGCCGCGGCGCCGGCGTCAGGACTACTCCGTCATCGCGGATGCGGTCGCCGCTGCATGAGCGCATCGGTCATCTGCTCCATCGTCCATCCATGACGTTCCGCATCGGCATCGGCTACGACTCCCACCGCTTCGCCGAGGGGCGGCCGCTCGTGCTGGGCGGGGTGCGGATCCCGCATCCGCTGGGCCTCGCCGGATACTCCGACGCCGACGCGGCGGCTCACGCCCTGACGGATGCCATCCTCGGCGCCGCGGGCGCGGGCGACATCGGACACCACTTTCCCGACGCTGACCCGCGGTGGAAGGACGCCGACTCGATGGATCTGCTCGCCCGCGCGCACGACGTCGTGCGCGCGCGGGGGCTCGCCTGTCGCCAGGCGGATCTCACGATCATCGCGGAGGGGCCCCGGCTCGCGCCGCACGTCGCGGGAATGGCGGAGAACCTCGCCCGGCGGCTTGGGCTCGCGGCCGCGGACGTGAGCGTCAAGGCGAAGACCAACGAGGGGATGGGCTTCATCGGGCGCGGCGAAGGGCTGGCCGTGATCGCCGTGGCCACGCTGGAGGCGCGCTGATCGAATCGGTGCTGGCCTGGCTGGCGGAACTCCCGCCGGTCGCCGTCTACCTGGTGCTCGCGCTCCTCGCGGCGGTCGAGAACGTGGTGCCGCCTGTCCCGGCCGATGCCGTCGTGCTTCTCGGCGCGTTCCTGTCACACCGCGGAGTCATCTCGCCCCTCGGTGTCTTTCTGGTTGTCTGGCTCGCGAACGTGGCCGGCGCGCTCGCCGTCTACGTGGTCGCGCGCCGGTACGGGCGCCGGCTGTTTGCCTCGCCCCGCGGTCGCCGCCTGCTCGCCCCGCCGGCGATCGCGGTCATCGAGCGCGAATACCTCCGCTTCGGTCTGGCGGGGATCTTCTTCGCCCGGTTCCTGCCCGGCATCCGCGCCGTGGTTCCCCCGTTCGCCGGGCTGGTGGCGCTCTCTCCTCTGCGCGCGGGGGTTCCGGTCGTGCTCGCGTCGGCAGTCTGGTATGGCGCGGTCACCATCCTCGGCACCGTGCTGGGCGCGCAGTGGGAGCAGATCAACGCGATCCTCGCGGGCGTCAATCGCACCCTCGGGTTTGTCGCCCTCGTCGTGGCCGCCGCGTGGGCCGGCGCAGCCTACCTGCGCGCGCGGCGGCGCCGGCGGGAGCGGGTCTGGGCGGCGGTCACTCGAGCCCTCGGGGGCGACGCCGCCGAGGGGCCGATCGATCCGCGGGAGGCCGCGATGCTGGTGTTGGAGCTGGCCTACGCCGACGAGGCCCTCACCCGGGAGGAACGCGCGCTCGTCGAGGAGGATCTCCGGGGCCGATGGGGGCTCGAGCCCGCCGGGCCGGCGCCCGCGCCCCTGCCCGAGCCGCAGGCGCGGTCGCGGTTCGCGCAGTACCGGGAGCGTATCGTCCGCGGGTTCGGGCGGGAACGGCGGATCGCGCTCGTGGAGGGGATGTGGCAGGCCGCCTTTCAGGACGGCGCCATCGGCGTGCACGAGAATCGCCTCATGGAGCGGGCCGGCGAGCTGCTCGGCCTGAGCCCGGCGGAGATCGCCGAAGCACGGCGCCGCTCGTTGCACCGCGCCGCCGGAGCGCAGCAGCCATGACGCCGGTGCTGGAGGAGATCGAGCGGGCGTTCTGGCTCGAGCCGTTCCGCGACCATCTTGCACTCGAGGCCGGCAACAGCGTGAACACGGTGGCCGCCTACTCGCGCGATCTGCGGCGGCTGGCCGAATACGCCAGCTCGCGGGGGGTGCGAACCCCCGCCCAGGTCACGCGCACGCACCTGCGCGAGTTCGTCTACCTGCTCAAGGACCTGGGACTGAGCCCCGCCACCATCCGCCGCAACGTCTCGGCGATCCGCACCTACTTCGCCTTCCTGGCGGGCGAGGGCCGGGTCACCGACGATCCGAGCGATCGTCTCGAGAGTCCCCAGCGCTGGCGCAAGCTGCCCGACACGCTCAGCGTGCGTGAGGTCGAGGGGATGCTGGTGGCACCGGCGGTCGAGGAGCCGCTCGCCTGGCGCGACCGCGCGCTGCTGGAGCTGGCGTATGGCGCGGGGCTGCGGGTGTCGGAGCTGTGCGGCCTCGAGCTGCCGAACCTGCTGCTGGGGGAAGGACTGGTGCGTGCCTTCGGCAAGGGCGGCAAGGAGCGACTCGTACCCATCGGACGGGGAACCATCGGTGCAGTGTCGGTCTACCTGAGCACCCTGCGACCGGCGCTCGATCGTGGCCGGACGGCCGGGCGGGTGCTGCTCAACGCGCGCGGCGAGCCGCTCTCACGAGGGGGCGCCGGGGGTGTGGTGAAGCGCGCCGCGCGGCGCGCCGGGATCACCAAGCGGGTCACGCCCCACACGTTGCGCCACAGCTTCGCCACCCATCTGCTCGAGGGTGGCGCCGACCTGCGCGCGGTGCAGGAGATGCTCGGTCACGCAGACCTCTCGACCACGCAGATCTATACCCACGTGGATCGGGACTACCTGCGGTCGGTTCATAAGCGGTTCCATCCCCGCGCCTGATGCGCAGCGCCCCCGTCGCATTCGCGCTCGTTGCGTCGGCCTGCGCGCGCTACACGCCGGCGCCGCTCGGTCCGGGGGACACCGCCGCGGCCTACCAATCGCGCCGGCTCGACACCGCCGAGCTCCGGGCATATCTCGCGGCCCACGGCGCGGCGCCGGCGGACGGCTGGCGGTCGAGCGACCTGGCTCTCGTGGCCCTGTACTACCAGCCGGCGCTGGACCGCGCGCGGGCGCAATGGAGGTCGGCGCGCGCGGGCGAGCGTACGGCCGCGGCCCGGCCTCAGCCGGACCTCCAGGGCGAGCTGGGCTATGCCCCGGGCGCCCAGGCGCTCGAGTCCCGCTGGCTCGCCGCGATCAACGCGGTATTCACGGTCGAGCTGGGCGGCAAGCGCGGCGCGCGCCTCGCCGCCGCGCGGGCGCGCACGGCGGCCGCGGTCGCCGACCTGGAGGAGACCGCCTGGCGCGTGACGCGCGTGGTACGCGCGGGCGCGGTGCAGTTGGCCGCCGCCGAGGAGCGGCTGGCGGACGCGGAGCTCGGCGCGGAGCGGACGGGCGCGTTCGCCGCCCGGCTGCGGCAGCGCTATGCGGAGGGCGCGCTGGCGAGGTCCGACCTCGCGGCGATCGAAACCGAGGATGCGGACGCCCGCGCCGCCCTGCTTCGCGAGCGCGCCCTGGTGGCGGCGGCGAGGGACGGGCTCGCGCAGGCTGCGGGGCTGCCGCCGGCGGCTCTCGCGGGTCACCCGATCGCGCCCGAGGCCGCGCCGTCGTGCGCGGCGGACGCCACCGACAGCCTCCAGACCGTCGCGCTGCACCGGCGCCCCGACCTCGGGCGCGCCCTCGCCGGCTACGCCATCGCCGAGGCTGAGCTGAGACTGGCGGTCGCCGGCGCCTACGCCGATCTGAGCCTCGGCCCGGGCTACACCTGGGACCAGGGGATCGGCCGCTGGTCGCTCGTCCTGGCGCTCCCGCGGCTGCCGCTCAACGGCAACCGCGGTCCCATCGCCGAGGCCACCGCGCGCCGGAGGGAGGAAGCGGCGCGGTTCGCCGAGCGCCAGCAAGGGCTGCTGGAGGCGGTCGCCGCCAGCGCCGCGGCCTGCCGGGTCGCGCTCGCCGAGCTGGCCGGCGCGGACTCGCTGCGACGGGCGACGGCGCGCCGGGCGGAGCTGGCGCGGGCTGCCTACGACCGCGGTGAGATCGGCGCGAGCGAGCTCGAGCCGATCGAGTTGGCGGACGCGCGCGTGCTCCGGGAGCTGCACGCGGCGCGCCGGCGGCTCGCCGAGGCCGGCATGGCGCAGGAGATGGCAATCGGCGCGTGGCCGCCGGGCGAGATCCGCTGGCCGGATCCGCGGCAGGCGCCCCGGCCGGAAGGAGTGTCGCCGTGAAGCGCTGGGCCATCCCGGCGGTCGTCGTGGCGGCGCTGGCTGCGCTCGCGATCGCCCTGGTGATCGCTTACCGGCATCGGCACGCGCAGCTCGCGGCGCAGGCGGCCGGCGAGGAGGCGGTGGTCGCACCGACCCGCCTCAAGGAGGTGGACGGCGCAGCGATGGTGGTGCTCGACCGCGGCGACGTGAGCCGGCTGGGACTTCGCACTGCCGTGCTCCGCGCGGCCACGAGCGCGCCGGTGATCCGCCTCGCGGGCGAGCTGGTCCCGGAGCCCGACCGCGTGACGGCGGTGCGCGCCCCCATCGGCGGCCGGCTGTCGCTGCCGGCCGGGGCGCGGTGGCCCGGGTTCGGTGATCGGCTGCACGCCGGCAGCGAGATCGCGCAGGTGTCCGACGCGAAGCCGCTGGTCGTGCCGCGCGGCGGCGTCGTCACCCAGCTCGGTGCGCAGCCCGGCGAGATGGTGCAGGCGGGGCAGCTCCTGCTGGAGATCACCGACTACGGCGAGCCGCTGGCCCGCATCGCCTGGCCGTCCGACGCACCGTCGCCTCCGCCGACGGTCGCGCTGCGGCCCGGCACCGGGGTCGGCGCGCCGGTGCGGGCGCGGCTGCTCGGCGCCGCGCCGACTGCCGACCCGGTCACCCGGCTTCCGGCGTACCTCTACCGCGCGGAACGCGACTGGCCCGGCGCGCGGCCGGGCGCGGTGGTCGTCGCCGCGCTCGCCCAGTCGGGCGCGCCCCGCGGCGGCGTCGTGGTGCCGGACCGGGCGGTGGTCCAGTGGGAGGGACTCGCCTGGGCCTACGTGCAGCGAGGCGCCGATCGCTACGCGCGGGTCCGGGTCCCCACCGACCGGCCGCTGGCGGGCGGGTTCCTCGCCGCGGCGACCGGCGCGTTCCGGCCGGGCGACACCGTCGTGGTGCAGGGGGCAGAGCAGCTCCTGTCGGAGGAGTTCCGCGCGCGGGTCACCGTGGGCGACGAGCCGAGCGAATAGCGCCGATGCTCGGCGCCATCGTCCGCTCCTCGGTCCGTCACCGCGGCATCGTCGTCGGCCTCGCGGCCGCGCTTATCGTCTACGGCGTCAACGTACTCGCCGGCGCCAAGCTCGACGTCTTCCCCGAGTTCGCTCCCCCGCAGGTCGCGATCCAGACCGAGGCCCCGGGCTTCTCCGCGGAGCAGGTCGAGATCCTCGTCACCAAGCCGATCGAGGACGCCATCAACGGCGTGACCGCAGTCGCGGTCGTGCGGTCGCAGTCGATCCAGGGCCTCTCGGTGGTGACCGCGATTCTGGCCCCGGGGGCGGACATCCACCGCGCTCGGCAGGCCCTGGCCGAGCGACTGGGTGAGGCGCAGACCCGCCTGCCGCGCTCGGTGCCGCCGCCGGTGTTGAGTCCCCTCACGTCGTCGTCGAGCACGGTGCTGGTGGTCGGGATCACGTCGAAGACCCGGTCACTGCTGGACCAGCGGACCTTCGTGGACTGGACGATCAAGCCGCGCCTGCTCGCGACCCGCGGCGTGGCCAAGGTCGCGGTGTTCGGGGGCGAGGTGCGGCAGCTGCAGATCCAGCTGGATCCCGAGCGGCTGCGGCTCTACCAGATCGGCGCGGCGGAGGTGGTGGCGGCCGCCGAGCGGGCGACCGGCGTGCGCGCCGCGGGGGTGCTGGACACGCCCAACCAGCGGATCGTAGTGCGCACCGAGGGCCAGCTCCTCACCACGGAGGAGCTGGCGCAGTCGGTGGTGCGGGAGCGTGCCGGCGCGGTGCTCCGGCTGGGCGATCTGGGGCGGGTGACGGCGGCCGCCGAGCCGAAGGTCGGCGACGGTGCGGTCAATGGCGAGCCCGGGTTGGTGATCGTGGTCTCCGCCCAACTCGGCGGGAACACCAAGGTGGTCGCCGCGGCGGCGGAGGAAACGCTGCGGCGCTTGGCGCCGGCCATCGAGGCCGCCGGTCTCACGCTCCACCCGGGCATTTTCCGCCCGTCGGAGTTCATCGATCTGGCGCTCCGCAACATCACCAGCTCGCTGCTGCTCGGCGCGGCCCTGGTGGCCGTGGTGCTGTTCGTGTTCCTCGCCGACGTGGCGGCCGCCGCCATTTCGCTCACCGCCATTCCGCTCTCGCTGCTCGCGGCGATCATCGTGCTGGACCGCTTCGGCTTCGGGATCAACACGCTGACCCTGGGCGGGCTGGCGATCGCGCTGGGCGAAGTCGTCGACGACGCGATCATCGACGTGGAGAACATCGCCCGGCGGCTCCGGCTCAACCGATCGGCCGACCTGCCGCGCCCCACCGCCGAGGTCGTGCTCGACGCGTCGCTGGAAGTGCGCGGCAGCGTGGTATACGCCACCTTCGTCGTCGCGCTGGTGTTTCTTCCCGTCCTCGCCCTGTCCGGGGTGCAGGGCGCGCTGTTCCGACCTCTGGGCCTCGCGTACATCCTCGCCACGCTCGCCTCCCTCGCGGTGGCGCTCACGGTGACCCCGGCGCTCACGCTGGTCCTGCTCGGCCGCCGGCGCCGGGAGCAGCGCGAGTCGCGGCTTCTCGCCCGGCTCAAGATCGGCTATGCCCGCGCCCTTGGCGCGCTCTGCCGGCGCCCGCGGGCGGTGGGCGCCTCGGCGGTCCTCACCAGCGCGGCGGCGGCGCTCACGCTGCCCTTCTTCGGTGCCACCTTCCTGCCCGAGTTCCGCGAGGGGCATTACCTGGTCCACATGTCTGCGGTCCCCGGCACGTCCCTCGCCGAGACGCTCCGGCTGGCCAACCAGGTCACCGCCGCGCTGCTGGCCGACGCGCGGGTGCGCTCGGTGGCTCCCCGCGTCGGGCGTGCCGAGCTCTCCGAGGACACCTGGGGCACCCACTACGCCGAGCTGGAGGTGGACCTGGCGCCGCTGAGCGGCGCGGCCGCCCGGACGGTGCAGGACGATCTCCGCCGCACCCTCGCCAGGTTCCCCGGCGTGAATTTCGCGATTCGCGGGTTTCTCGCGGAGCGCATCGAGGAGACCCTTACGGGATCCACGGCAGAGGTGGTGGTCAAGCTGTTCGGCGACGACCTCGACAGTCTCGACCTGGCGGCGCGGCGCGTGGCCGACCTGGTGCGAGGCGCACCGGGCGCGGTCGATGTCCAGTACGACCCGCCGCCGGTGACGCCGGAGGTCACGGTGCGCCTTCGGTCCGCCGATCTGAGCACGGCCGGGCTCGCCGCAGACGACGTGCTTGCCGCGGTGGAGGCGGCGACCCGCGGGGTGAAGGTGGCGCAGACGTTCGACGGCAACCGTGCCACCGACGTCGTCGTCGTGCTGGCGCCCGAGGCCCGGGCGCGGCCGGAGGACCTCCGGCGCCTCCCGGTGATGTCGGCCGGCGGGCGGCTGGTGGCGCTCGCCGACGTGGCGGACGTTGCGCGGACGACCGGGCGCTCGCTGGTGTCGCACCAGGGCGCGCGCCGGGTGCAGAACGTCACGGCCAACGTGGGCGGCGCCGACATCGCCGGGTTCGTGCGCGACGTGGACCGGCGGCTCCGCCGCACCCCGATGCCCGGCGGCGTCTATGCCGAGCTGGGGGGCGCCGCCACCGCGCAGCGCGAGGCCCAGCGCGAGCTCCTGCTGCACGGCCTGCTGGCCGGCGCCGGCATCGTCATGCTGCTGGCGCTGGCCTTCGGCAGCGCCAGCCGGCTGCTCCTCGTGCTCGCCAACCTGCCCTTCGCGCTGGTCGGGGGGGTGCTGGCGATCTTCGCCACGGGTGGCCTGCTGTCGCTCGGCTCGCTGGTCGGACTCGTCACGCTGCTGGGCATCGCCACCCGCAACGCCATCATGCTCGTTTCGCATTACGAGCACCTGGTTGCGGTCGAGGGTGCTCCCTGGGGAACCGCAACCGCCATCCGTGGGGCGCTGGAGCGCCTCGGACCGATCCTTATGACCGCGCTGGTTACGGCCCTGGCCCTGCTGCCGCTGGCGGTCGGGAGCGGCGACCCGGGCCGGGAGATCGAGGGCCCCATGGCCATCGTCATCCTGGGGGGACTCCTGACCTCCACCGCGCTGAGCCTGTTCGTGCTGCCGGTCCTCGCCCTCCGGTTCGGCCGCTTCGCGCCGGCCGGGGGGTGACCACTGTCACCTCATCTCCGCGGCCCGGCAGGTATGGTGAGCGCAACCCCGGCGGCCCCCGCGCAGGGCGGGAGGGCGCCCCGACTGATCGAGCGTGAGAGGAACCCATGAAGATCGGGCACTGGACCGCGGCCGCGTTGGTGGCCGGCCTGCTGGCCGGTTGCAGGCCGCCGGCGAGCGACGCCAACCGCACCACGGGAGACGCCGGCACGGTGACGGGCGGCGTCGGCACGACCGACACCACGAGCATGCCCGACGCCGGCCGGGCGGGCATGGACACCATGGCGAGGCGCGACACCGGAACGATCCGCGATACGGCCCGTACCGGGACCGACACGTCGCGGCCGTAGCGATGCAGCCCCGGGCCCTGGCGTTGCGGTGCCTGGGGCGCGTCGTCCTGCTCGCCGTTGGTGCGGCGGGCGCGGCCTGCGCGCCCCATGGACCGGGTGCGGCCGGGCGGACGCCGGCAATCGCCCGGCCGCTGGCGGCTCATCCCATCGACAAGCTGCGGGCTCGGCCCGCGCCGCTCGCCGCCCCCGAGACCTACGCCTGGGGCGACCGGCTCCGCCTCCGCCTCGACCTCGAGCGCCACCTCCGTGACCTGCAGCGGCAGGTAGCAGTGCTGCGCAACGGACTGCGGACCGGCTCCGGCCCCGCGCCGCGCGAATCGCTCGCGGCGATCCGGGCCCGGGAGGACGAACTGACAGCGTCGCTGCTGCAGCTCGAGGCGGCGACCGCGGCAAGCTGGCCCCGGGTCCGAAAGGAGGCGCTCGAGGCGGTCGGGCGCTTCGGGCGCGCGGTCGAGCGCGCGCGGCTGTCGGCCTCCCCGGGCGTGACGCCGGTGATCACCATGTGATGCCGGGTGTGGAGGGCTCGAGACGCTCGAACGCCGCTCCCAGCCGCCGCACCAGCAGCACCGCCTCGGCGACCAGCACGCCCAGCCCGACGGTCACGCCCGCGAGCAGGGCGGCGAGGCCGCCGTCGGCGGCGCGCGCGACCAGCAGGCCGGCGCCGACGGGCGGCAGCAGCAGCAGCCCGAGGATCAACGTGAACGCCATCGTCGCGACCAGGTTCTGCCCCAGGGCCTCCACGCCGCCCGGGCCCTCCTCTCCGATCGGCACCCAGGCCGGATACAGCAGCGCCGCGCCGTTCTGCACCAGCATCGCGAGGTAGTTCACGGGCGGCAGCAGCAGGATCGCCGCGCCGAGCAGCAGGGTGCGCTCGGCAAGCGTTGTCTCGCCGCCTTCGCTTCCGGCGAAGCCCAGGTACGCGAGCAGGAGCAGGGCGAGCTGGAGCAGGGTGAGCGATACGGTCGCGGCGGCGGCGTCCGCGGCCACGACCGTGCGCCCGCGGACCGGGTAGCCGCGGAGGCCGTCCAGCCGGCCCAGGTCACGCCGCAGATCGTTGCGCACCCACTGCGGCCCCAGGAGGACGGCGACCCCGGCCCAGGTGAGCGCGAGCGCGCCCGCGCCCTGCGCGAGCTCCGGCGCGCCGCCGCCGGCCGCCGCCGCGACCGCCGCCGCGATCGCCCCGAACAGGACCAGCCCGGTGCGCACGCGGCTCCGGCGGAACGTGGCTGCGAGGTTCTTCCACAGGAGCGCCGAGCCGGGCCACCCCACCGGCCGGAGCGGCAGCAGCGTGGGCGACGCCTCCCCTTCCTCGACCGAGCGCCGCCGCCGGCGCCCGCTCCGTGCGCGCGCCAGGGACCACTCGGCTGCCGCTTCCTCGAACGCGGCGTCGGATCGGAACACCCACACATAGTGGAGGGCGAGCAGCACCAGCGCTGGACCGATGGCGAGTGCCCAGTGCGCCGGGTCGGCGGCGGTGAGCGGCGCCACCAGCATCCGGAACGGCCGCAGGACCACGCCGGCCAGGGGCGCAGCGGCCACTGCCTCGAGCGCCGCCAGCGCCGCCGCGCCGCCCTCGACGCGGACCCGGGCAATCGCGGGCAGCCCCGCCGCCAGGCCGTCGAGAATCGCCGCGGCACCCAGGCCCAGCCCCGCGACCGAGGCGAGGCGTCGGCGGAGTCCGGCGGCGCCGTGGTGGGTCAGACTCCGGCGGGCGAGCGCCGCACCGGTGCGATGCAGCACGACGGTGGTGAGCAGCACCCACAGCGCCGCCGCGCGTTGCCAGCCCCCCACGCCGGCGTGCCGCTGGCCGAGGAGCAGCGACCAGATCGCGACGTTCACGACGATGACGACCTGCAGCTTCGCGAGCCGGTAATGCACCAGGGTGCGGCGGGTGAGCGGCGCGGGGAAGAGGAACGTCACCTCGGACGGCGTGAACGCCAGGCCGCGTCGCTCCCCGCCCAGGGTCCAGCTCCAGGCGGCCACGCCGAGCAGGACCACCGCGCCCCCGAGCTCGACCCAACGCCCGCCGGCCGGTACCGCCGGAGGCTCGGGACCGGCGCCGCCCAGCACGGCCCAGAGGTACGCCCCACCGAGCGCGAGCGCGACCAGATAGCGCGGCTGCCGCAGCTGCGCGGCCCGCCGTGCGAGATGGTTCAGCGCCGAGCGTGCGGCGAGATACGCGAGCGCTCCCGTCACGGCCAGGGATCGGCTTCGCCGACCAGGCCGAGGAAGACCTCCTCCAGCGGACGCCCTGCCAGCTCGGGCCGGCTGGCCACGATCTCCGGGATGGTCCCGAAGGCGACCGCGCGGCCGCGGTGCAGCACCAGCACCCGGTCGCAGACCTGCTCGACCATGGGGAGGAGATGCGAGCTGAGCAGTACCGCGGCACCCTGTTCCGCCCGGCGGGCGATCGTACTTTTCATTCTGCGCATTCCGACGGGATCGAGACCGGTGAGCGGCTCGTCCAGCAGCAGCGCCCGGGGGTCGTGCAGCAACCCGCAGGCGATCGCCAGCTTCTGGCGCATGCCGCGCGAGAGCGCGCCCGGGAGAACGCGTCGCTTGTCGGCCAGCTCCAGCTCGTCGAGCAGGGAAGGGATGCGCTCGGCGGCGTCGGCCACGCGGTACAGGCGGCCCACGAAGCGCAGGTGCTCCTCGACGGTGAGGTAGTCGAAGAGGTGCGGCTCGTCCGGGATCAGGGCGAGCGCGGCCTTCGCCGCGACCGGGTCCCGGCCGAGGTCGTGGCCTGCCACGCGAATGGTGCCCTCGGTGGGGCGCACGATACCGGCGATGCTGCGGAGCGTGGTCGTCTTGCCGGCCCCGTTGGGACCCACCAGCCCGACCACCTCACCGGGCGCCACCGTGAACGACAGGCTCTGGACGGCCCGGAACTCTCCGTACAGCTTTGTCAGCGACTCGACCTCGATCACGCGCGCGCTCCATGCGAAATTACTGGCTCAAGATCGGGCTCGGCGCTCTGGCCGTCTTCGCCGGCGGCATGCTGCTCCTCGCCGTGGCGCGGGCGGTAAAGGGCCGGGTGCACCACGTGGCCGAGAGCAGCGATCCGATCGAGCTGCCGTTGCCGTTCGTGCCGTTCCGGCTCGACGGGGAGCGGATCGGCACGTTCAAACGCGTAGTGATCAACCGGCACGCGCCCGACGAGGTCTCCTCGGTGGACCTCCACGTCGACCTCGGCGACCTCGCCACCATGCAGCGGATCCAGGGTTGCGGGATCCTCGCCCGCATCCACACCCGCGCCGGCGGGCGCGGGGCGACATTCCAGAATGCAGACTTCTCCTGCGTCCGCGGGGACTCGGCGCAGGCCGGCTACGAGTCGTTCGGCGAGGTGCACTTCGTTCCGGGGGACCACATCGCGCCGCTGCTGGTGACCCCCGCCGTGGCCAATGAGCTCCGCCGCGAGATGATCCAGGTACGCGCCCGGCACGCGGATGACTCGGTGGCCGCGCACGCGGAGTCGATCGCCGCGGCGGCGGAGCGGACGGCCGACTCGATCAGCGAAGCCGCGAGCCGGCTGACCGATTCGATCACGGCGCTGCATGAGCGCGCGGCGGACTCGATCCGCTCCGCGGCGCTGCGCCGGGCGGACTCGGCGCTGCGGAGACGAAAGTAGGCGAAGATAACTGCTCACTGCTCACTCGGCATCGGAGCGGCCTCATGCTGCTTGTGCTGGACAACTACGACAGCTTCACCTACAACCTCGTGCAGTATGTCGGTGAGCTCGGTGCGGAGCCGGTGGTCTACCGGAACGACGCCCTCACGCCCGACGAGGCTCTCGCGCTGGGGCCCGACGCGATCATCGTCTCGCCGGGACCCTGCACGCCCCGCGAGGCGGGGATCTCCGTCCCCCTGATCCGGGCCGCCGCCGGGCGGGTGCCGGTGCTCGGCGTCTGCCTGGGCCACCAGGCCATCGGGGAGGCGTTCGGCGGGCGCGTGGTGCGCGCCGATCGCCTGATGCACGGCAAGACCACCGACATCGTGCACTCCGGCCGCGAGCTGTTCGCCGGTGTGCCGTCGCCGGTGCGGGCGATGCGGTACCACTCCCTTGTGGTGTCCCCCGACGGCTTCCCCGGGGGGCTCGAGGTGACCGCCTGGTCGTCGGACCGCGCGCCGGGGGCCGAGATCATGGCGCTGCGACACCGCTCGCTGCCGGTCTGGGGGGTGCAGTTCCACCCCGAGTCGATCGCCACGGATCATGGCAAGACGATGCTCCGCAACTTCCTCGAGCTGGCCGGTCGGCCGGCCGGCGTCGCCACACTGTAACTCCGCCCTGGACAAGCTGATAGCAGATTCTCGGCGGTGAATCGCTCGTCGCGGCACGCATTTTGACTCTGCCGGCCCCGGTTGTTACCTTCCGGGATGCGCGGCCCCTCGCTCTGCTTCGCCCCGTCCCCCTGAAAGGAAGCGCCATGCCCAGCGGCACCGACGCGACCAAGTTCATTTTCGTTACCGGCGGCGTCGTCTCCTCGCTCGGCAAGGGGATCGCCGCCGCGTCGTTGGGGCGCCTGCTCGTCGAGCGCGGGCTCAGCGTGACGATGCAGAAGTTCGACCCGTACATCAACGTCGACCCGGGGACCATGTCGCCGTTCCAGCACGGCGAGGTCTTCGTCACCGACGATGGCGCGGAGACCGATCTCGACCTGGGGCACTACGAGCGGTTCATCGACCGGTCGCTCTCGCAGCAGAACAACGTCACCACCGGCCGGATCTACCAGACGGTCATCCACAAGGAACGCCGGGGCGAATACCTTGGCTCCACCGTGCAGGTGATCCCCCATATCACCGACGAGATCAAGACCGCCATCCGGCGCTCCGGCCCGGGGCACGACGTGGTGATCACGGAGATCGGCGGCACTGTGGGCGACATCGAGTCGCTGCCGTTCCTGGAGGCGATCCGGCAGTTCCGGCAGGAGGTCGGGCGCGACACCGCGATCTTCATCCACCTCACGCTGGTCCCCTACATCGCCGCGGCGGGCGAGCTCAAGACCAAGCCCACGCAGCACTCGGTGCGCGACCTGATGCAGATCGGGATCCAGCCCGACATCCTGATCTGCCGGAGCGAGCAGCCCCTCTCCGCGGACATCAAGCGCAAGATCGCGCTGTTCTGCAACGTGGACTTCGACTGCGTCATCGAGAGCCCCGACGTGCGCTCGATCTACGAAATCCCGCTCCGCTTCCACGACCAGGGGCTCGACGGGGTCGTCTGCGAGCGGCTCCGACTCACCACGAAGGCGCCCGACCTCGGGACCTGGAAGGCGATGACCGAGCGGATCCTCCGCCCGGCGGCGCGAGTGCGGATCGCGGTCGTGGGGAAGTACACCGATCTCCACGACGCGTACAAGTCGGTCCACGAGGCGCTGATTCACGGGGGCATCCCGCACAACGCCGGCGTGGACATCCACTGGGTCTCGAGCGACCGGTTCACCGACGCGGCGGCGGCGGGGCAGTTGCTCGAGGGCTACGACGGGCTGCTGATCCCGGGCGGGTTCGGGGTCCGCGGGGTGGAGGGGATGATCGAGGCGGTCCGGTGGGCGCGCGAGCACGATCTCCCGTTCTTCGGGATCTGTCTCGGTCTCCAGATCGCCATCATCGAGTTCGCCCGCAACGTGTGCCGCCTTCCCAATCCCAACAGCACCGAATTCGCCCCCGACTGCGAGTCGCCCGTGATCGCGCTCATGCCCTCCCAGCGCGAGGTGGTGGATCTCGGGGGCACGATGCGGCTGGGAGCCTACGCGGCGCGGCTCCGGCCCGGCAGCCGCGCGGCCCAGGCGTACGGGGCGAACGAGATCAGCGAGCGGCATCGGCATCGCTGGGAGGTGAGCAACGCGTACCGCGACGTGCTGGCAGAGTTCGGGCTCCGGCTGTCGGGGGTCTCGCCCGACGGGGGCCTGGTCGAGGTCATCGAGCTGCCCGAGCATCCCTGGTTTGTGGGGTGCCAGTTCCATCCCGAGCTCAAGTCGCGGCCGACGCGCCCGCATCCGCTGTTCGTGGCCTTTATCGGCGCCGCGCTCGAGCGCCGGCGGCGGGGGAGCGCCGCGGCGCCCGAGGAGCTGGCCGCGGTCACGCGTTGATGCGAGCGCTCCGGCGCGCGGCGTCGGCGGCGCTGCTCGCCGGCCTGGCTGCCTGCGATCCCGGCGGCGCGCGCCCCCAGGCCACGGTGCCGCCCGCCGACTCGGCTGACCAGGTGCTCGAGGGGTTCTCGCACCATGTGACGGCCGCCGGCGTCCGGAAGAGCCGGATCGAGGCCGACAGCGCCTGGTTCTACGAGAACACGCAGAGCGCGGAGCTGAGCGGGGTGCGCGTCACGTTCTACGACGACAAGGGTGCGGAGCGCTCGCGGCTCACGGCGCACCGCGCCACGTACCGCTGGCAGGACGGCTCGCTCGACGCCGCGGGCAACGTGGTCCTGACCGCCCCCGACGGCGGGCGGCTGCAGAGCGAGGTGCTCCGGCTCGATAATAAGGAGAACCGGATCTCGACCGATCGCCCGTTCCGGTTCGATCGCGGGGCCGAGCACATCGAGGGCACCAGCCTCCGCTCGGACCCGGACTTCACCAACGTGGTGACCGACCGGCCGCGCGGCGTCGCCGGGAGAGGGATCCTGCTCCCCGGCCAGGCGTCCGACTCGACGTGAGAGCGGTGCTCGTCGGACTGGCCCTATGGACGCTGGCGGCGGCGGGAGTGGCCGCGCAGTCCGACCGGTGCACGCTGCAGATCGACAACGTGGACCGCCAGGGCATCGCGATCGAGACGCCGGAGGGCACGAACTACTTCGCCGGCGGCAACGTGCGGCTCAGCTGCCGGGGCACGAAGATCCGCATGCGGAGTGACAGCGTCGCCGCGTACGCGGGGAACGTCGTGCACTTCATCGGCCGGGTGCACTACGAGGACTCCTCGCTGGTGATGGACGCCGATCGCGGCACCTACTACCGCGCTTCCGAGCAGTGGGAGGCGCGGGGGCGGGTGAAGACCCGGAACCTGAACACCGGTTCCACCCTCGCCGGTCCGTCCATGGACTACTTCCGCGCGGTGCGCGGGGTCCGCGACACGGCGGAGACCTATGCGGTCGGCCGGCCCCGGATCGAGTACGTCACCAGGGACTCGGCGGGCCAGGCCTCGGAGCCGTACGTCATCGTCGGCGACCGGGTGCGCTTCAAGGGGGACGACCGGCTGTGGGCCGGCGGCAAGGTGACCGTGGACCGCAGCGACTTCGCCGCCCGGGGCGACTCGCTCCGGCTCGACACCGGTCCCCCGAACGACGGCACGCTGCTGGGCGAGCGGCCCGAGCTGCACGGGATCGGCGCAGACAGTTTCGACCTCAGCGGGCGCCGGGTCGATTTCCGGCTGGCAGCACGGGAGCTGACCTACCTGGTCGCGACGGACAGCGCGAGAGCGATCCAGCAGGAGTGGACGCTGACGGCCGACACGATCGCGCTGGACGTCGAGAAGCGCGCGGTGGTGCAGACGCTGGCTTGGGGCGACAGCCTGCGGCCCCACGCGGTCTCGCCGCGCCACGAGATTCGCGCCGATTCGCTGGCGCTCGACAGCCCGGAGAAGCTGCTGCGCGAGGCACGGGCGTTCGGCGGCGCCTGGCTGGGTGGGGAGACCGACTCCGCGAGCCGTGAGCGCGACTGGCTGGCCGGCGATACCGTCGTCGCGGCGTTCGTGCGGCACGACTCCGCGGGCGCGGCGAAGGCGGTGCTGAGCCGTATCGATGCCCGCGGGTCCGCGCGGTCGTACACCGTCGAGGCCGAGGCCGACCGCCCGGGTCGCCCGACGATCAACTACGCGCGGGGCGCGGCGATCGTGGTGACGATGAAGCCCGACGGGTCGGAGGAGGTCGAGGAGGTGCGCATCCGCGGGCAGGTCGAAGGGGCGCAGCTCGAGCCGAGCGCCGGGGCGGCCGCCGCCGCACCGCCGCCCACGCCGCCGGCGCCGTGAGCGCGCGCCCGTGGCTCGCGCGGCTCGACGCCACGGATGCGTCGCTGCCGCTCGCGCTGGCGGCGCTGGTGCGCGCCGCGGGGCCCGACGGGCGCGCCCCGCTCGACGGCCTGCTGCTCGCGTACCGTGAGGGCTACCTCCGGCTGTACCGGCCGCATGAGGGGCTGGCCGACTCGGTTCGCGACCACGTGACCACCTCGGTGCTGCCGCGGCTCGCGACCGAGGGCTGGATCGTCGACGGCTCGGGCGCCGGGTGGAGCGGGGTGTCGGCGGCGGGCGCGTGGTGGGAGGACGCCCGGCACGACCGCGCCGGTGCGGCGGCGGCGCTGCTCGGTGCGGCGGAGCGGTCGGCCACGGCGGCGCCGGTCCGGCCCCCGCCCGCCGGGAGTGTGCTCGAAGGCCGCGAGCTCGCCAAGAGCTATCGCGGCCGGCGGGTCGTGGATCAGGTGAACATCCGGCTCGGCCAGGGGGAGATCGTCGGACTGCTGGGGCCGAATGGCGCGGGCAAGACGACGACGTTCTACCTGCTCACCGGGCTGATCCGGCCGGAGGACGGCCGGGTACTGCTGGATGGCTGCGACCTGACCCGCTGGCCGATGTTCCGGCGGGCGCGCGCGGGAATCGGGTACCTGGCGCAGGAGCCGTCGGTCTTCCGTCGCATGACCGTGGAGGAGAACATTCTGGCGATCCTGGAGACCCGGCGCCTCAGGCGCGACGAGCGCAAGCGCATGCTCGAGCAGATGCTCGACGAGCTGGGCGTCCGCCACCTGCGGAAGGTGAAGGCCTACGCGCTGAGCGGTGGGGAGCGCCGGCGCCTCGAGATCACCCGGGCCCTGGCCACGGAGCCCAAGTTCATGCTGCTCGACGAGCCGTTCGCCGGCGTGGATCCGATCGCCGTCCACGACATCCAGACCATCGTCGCCGGGCTCCGCCATCGGGGCATCGGCGTGCTCATCACGGACCACAACGTGGAGCAGACACTCGACATCGTGGATCGCGCCTACATCATGTTCGAGGGCAAAGTCCAGGCGGCCGGCACCGTGCGGGAGCTGGTATACGACGACCGGGTCGCCCAGCTGTACCTCGGGCCGACGCTCACCTCGCGCCTGCGGGCGCGTCTGGAGGCCGCGGCGTGAGCCTCAGGACCGGACTGTCGCAGCAGACCACCCTGCGCCAGGAGCTGCGGGTCAACCCGAGGCTCTACCAGGCGATGGACATGCTGTACATGCCCATGATGGACCTGCAGCAGCACCTGAAGCAGGAGCTGCTGGTCAACCCGTTCCTCGAGCTGCTCGAGCCGGAGGAGGAAGCCAGCGAGACGGAGAAGGCGCCGGAGCAGGAGAAGGAAGAGGCGCAGAAGCAGGACGAGATGGACTGGGAGGAGATCCTCCTCAACGGCTTCGACGTCGGAGGCCCCCGGGAGCAGTTCGAGGTGCAGGAGTACACCGAGCCGGTCACGGTCGAGACCCGGAACCTCACCGATCACCTGCGGGAGCAGCTCCAGCTGATGGAGTTGACGCCGCGCCAGCGGTTGCTCGCGGAGGAGTTCCTCGGCAACCTCACCGACGAAGGCTACCTCGCCGCGTCGCTCGAGGAGATCGTGGCGTCGGTCAATCAGCTCGTCGGCTCACACTTCGATACCGGCGCCGGTTCCGAGGGGAGCGACGAGCCGGATGAGCCGATGAGCGGCGGAGCAGAGGAGCAGGCGGCAGCCCCCGCCGACTCGGGCGTTGCGCCGGAGCCTGCGGCTCATCCGCTCATCCGCTCATCCGCTCATCTCTATACGATCGACGAAGCGGAGCAGATGCTCGCCACCATCCAGCAGCTCGACCCGCCGGGCGTGGGCGCACGGGATCTGCGCGAGTGCCTCCTCCTCCAGCTCTGCGAGGCCGGCGATGCGGCGTCGCTCACCTACCGCCTGGTGTCCGAGGCGTTCGATGACCTCAAGGCCCACCGCTGGAACGACCTCGCGAAGCGGTTTGGCGTGGATCCCGGCGCGGTGCAGGCGGCAGCCGACCAGCTGGCGCGGTTCGACCCCAAGCCCGGCCTCAAGTACTCCGACCGGAGCGATGGCTACATCATTCCGGACCTCATCGTCGAGAAGATCGGCGAGCGGTACCACGTGTTCCTGAACGATACCGGGATGCCGCGGCTGCGCCTGAGCCGCGCGTACCAGGAGGTCGCTCGCGACAAGAAGAAGCTGACCCCGGAGAACCGCGAGTTCATCGCCGCCAAGATGAACAGCGCGAACTGGATGATCCAGGCGATCGAGCAGCGCCGGCAGACGATGCTCAAGGTGATGAACTTCATCGTGGACCGGCAGCGCGAGTTCTTCGAGAAGGGGATCGAGTACCTCAAGCCGCTCACGCTGCGGGAGGTGGCCGAGGTCATCAACATGCACGAGAGCACGGTCAGCCGGGTGACCAACGAGAAGTACGTGCAGACCCCGCGCGGCGTGCTCCCCCTGAAGTTCTTCTTCTCGAGCGCGCTCTCCACCGCGTCGGGCGAGGACGCGAGCGCCCGCTCGATCCGCGCCAAGCTGCAGAAGATGGTGGCCGACGAGAGCCCCGCCAAGCCGCTCACCGACCAGCAGATCGTCCACCTGTTCCAGGAACAGGGCATTCAGATCGCGCGCCGGACGGTGGCGAAGTACCGCGATCAGCTCGGGATCCTTCCGG
>DASUAH010000226.1:0-5700 GCA_035763885.1 Gemmatimonadales bacterium
CACCTGGATCCAGCAGGTCGCGCAGGGGTGGCTGGTGCTCGAGCTCACCGACTCGGCCTTCGCGGTCGGCCTCGTCACCACGCTCGGGTCGCTGCCGATCCTGCTCTTCACGCTGTACGGCGGCCTGCTGGCCGACCGGGTGAACCGCCGCCGGTTCCTCGTGCTGCTGCAGTCGCTGATGCTGATGGAGGCCCTCGCGCTGGGTCTGCTCACGGCCACCGGCCGGATCACCGTCGAATGGGTGATGATCCTCGCCGTGCTGTTCGGTCTGCTCTCCGCGTTCGAGGTGCCCGTACGGCAGGCGTTCACGGCGGACATGGTCGCCAAGGCGGACCTGATGAACGCCATCGCGCTCAATTCCTCGGCGTTCAACCTCGCCCGGGTGGTGGGGCCGGCGGCCGCGGGGATCCTGATCGCCAGCGCGGGCATCTCGGCGTGCTTCTTCGCCAACGCCGCGAGCTATCTCGCCGTGTTGGCGGGCCTCTCGCGCATGCGGGTCGAGCCCCCCGGCGTGGTCCAGCGGCGCGACGCCCGCTCCGCCCTCGCGGAGGGCTTCGTGCACGTGCTGGGCAACCGCTGGCCCCGCGCGCTTGTCGTGCTGATCGCGGGGTTCAGCCTGTTCGGCTTTCCGTTCATGACCATGGCGCCGGTCTTCGCCCGCGACGCGCTCGGCGTGGGTGCGACCGGCTATGCGGCGCTGGTGTCGGCCGTCGGGCTCGGCGCCGCGGCTGCGGCGCTCTTCCTGGCAGGGTGGGGGACCCGGTTCCGCAAGGGGCGGCTCCTCGCCGTGGCGTCCATCCTGTTCGGCTGCACCCTGGCGGCCGCGGCGCTGGTGCACCGCTACTGGCCGTCGCTGGTGCTGTTCACCGCGGCCGGATGGAGCATGGCCGCGAACGGGATCCTGGCCAACACGCTGCTCCAGATCCACGCACCGGACCGGCTGCGCGGCCGGGTCATGGGAGTGTACTCGTTTCTCGTCCTCGGGCTCGCGCCGATCGGCTCGTTCCAGGCGGGATGGGTGTCGGAGCACCTCGGCGTGGCCTGGTCGATCGGGCTCGGCGGCGTCGCCTGCGCGCTGATCGCGGCCTGGACGATGTGGTACCTCGGGAGGCCGTCGGCCCAGCCGCTGGCGGGCGACGCCAGGAGCGCGCGCGATGCTGCGGTCGCCTGAGGCGACCCTTACCGAGCCGCGCACTTTGCTCCATACTCTACCGCCTCTAGCGTTCGTGTCGCCTCCAGCGTCCTGAGCCGCCCATGCTCATCACCATCTCCCGCGAGTACGGCGCCGGCGGCGCCGAGGTCGGCCGCCGGGTCGCTGCGGCGCTGGGCTGGCGCTTCGTGGACAACGAGCTGGTCGACCGCGTGGCCGCGCGGGCCGGGTTGTCGCCGGAGGAGGTTGCGGAACGGGAGGAGCGGACGCCGACCTTCATCGAGCGGCTTGCCCGCGTGCTCGCCACCGCGACGCCGGAGCTCTTCCCGCCGGCGACCGGCACCGTGCCCGAGCTGTCGGAGCCGGCGCTGGTGCGGATCACGGAGGCAGTGGTGGCCGAGGTGGCCGCGGAAGGTCGGGTCGTGCTGGTCGGGCGGGCGGCGCCGGCGGTGCTCGCGCTGCAGCAGGACGCGCTTCACGTGAAGCTGGTCGCCTCGCGCACGTTCCGCATCCGGCTCGCGGCCGAGCGGCTGGGGATGGACGCGAAGGATGCCGAGCGCATCATGCAGCAGACCGACGAGTCGCGGGAGCGCTATCATCGGGAGCGCTACTATCGCGACTGGCGGGAGCCGGTCAACTATCACATGGTGCTGAACACCGAACGGCTCGGGTTCGAGGCGGCGACCGCGATCGTCGTCTGTGAGGCCCGGCGGCGGGGGTGGGCCTGAGCGTGAGGCGGGTTCACCCGAACGCGATCCCCTTGCCATATCCCCCGGACCCGGGCTCGCGCCGCTCCGGCTTGGCGCGGGTGTAGCCCAGCTCCTCGTTGCGGCTGATCCGCTTGTGCGCCGCGAGCCCTTCCAGCACGAGCTCGCAGGCGGCCACCGCGCGCTCGACGTCGCTGCGGGGAGCGAGTCCGGTGTCGCTGACGGTCTCCAGCAGACCCGGCACGGCGGCGAACCCCTTCAGGCACACCTCTGCCCGCTCGTCGCCCGAGACCTTGAGCGCGCCGCCCTGGTCGAACCAGGCGACGATGCGGGACAGGTCGGCCCCGCCGAGCCGCTCGTCCATGACCCGGCCGGCGGCGCGGCGGATCAGCTCGCGGGCGATCGTGTCGGCGCCCTGCAGCTCGCCCTCGTACTCCAGCTCGAGCTTGCCGGTGATCGAGGGGACCGCGGTGTACACGTCGCTTATCCGCGGCACGATCCGGCGGGCGCCGTGCGCCACGGCGCGGCGCTCGGCGTTGGACACCACGCTCTCCAGCACGCTGATCGGCAGGCGCTGGCTCACGCCCGAGCGCTTGTCGACCCGCTTGTCCTCGCGCGCCTCGAAGGCGACGCGCTCGACCAGCTCGAGCACGAACTCGGGCACGTCGATGGGTAGCCCGCCGCGGGCGGTCCAGGCCTCCTGCGTCGTGATCTCCATGCCGAGCTGCACCGTGCGCGGGTAGTGGGTGACGATCTCGGAGCCGATCCGGTCTTTGAGCGGCGTGATGATCTTGCCGCGCGCGGTGTAGTCCTCGGGGTTCGCGGTGAAGGCGAGCAGCACGTCCAGCGGCAGCCGCACCGGGTAGCCTTTGATCTGGACGTCGCCCTCCTGCATGATGTTGAACAGCCCCACCTGCACCTTGCCGCTCAGGTCGGGCAGCTCGTTGATCGTGAAGATCCCGCGGTTCGCGCGCGGCAGCAGACCGAAGTGCATCGTCAGCTCGTCGGAGAGCAGGTGGCCCCCGCGGGCGGCCTTGATCGGGTCCACATCGCCGATGATGTCGGCGATAGTGACGTCGGGGGTGGCCAGCTTCTCGACGTAGCGGCCGGACCGGTGCACCCACCCGATCGCCGTGGCATCACCGCACTCGGCCAGGCGCTCGCGCGCGAACTTGGAGATCGGCGCGAACGGGTCGTCGTTCACTTCGCTGCCCGCCACCATCGGCATCCACTCATCGAGCAGGTCGGCGAGCTGGCGCAGAATCCGGCTCTTGGCCTGCCCCCGGAGGCCGAGCAGGATGAAGTGATGACGGGCGAGCAGCGCGTTCACGAGCTGCGGCACGATGGTGTCCTCGTAGCCCACGATGCCCGGGAACAGCTCCTCGTTCCGCTCGAGGCGGCGGAGCAGGTTGGTGCGGATCTCGTCGCGTACCCGGCGTCCGCGAAGGGGCGGATCGGCCCACGGGCTGTTGCGGAGCTCGCCGAAAGTGCGCGGGCGGTTCGTCGTCGAAGTCACTCGGTCTCCCTGTCTGGCGCGCGGCGGAGCGGGTGCCGCTCCGGTGGTCGAAATGTATCAGCACGCCGTCGTCGCCTTGACAAACGGCGGTCCCCGTGTAGAATCGCACGCCGTGTGCCCTGCGACCGGCGCGGCACGATCGCCGCTTTCTCCCGAACGGCCCTACACACTTGTAAGGAGTCACGCATGACGAAGCGCATCTTGTTCGCCGCGGCCCTGGTCCTAGCGGCGTGTGGCGGTGAGAAGAAGGCGGAGGAGGCCCCGGCCACGTCCGAGATGGGCGCCCCCGCGGACACTATGGCGATGCCGGCGGACACGATGGCCCGGGACACCGGCAAGTCGATGTAAGCACGCGGGCCGCACTGTCGCCCGGGCCCCGGAGCCATCGACTCCGGGGCTCGTTCGTGTTCAGGCGTCGAGGTCGTCGGGCGCAAAGGGGAGGGCGATGACCCGTGCGGGCAGCCCGCCCGCCGTGACCTCGGCCCCGGGCTCCACCTCGCGACGGATCAGCCCCAGACCGATGCGACGATCGTCCAGCGCGAGGGTGGAGCGCACCGTGCCGACCTCGCGATCACCCGCCGCGATCCCCGCACCCGACAGCGGCGCCGGGCTGCGCCAGACCAGCCCGCGCAGATACCGGTTGGCGTGTCCGCGGAAATGCAGCCGGGCAACGGTCTCCTGCCCGACGTAGCAGCCCTTCGTGTACGACACCCCACCGATCTCGTCGTAGCGCACCTCCTGGGGCAGGGTGCGCTCGTCGATCTCCGCCCCCAGCGCGGGCCAACCGGAGAGAATCCGGGCGGCGTCGAAGTCCTCCGCGCCGCCTACGCTCGCTCCGGCAGCGACCAGCGCCTCGACGAAGCCGCCGATCGCGATCCGCGGGCCGAGCGCCATGGCCGCGAACGGCGCGCCTTCGGGGGCCAGCCCGATCGCGAGCCGGCCCGCCTCGGTGTCGAGCGTCGACACCCGCCCCGCCGCCTCGGGCAGCGGCTTCAGCGGCGAGCGCGCAAGGGTGGCGAACCCCTGGTCTCCGAGCAGCCACGAGACCTCGACCTGGCCGGTCGCGTCCGCGAGGTTGGCCAGGCGCGGGGGCAGGTTGCGGCGGAGCAGCTCGTATGCGGCCGCTCGCCCCCGGAGCGGCACCACCAGCGCGAACCGCTCCGGCAGACGCATGACCCACTGATCCACGACGATCATGCCTTTGGGCGTGAGCATCGCGCCGTAGACGAGGCTGTGCTCGCCGGGCTGCACGAGATCGCTGGTGAGCAGTCCCTGCAGGCAGGTGAGCGCCCCCGGCCCTTCGACCCAGAACACCCCCGGCTCGCTGGTGACGACCGTGGCGCCGTGGCGCAAGCGTTCCAGGCGGTCGGGGTCGTAGGCGAGCTCGGGAAGGGACATGGGGGGCATTATAACCCAGGGGCAGATCGCCTGATGGTCAGATGGACTGCCGATCGACCGTCTCGGCTGGCGCCGGTCCGTCCGACCATCGGTCCATCCGGCCATCCTGATACAGTCCGGCCGTCGCGTAAGACCGGTCCAGCAGCTCCACCGGATGCAGCACCCGGATCGCCGTCCCGGCGGCGCGGAATCCGGCTCCGATCTGCATCAGGCAGCCCGGGTTCCCGGTGGCGACGGCATCCAGCGGCGGATCTGCGGCGCGGAACCCCCGGATCTTGTCCTCGAGCACAGCGCGCGACAGATCGGGATGAAGAATCGAGTAGATGCCGGCGCTTCCGCAGCAGCGGTCCGAGCCGGGGAGGAGGCGGACGCGCAGCTCCGGCACGGCGGCCAGCACCGCGAGCGGCGCCGCGTGCACCCGCTGGGCGTGCTGCAGATGGCAGGGCGCGTCGTACGCCACCTCGAGCGCGAGCGGGGCTCCCGGCCGGGGCCCGCGTTCGGCGAGCAGCTCGCTCACGTCCCGCACCTTCCCGGCGAGCCGCGCAGCGGCGTCGGTGCCGAGGAGATGGCCGTAGTCCCGCAGCAGCGCGCCGCAGCCGGCGCTGTTCACCACGACGTAGTCGGCTGCGTCGGCCAGCGCGACCAGATTCCGCTTGGCCAGGGTGCGGGCCCGGCCGCGGTCGCCGGCATGGTCGTGCAGCGCGCCGCAGCATCCCTGGCCTGGTACTTCGATCACCCCGTAGCCGTTCACCTCGAGCGTACGACGGGTGGCGTCGTGGACGTGCGCAAACAGCGTGTCCATGACGCAGCCGCGGAACAGGGCGACGGTCGGATGGCCGGACGGCCGGACGGCCGGACGGCCGGCTCGCCAGCCGCGAAGTCCCGTCGATGGCCGAGGGACCGTGGATCTCTGCACTGGCCGTCCGGCC
>DASUAH010000227.1:0-3457 GCA_035763885.1 Gemmatimonadales bacterium
GACGCATACGTGGCGGCGATGAAGCGTCACAACGTCACCAAGGTCGTCCTGCTCGGCGTCGGCGGGCTCCAGAAGGACGATACGATCTGGCTCACCGCGGCGGGCAAGAAGTACCCCGAGCTGGTCGTCGCCGGCCTGCCCGTGCCCGATCCGACGGGGGAAGCCGCCGCGAGCCAGCTCGTGGTCCAGCTGGAGCGGGGCCGCCCGCGCGTGATCGGCGAGGTTCACATGCGTCAGGTCGGGCGCCGGCTGATCGACCGCGATCCGAACAACCCGGTGTTCGGCCGGATCCTCGAGGCCGCCGGCAAGTCCGGCATCCCCATCGTCATTCACTACGAGCTGACCGACGCGGCCGAGTCGGCGCTCGACCGCGCCCTGGCCGCGCACCGCAAGACGACGGTGGTGCTCGCGCACGGCGGCGAGGGCCCGCCCGGGCGGCTCGACCGGCTCCTCATGCGCAACGCCAATCTCCACGTGGATCTCTCCGGCATGCATTTTCAGCGGACGCCCAAGCTCGCGTCAGAGACCGGCCCACTCGATCCGGGCTGGAAGGCCCTGATCGAGAAGATGCCCGACCGCTTCCTGATCGGCGTCGACGTGTGGGCCGCGCGGCTGTTCGAGCCCGCGATGCTCGACCGGCTGTTCGCCTGGACACGCCGAATCCTCGGGGAGCTCAAGCCGGACGTGGCCGAACGCGTCGCGCACCGCAACGCGACCAAGCTCTTTCGCCTGGAGTAGCGCGTCATGCGCTTCCACACGACGCTGTGCGATCTGCTCACCATCGAGTACCCGGTCGTCCAGTCCGGCATGGGCGCCATCGCCGGCCCGGACCTGGTGGCCGAGGTGAGCCGCGCCGGCGGGCTCGGCACCCTGGCCGGGCTGAACGTGGCGCCCGACGATCTGCGCACGATGATCCACCGCGTTCGCGGGCTGACGAACCGACCGTTCGGCGTGAATCTGTGGCTGCATCACGCGCTCCGGCCGCCGATCGACCCCGCCGCGATCCCGGAGAGCACGCTGCGCGGGGCCCAGGAGATGCTCAACCGCTTCCGCCGCACCCTCGGCATCCCGACGACGACGGCGCGGCCGGCGCGGGCCCCCGATCTCGTGGACGACGCGGTCAAGGTCGTGCTCGAGGAGCGCCCGGCGGTCTTCTCGGCCGCGCTCGGCTGGCTCGACCGCGGGCTCGTCGACGAGTGCCATCGACGCGGCATCAAGGTCATGGCCATGGTGTCGACCGTGGAGGACGCGCGCACCGCGGCGGCCGCCGGCGCCGACGTGATCGTGGCGCAAGGGGGCGAAGCCGGCGGCCACCGCTCGATCGACGGCAAGCCGGCGGCGCCGGACACCGCGACCGTGGGCCTCATCGCGCTGCTGCCGCAGGTGGTGGACGCGGTCCAGGTTCCGGTGGTCGCGGCGGGCGGCATCGCCGATGGCCGCGGCCTCGTCGCGGCGCTGGCCCTGGGCGCGAGCGGCGTGCTGCTGGGCACGCGCTTCGTGGCCACGCGCGAGTCGCTGGCGCCCGAGATCTACAAGAAGCGGGTGCTCGAGAGCGAGAGCAGCGCGACCACGGTGACCGACACCCTCAGCGGCCTCTGGGCCCGCGCGCTCACCAACCGATTCATCCGCGAGTACACGGAGGCCGGCGCGCCGGTGCTGCCGCCGCTCGTCCAGCGCAATGCGGCGAGCGACGTCTTCATCGCGGCCCTCAAGCAGGGTGACCCCGAGTACTACCCGATGATGGCCGGTCAGAGCGTGGGACTGATCCGCGATCTCCCGGGCGCCGCCGAGGTGGTGGCGACGGTCATCCGCGAGGCGCGCGCCGTGCTGGGCGCGCTCCCCGAGCGGATCCACCAGCGCTAGCCGCTCTCCCCGGCCCGCCGGACGTCGGCCGCCGGCGCAGCTCCACCGTGGCGCCGCGGACACCCGCGGCACACCGGGCGCAGAAATACGTGATCTCGACCGGGTGGCCGCACTCGGCGTGCACCAGTGCCGTCTGCCGGTGGAGGTGACGCGAGCCCCACGCGGCCAGCGCGCCCACCACCACGCCCAGCTCGCGCCCCTTCCCGGTCAGCGCGTACTCGGCCCGCGGCGGATGGTCGGAGTAGAACCGGCGCGCCACCAGCGCGTGCTCCTCCATCAGCTTGAGGCGGTCCGACAGGATGTTGGGCGGGATCCCGGCGAGGCTCTCCTGGAGGTCCTGAAAGCGCCGCGGGCCTCGCAGCAGGTCACGCACGAGCAGCAGGGTCCAGCGGTCGCCGACCACCTCGAGCGATTTCGCCACCGGGCACGCCTGACCGTAGCGCTTGGGCACGGCCCGGAGTCTAGCAGCCGCTTGACACGAAAGCTAGTCACTATAGAATTCGTAGTCAGGTCAGCCCATGGATCCACGCACTCGCCGGCTGCTCGAGGGCCCCATCGCACCGACGCTGCTGGCCCTGGCCGCGCCCAACGTCGTGATGCTGGTGGCCCAGGTCGCCATCAGCGTCCTGGAGGCGTACTTCGTGGGCTGGCTCGGCGCCGACGCGCTCGCGGGCGTCTCGGTCACCTTCCCGCTGGTCATGCTCATGCAGACGATGTCGGCCGGCGGCATGGGCGGCGGCGTCGCCTCGGCGGTCGCCCGGGCGCTCGGCGGGGGCCGCGCCGCCGAGGCGAGTCGACTGGTAGTGCACGCGATCGCCATCGCGCTCGCCATGGCGACCGTGTTCACGGTGGTCGCCCTCGCCGGCGGCCCCACGATCTATCGGGCGATGGGCGCGCGCGACGGCGCGCTCACGGCCGCGCTCGCGTACTCGAACGTCATCTTCGGCGGTGCGGCCGCGGTCTGGCTCTTCAACACCCTCGCCAGCGTCGTCCGCGGCACCGGGAACATGCTGCTGCCGGCCGGTGTGGTGCTGGTCGGCAGTCCGATGCTCGTCGCCCTCTCGCCCATTCTCATCTTCGGCTGGGGTCCGTTCCCCGGGCTCGGCATCGTCGGCGCGGCGGTCGCGGTCATCGCCTATTACGGCGTCGGAACCCTCGTGTTCCTCGCCTTCTTCCTCTCGCGAAGCGCCCTCGTCCGCCTCTCGTTTCGGGGCATTCGATTCGAGCGGGCGCTGTTCGGAGCGATCCTGCGCGTCGGCGCGCCGAGCATCGTCAACAACGTCCAGACGAACCTGACCGTCGTCCTGCTCACGGCCCTGGTCGGCTCCTTCGGCACCTTCGCGCTCGCCGGGTACGGCATGGGCGCGCGACTCGAGTACCTCCAGATCCCGCTGGTGTTCGGTTTCGGCTCGGCGCTCGTCACGATGGTCGGGACGAACGTCGGCGCGGGACAGCACGCGCGCGCGCGGCAGGTTGCCTGGACGGGCGCCGCGATGGCGGCCGGCGTCACCGAGGCGATCGGGCTGGCCGCGGCGATCCATCCCCACTGGTGGCTCTCGCTGTTCAGCTCCGAGCCCGAGGTGCTGCGGGCCGG
>DASUAH010000228.1:0-7305 GCA_035763885.1 Gemmatimonadales bacterium
CCCGGCGGACCGGCGGGGTCGGCGAGGACGGAGCGGGCTCCGCTGCGGCCGGTGCGGGCGCCGGCGCGCTCGCCTCGACCACTGGCGCCGGCGCCGCAGGCGAGGGCGTCGGGGGTGGGGCCGAGTCGGCCACCACGCCGACCGCGCCGGTATCGCCCGACGGAGCCGGCGTCCCGGCCCGCGACCGCAGCGCCACGGTAATCGCGATCGCCGCGACCGCGAGGCCGCCCACGCCGATGGCGATGGACAGCGGCGAGGCGCGGTTCTTCATCCGCATCGCGATGGACTGGCGCGGCCGCGCGGGCGTGCGGCGAAGCGGGATCGGGCTCCTGGGCGTCCGCGGAATGCCGGCCAGCCGCTCGTTGGCGCCGGTTCGCGCCAGCTCGATCAGCTGGCTCCGGGTCGGGTCGTCGTGGGTGAGCGGCGGCGGGGTTCCGATCGCGGCGATCGCGTCCTCCACCGACGGCCACCGGTTCGCGGGATCCTTGTCCAGCATCCGCATGACCGCGTCCCGGAGCGTCTCCGGGCAGTCGGGCCGGCCGGCCTCGAGCGGCGGCGGCGCCTGATGGACGTGAGCGAACATCATCGCCATCGCGTTCGCCTGCTGGTACGGCGGCTTGCCGGTGAGCATCTCGTAGGCGAGGACGCCGAGCGCGTACTGATCCGAGGCCGGCGTGACTTCCTCACCGGCCACCTGCTCCGGACTCATGTAGGTCGGCGTGCCGACCGAGAGCCCGGTCATCGTCAGGCCCTTGGAGGCGGCGACCTTCGCGATGCCGAAGTCGGTGACGACGGCCCAGCCCTCGTCGTCGATCAGGATGTTGGCGGGCTTGATGTCGCGGTGGATCACGCCGCGGCGATGCGCGTAGCCGAACGCGCTCGCCACCTGGCCGAGGATCGCCTGCACCATGGCGATCGGCAGGGCGCCGAGCTCCCGGATGATGCCGTCGAGCGGCCGGCCCTCGACGTACTTCATCACGAAGTAGAGCAGCTCGCCCGTGTCGTGGACGCCGTAGATCGGGATGATGTTGGGGTGGCTCAGCGACGCGGCGGTGCGGGCCTCGCGCTTGAACCGCTCCATGCCGTCGCCGTGCGCCAGCGCCGGTGACATGACCTTGATCGCGACCTTGCGATCGAGGGCGAGGTCCTGGGCGAGGTAGACGGTGGCCATCCCCCCGCGGCCCAGCTCGCCGCGGATCTCGTAGTGCCCCACGGTCACCGCCTGGAGCATCTCCACCTGCCGCCGGTCGGCGGAGGCGCCGGGAACCAGCGCCGCGCCGCACTCGGCGCAGAACTGGTCCGTAGCGCCGATGTCGGCGCCGCACTGCTCGCAGGTGGCGGCATTCATACGAGGTCCGGGTCGGGGGCGCGGTGAAAAGTGCAGTTGTTCAAGATGCGCGCCGACCGGCAGACCTGCAACGCCGATCCAAGCGGCTGCCAGCGCCGCTCACAACCCATTTCGCTCCAAGATCTTGGCCGCCCGGCCATCGGGGCCGGGCCGGGCGCCTGTCGGACTCCCACCACGGGCCGGCGGACGGCGGCTGTCGCCGCGCCGCCTCAGTCCGCGCAGCTCAGGGGCGAGCGAGTCGGTCGAAGTGGGGTGGCTAGAGGTTGTAGAAGGCCAGCGTGTCGATCACCTGGGCGAGACGCCGGGCAAGGTCGGGATGCGACGCCTCGAACTCGGCGAGCCCGTCCTCGAGCCGCTGGCGGATGGGCACCTCGCCCTCGCCACGCTCGAGGACCGCGGCGATCTCGGCCTGGAGCGCCTGGAGGCGGTCACGGGTAGCTTCGTCCATGGCGCCGGCGCGACCGAGCTCGGCGTGAAGCTGCTCGAGAGAACGGCGGAGATCTTCGCGGGACATGGGGGGAATATGGACGGCCAGAGGGCCAGAGGGCCAGACGGCCAGACGGCGTCGGGCCGTCCGACCGTCGGGCTCCGTCCGAGTCCCGCCACTTCGCCTTGATCTCCGCGAGCCGCCGGTCGATGTCTGACTTGGGCAGCCACCGGCCCCGCACCATCACGCCCGCCTGCCGGTGTACGTTGCGGATGTCCTCCAGGGGGTTCCCCTCCAGCAGGATCAGATCGGCGCGCTTGCCGGCCTCCACCGTCCCGAACTCGGCCTCCCGCCCGAAGAACGCCGCGGGGTTCTTCGTCGCCGCCTCGAGCACCGCATACGTGGGCACGCCGGCCTGGACCATCGCCCGCATCTCATGCGCGAGCGAGAACCCGGGCACGCTGAACACCTGCGGCGAGTCGGCCCCGAGGAGCAGCCGGGCTCCGACCCGGTGCAGCGCCTGCAGGATGCGGTCCCGCAGCAGCACGATCTGCTCGGGCGACTGCCGCATGCCGAGCTGCTCCAGCGCGGCGCGCCAGAAGCTGCCGCGGGCGAACTCGGCGGTCTGCTGCGCCCACTGCTCGGTGACGTTCGGGGGCAGATAGGCCAGCTCGGGCCGCCGCCGCAGCTCGTCAACCGACCGGGTACCGAGGATGGTCTTCCATACATCCATCGTGGGGGCGTTCCAGATGCCCGCGGCGCGGGTGGCGCGCACCAGCTCGGCGATGGCGGCGTCCTCACCCCGGCTGGCCTCGAGGTATCCGTCGAGGTGCTCCACCGACTGCCGTTCCTCGATGGCGTGGCGCAGCCCCACCTCCGGCGGGACGTGCCCGGCATACGGAATGCCGACCTCACGGGCCGTGCGCGCGATCGCGTCGTACGTCTCAACCGGGATGCCCGGATAGATCTTGAGCACGTCGTACCCCGCGGCCTTGTACTCGCGCACCTTGCGCCGCGCGTCGTCGGGTCCGCTCACCGACTGGCCGCTGAAGGGCGGCGCGACGGCGAAGATGGTCGGGCCCAGGATCTCGCCGGCCGCGATGCGGCGGCGGAGCTCGTGCTGGAACGGCGTCCCGTTCATGCCGCGGATGGTGGTCGCGCCGGTGAGCGCGTAGAGCGCCATGATCTCCACGACCGCGGGGTTCTGCTCGCCGGGGAGGTGCGCGTGCATCTCGGCGATGCCCGGCATCAGGAACTTCCCGCGACCGTCGACCCGCGTCGCCCTGGCCGGCACCCGCACCGAGTCGGCCGGACCCACGGCCTCGATGCGATCGCCACGGACCAGGACGGTGTGGCGCTCGAGCAGGCGCTGGCGGTCCATGGGGACAACCGTCACGTCGGTGAACGCAACGATGGTGGTGTCGGTGGGTGCCTGCGCGGCGGCGGCAAGCGCAACGGTGGCGAGTACGCGCAGCATCGAACCTTCCCGGTGGGGACGCGATGGACGCTCCCAAGCTTTCCCCGTTGGGGACGTTCTGCAACGATCAGGTGGGTACGATCGGCCGGACCGAGATCCGCCCTCCGTACCGAATGTGCGGGCAGGTGCGGGCGATGGCGAGCGCCTCGGCGCTGTCGCGGGCCGCGATCACGAAGTAGCCGCCGAGCGGCAGCCCGCCCGGATCGCCGCCGAGGGTCCAGCCCGACTCGCCCAGCCTCTCGCCCCCGACCAGCCGGCCGCGCTTCGCGAGATCGCCGGCCCAGCCGCGGTATTCGCTCACCAGCTCGGATTCCGCCACCCCCGCCGGATTGAACTCGGGTGGGTCGTAGAGCAGCAGGGTGTACTGCTGCAGCCCCTCCGCCGGGCCCGCAGCACCGGCACCGCGCCCCAGCACGAACCCGCCGGCGAAGAGCAGGAGGCCTGCGGCGAGCGCCGCGGGCCAGGCGCCGCGCCGGAGCAGCCGGCGCCACGGGCCGCCGAGCAGCCCGCGTGCCCTGAGGGTGGACACGACGCGGTCCTCGAGACGCGGCGGCGGCTCCATGTCGCGCAGGTCCCCTGTCATGGTCGATCCTCCTCGCCCGGCTGGTACGCCGGGCCGATCAGCGCGCGCAACCGCTGCCGCGCGCGGTGCAGCTGGCTCTTCGATGTCCCGGGGTCGATCCCGAGCAGCTCGGCGATCTGCTCGTGGGTGTAGCCCTCGAGCTCGTGCAGCACGACCACCTCACGGTACCCGGCTGGCAGCCGCGCGAGCGCACGCTCGAGATCGATCCGCGCGTCGGCGCCGCGCAGCACCGGGTCGGCCACGGGCGGCTCGACCTCCAGCGGCTGGAGTGCGCCCGCCGCACGCCAGCTCTCGCGGGCGCAGTTGATCGCGATCGACGCGAGCCAGGTGGAGAGCTGCGCCCGCCAGGCGAACGTCCCGAGCCGCGGCACCGCGCGTACCCACGTCTCGTGCACGATCTCTTCGGCCTCGTCAGCCTCACCCGCCGCGAGGCGGAGCGCCATGCGCCAGAGCCGCGGCGTGTGCCGGCGATAGAGCGCGCGAAACGCCGCCTCGTCCCCGTCCCCGGCGACGGCGGCCACCAGCTCCCGGTCCGACGGCGCGGTCGCGGTCACCGCGGGACGGTGCTCGCGGGCCCGGGCTCGACGAAATCGCGGACGATGATCATCAGATTCGAGTTCGGCTTCCCGCCATCGACCAGCACCGCGCTCCCGAAGTCCGGCGTCTCACCCAGCCCGAGCTCGGCGGCGGTCAGATAGGGATAGTAGATCATCAGGTGCGGCCGCCACCGCCCGACCGGCCGGCCGTCGTCGCTCACCAGCTTCTGCCCCGCCGACAGCATCCAGGAGAGCGCGGGCCGCCGCGGGGGGCGATACCGGCCGGATGCGAGCCCCGAGGCTATCTCGCGCTCGACCTCGTCCGGGCTAGCGCCGCGGTGGCGAAGCTCGACGGTGCGCATCTCCATCGGCAGGATGGTGGCCGCGCCTTCGGCGTCGAAGCAGTGCGGCTCGATGCTGGCGGGCCAGCCGCGTCCCACGTAGCACGCCACGCCGTTGGTCCCCCGCTCGGCCACGACGTAGCCGGAGTCGCTGAAGACGTAGACGGTGGCGCTGCGGGCCACGGCCGCCGGCGCCGCGCTCCGGGCGAGCGCGATCTCTTCGGCGCGCGGGAGGAGGTGGCGGGGGCCGGCGGCGCCGGCTGCGGCCGCCTGGGCCGCAAGCGGACCCGCAGGCACGAGCGCGAGCGCGATGGCGAGGATCGGGGGGTGCATCGGGACTCCGGGTCAGGGTTGGTCATGGGTGACTCCGGAGCCATGGACGGTTGCATCCCTCTTGACATATCTCGCGACATTTCGCACGATATATCGCACAAGCTATCGTGCGCTATTACTCGACGGAGGCCATTCGCATGTATCGACATCGGCACCGGGACGACTGGGGGTTCGGCGATCTGTTCGCGGGGGCGTGCGGACCGGGCGCGTTCGGCATGGGGTGGGGATTCGGCGGCGGGCGGGGTCCGCGCGGGGGCGCGCGGCGCCGGGGCCCGCTGTTCGAGTCGGGCGAGATCAAGTTCGTGATCCTGCGCCTGCTGCGGGAAAAGCCGCGCCACGGCTACGAGATCATCAAGGCGCTGGAGGAGCGGATGGGCGGACACTACACGCCGAGCGCGGGGACGGTGTATCCGACGCTGCAGCTGCTGGAGGACCAGGGCTACGTGCGCGCGGTGGAGACCGAGGGGCGCAAGGTGTACCACATCACGCCCGAAGGTGAGCGATTCCTGGACGACAACCGCGACGTGCTGGACGAGATCCTCGAGCGGGTGCGCGACACGCTGCGCGACGTGGCGGGCGGCTCGATGGGCGAGCTCAACGCAGCGGTCGCCCGGCTCGCGGCGATGACCTACAAGCAGGCATGGCGGCGCGGCCCCGACCACCCGTCCATCCGGCGCGTGGTCGAGATCCTCCGCCGCACCGCCGAAGAGATCGAGCGCGAGTGGGAGCGGCCCACGGGCGAACCCGGACCGGAAAGGAGCGCGTGACCATGGAGCACGGCTGGGCGTGGTGGTGGCTCATCCCGATGCTGATGTTCTTCTGGTGGGGTCCCTGGGCGCACCGGCGCCGGCACTGGCAGCGCGACGACCGCCACGAGCGTGCGCGGGTCGCGGAGCTGGACGAGGAGATCCGCGCCCGGCTCGCGACGGTGGACCAGCTGGAGACCCGGGTGGCGGAGCTGGAGAACCGGCTGGACTTCACCGAGCGGCTGCTCTCAGAGGGCCGGACGGCCGGACGGCCGTCTTAGGAGTAGTACCGCCGCAGCTGATCGGCCACGCCGTCCAGATCGGGAAAGAGCCGGCGCTCGTCCACGCCCACCAGGTCGAGCTGGTCCCGCAGCCGCGGCACGTCCGCCTCGGGAATCACGAACCTGGTGAGCGCGCCGCCGAGGCCGTGCTGCTCGAGGAACGCATCGAAGCTCTGCCGCTTGTCGCTGCAGATCGTGAACGTCGCCGACTGCACTGCGATGCGGTCGCCGAGCGAGGGCGGCTGGATCATGCAGGCGAACACCTCGGAGCCGTGGCTCCCCTGGAACAGCTCCAACGGGGTGAACGGCTTGTCGCCGCCGAAGAGCGATTCCAGGTCCTCGATCAGGAGCGCCAAAGGCGGAAAGCCGAACCGGCGGTGCAGCTGCTGCCAGTCGAGCCGCCAGACGGCCGCGTCGCCGCCGGGCTGGTGCGCCAGCGTGGCGAAGTGCGCGGCCACGAGCGGCGAGTAGGTCCAGTCGAGGAGCCGCGTGGGCAGGCCGTGATGCTGCGCCTGCACCAGCAGCTCCCACTCGTTCGCGGCGCCCGTCGGGAGGTGCGGCCGCGAGTAGCGGATGAAGTTGCGGAGGATGTGCTCCTCCAGCCCGGCCTTGGCGTGCGGCGGGTTCACCCCGCCCAGGCGATCGAGGCTGGTGAGGAGCGGCCAGCGGGCATCGGCCGCGCCGCGGTACACCCCGGTGTCGCGCCGCCGGCCGGTGGCGGGGTCCGGCGCCGCCGGCGTAACCTGATCGACCAGCTGGCCCAGGGTCGAAACCGTGATCGTAGCAACGGCCATGCTGAAGCCTAACGCGGGTTCTCTTTCCGGTCACTCCGGCGCCGCGCCAGTTCGTCGAGGGCGGCGACCAACGCATCCACCTCCTCCACGTCCGTGTACAGGTAGCACGAGGCCCGCGCCGCGGTCGCGGTGCCGAAGCGGCGGAGCAGCGGGAGCGCCGCGAGGTCGCCGCCGCGGACCGCGATGCCCAGCCGGTCCAGCGCGCGCACGATCCCCGCGGCGGGCACTCCCTCCAGCGTGAACGAAAAGACCGGCACCCGCTCCTCGGGCTCCGCGCCCAGGAGGCTCCCGCCCCGCGGCTCGGTCCAGTGCTCCTCGATCGAGCGCAGGGGCGAGCGCGCCTCCCAGCACCCCGTGAGCCATGCGAGCGCGCAGCCCGCGGCAGTCCACCTCATGCAGCGCCTCCCCCGGTCGCGTTCCGGTGCCGGTCGGCCCATGC
>DASUAH010000229.1:0-2338 GCA_035763885.1 Gemmatimonadales bacterium
GGACTCCCGGTAGAGGCGCTGGACCTCCAGCGCCATCCCGGGCGTCCCGTTCAGGGCCTCGGCGCGCGTGATCGGCAGCCCCAGCGCGCGCGCGTGGCGCCAGATCTCGGGCGCGTGCGCGTGGAGGACGACGCGCGCGGCGGGCGCGATGTCGTAGATCGCACCGTGGGTGAGCGACTCCGAGGAGGGGGCGATCGGTCCCATGCTGCGCACGTGGTTGCGCGCCAGGTCGTAGCGCTCGACCAGGCTGAAGTCCTCGAGCGTCACGCGAGGGCGGCCGCCGGTCCCGGTGCCGGTGACGAGAAACCGGCGCTGTCCCCGGCCGACGTCGCCGAACGGGCTGACGCGGGCGCTCACGTTGCCGTAGCCGGCACCCTGGTAGCGCGAGGGATCGCGCCCGATGAGCCCGAGACGCGCGAGCACTTCGCGCCAGGCCGCGAGCACCGCGGCGGTCTCGCCGTAGACACGCTGCTCGAGCATCCGGGTCTCGTGATCGACCTGGAATCGGGTGACGCCTTCCGCCGAGGGGCCGACCATGAGCGCCACGGTATCACCCGGGCCGGGCCTGGGCTACGCCGGCGTCCGCCGCGGGCGCGGGGGAGCCGGCGGCTACATCTTGGGTTGTGGAGGGGAGAATGTGGATGGCGTAGGAGGTGCAGGGGATCGCCGCGATGGACGGCGCGCCACGCCCCTTCGTGCCCCCGCACTGCCCGCGAACCGATTGCCGTTTCCACACCTGCAGGGCGGGCTGGCGTTGGGTCCGCCACGGGAGCTTCACCCGTCAGTGTTCACCGCGGAGCGTGCAGCGGTATCGCTGTTGCCACTGCCGGGTCACGTTCAGCACCCAGACCTTCTCCGGCACCTATTACCTGAAACGGCCCGAGCTCCTGGAGCCGATCTTCCACCGCCTGCTGGCCGGCTCCGGTCTGCGCCAGATCACGCGCGAGGCCCGCTGCGCCCACAGCACCGTCATGGGCCAGGCCGCCCGGCTCGCCCGCCACGCCCTGCTCTACCTCGCCGCCCAGCGGCCCCCGGGGCCGGTCCGGGAGCCCCTGGTGATCGATGGCTTCGAGAGCTTCGCCTACAGCCAGTACCACCCGCTCCATCTGAACCTGGTGGTCGGGGCCGAGAGCCACTTCGTCTACGGGTTCACCCTGTCGAGCCTGCGCCGCAAGGGCCGCATGACCGAGCGCCAGCGCGCGCGGCGGGCGCAGCTCGAGGCCACCCAGGGGCGCCCCGATCCGCGGGCGCTCGAGCGCGACATGGCCGCCGCCCTGCGCCTGGCGGCCCCCGAGCCCCAGCCGCTGACCGTGCGCTCGGACGACCATCCCGCCTATCCGCGGGCCTTGCGCCGGCTCGGCGGCTATCGCATCCGCCACGAGCGCACCCCGTCGATCCAGGCCCGCACCCCCGGCAATCCGCTGTTCCCGGTCAACCTGATGGACCTGCTGCTGCGGCACAACAGCGCCAACCACAAGCGCGAGACGATCGCGTTCTCCAAGCGTCACCAGGCGGTGATCGAGCGCGCCGCCGTGCTGGTGCTGTGGCGCAACTACGTCAAACGGTTCTCGGAGAACCACGCCGGCCACACCCCGGCGATGCGGCTGGGGCTGAGCCGGGGTCCGCGCTCGCCGCGCGCGATCCTGCAGTGGCGACCGTTCGCTTCGCGGATCGCGCTGGCGCCGGTGTGGGCGGACTACTACCGGCGGCGGGTCGCGACCCCAGGGATCGCGCGCCCACGGGAGCACCGGCTGACGCGCGCGTTCTGAGCTCGGCGCGGACGGCCGCCCAGACCGCCCGCCGCCCTCACCCTCCACATTCTCCCCTCCACAACCTTCTCCTATCGACCTGCGGCGGCCGGCGCCTGGGTCGCGATCTCGACTTCCACCCGCTGGCCGAGCTTGAGCGGCGTGGGCTCGGCCAGGGCGACCTTGACCAGCAGCACGCGGGTGTCGGCCGGGCGGCCGGGGTCCTGGGGCTTGAGGCGCCGGCCGACGACGCTGTCGGGGATCTCCTCGACCTTGCCGAGCCAGGTTTGACCCTCGAAGCCTTCGGCGGAGATGGTGACGCCGGCGCCCAGGGCGACGCGGCCGGCGTCGAACTCGTCGATCTCGGCCTCGATGCGGGTGCGGCCGAGGTCGGCCACGACGAGGATGGGCTCGCCGGCCTCGACGTGCTCGCCGGGGTGGGCGTGGCGGACGATGACGGTGCCGTCGATGGGGGCGACGAGGCGGGTCTTGGCGACCTCGGCGGCGAGGCGGGAGACGGCGGCAAGGGCGGTCTGCCGGCGGGCCTCGGCGGCGTCGCGGTTGCGGCGGCTCATGTCGAGCGCCTCGAC
>DASUAH010000230.1:0-4820 GCA_035763885.1 Gemmatimonadales bacterium
TCCTTCCCCCTTGATAGGCGGGGAGGGCCGCATGAGAGATCCTCCGCTTTCCGCCGGCGACGAGGGCACATACGTCGGTACGATCGGCGCCCTGGTAGTCGCGGGCTGGTTCCTCCTTCTCGACACGCTGCAGGGTCACCCGCTCCGAACACCGAGTGTGCTGGGCCAGGTGCTGCTGTTCGGTGACGCCACCCCGGACATCCCGGGCCTCCACTTCGGCGCGGTGGTCGCCTATACCGCCGTCCACTTCGGGGTGTTCCTGCTCCTCGGCATGGGGGTGGTGCGATTGGTCCGCTGGGCCGCCCACGAGGCATGGGTGCGCTACGCGCTTCTGCAGCTCTTCCTGGTGTTCGAGGTGTTCTTCTACGGCCTGGTCACCCTCGTCTCGGAATCCACCCGGGCGCTTTTCCCCTTCTGGGCGGTGCTCGTGGGCAACACGCTCGCCGCGCTGGCCATGGGCTGGTATCTCTGGCGGATGCACCCGGAGTTCCGGCAGCTGCTGCGGGAGACCCCGCTGGGGGCGGCACCCATCCGATAGGCGGTGAACGGGGAACGCTGAACGGTGGACGGGAGGTCGGTCCGACCCTCCCGCCCACCGTTTACCGTTTACCGTTCACCGTCTATGCTACGCCTCCGTCTTCAACGGTGGAGCTTCGTGTTGCGTCACGCAACGCTTCGGGCGCTGGCGGTGCTGGTCTGTGCCCTGCCGTCCGGTGTGCCGCTCGTCGCCCAGCTTGAGCCCCCGTCCACCGGCGGGGCGGTCGCGCTCGAGCACGAGCTGCGCACCCTGGGACACTATCAGCGCGTGCTTGTGATTGGCGCCCATCCGGACGATGAGGACACCGAGCTGCTCACCGTGCTCGCGCGGGGGATGGGGGCCGAGGCGGCCTACCTCTCGCTGAACCGAGGTGAGGGCGGACAGAACCTGATCGGACCGGAGTTGGGCGAGGCGCTCGGCCTGCTGCGGACCGAAGAGTTGCTCGCCGCGCGCCGGCTCGACGGCGCGCGCCAGTACTTCACCCGCGCGTACGATTTCGGCTACTCGAAGTCGCTCGAGGAAACGTGGCGGCACTGGCCGCGCGACTCGATCCTCAAGGACGTCGTGCGGGTCGTGCGCCGGTTCCGGCCACAGATCGTGGTCTCGATCTTCAGCGGCACGCCGGCGGACGGGCATGGCCAGCACCAGGCGGCGGGCTGGGCGGCCCGCGAGGCCTTCGCGCTCGCCGGCGATTCGACCCGGTTCCCCGAGCTGGGGGACGAGGGGCTGGCCGCCTGGACCCCGCTCAAACTGTACCAGAGCACGCGGTTCGACACCGCTGCCACGACGCTCGTGCTCGACGGCGGCGTGCTCGATCAGGTGGTCGGCAAGTCGTACCATCAGATCGCGATGGCGGGACGCAGCCTCCACCGGTCGCAGGACATGGGAACGCTCCAGCGGATCGGTCCCTCGAAGGTGCGCCTTCGCCTGGTCGAGGACCGCACCGGCCGCGGCGGGGACGGGCTCTGGGCCGGGATCGACACGTCGCTTGCCGGCATGGCCATCCCGGCGGGCGCTTCCCCCGGGACCGGGCCGGTGTGGGACTCGGTGGCCGGCGCCATTGCATCGTTTCGGCGGGACGGCCGCCCGCCGCTCCCCGAGGTGCTCGACCGCTTCGCGCAGGTGCTCGCGGGCGGGCCCGGCGGCCCCGGCGCCGCCGTCATGGTCGGGCGGCCGAGCCCCGAGCAGTGGGACCAGATCGAGCGGCTGCAGCGTGCGGTGCGGTTGTCCTCGGGCGTGGTGTGCGACGCGACGGCGGACGACGACCGCGTCGTGGCGGGTCAGGTGGTTGCGGTGGCGCTGCTCTGCTGGAACTCGGGCAGCCGCCCGGCATCGGTGCCGCTGGTCGTGGTCCGCTCCAGCGCGTCGCGCTCCAGGCTGATGCAGTCGGCGCCGGGGGCCCGGATCGAGCCGGGCGACGTGGCGAACTGGACGCTCGAGCTGGAGACGCCGTACGCGGCCGCGCCCAGCCAGCCCTACTTTCTCGCGCAGCAGCGCGCGGGCGATCTCTACACCTGGCCGTCCGGCCCGCCCGAGCTGTTGGGCATGCCGTTCGAGCCGCCGCTGCTGGTCGCGGAGTTCGGCAGCGACGTGGAGCCGCGGGAGGTGACGTTTCGATACCGCGACCAGGCCACCGGCGAGGTCCGGCGCCCGGTCGTCGTCGTTCCCCGTGTGGATGTGAAGCTCGACCCCGACACCCTGATGTGGGCCGCGGGCGACCGGGCCCCGAAGCGATTCACGGTGACGATCCGCCACGGCGCGCGGGACACCACCTCGGGCAGCCTCCGGCTCGAGCTGCCCCGGGGCTGGGCCGCGCTGCCGGCCCGTCCCTTCACGCTCGCGCGGGAGGACGAGGAGCGCGCCTTTGAGTTCGAGGTCCGCGCGCCCGCCGCGCGGCCGAGCGGCACCGTCTCCGTGCGCGCGGTGGCCACCGACGCGGGCGGCCGCGAATACGACGCCGGGGTCTTCGCCGTGGACTATCCGCACGTGCGCCCACGCCCCTATGTCGCGGCGGCGCTGGCCACCGTGCGCGTCGCGCCGCTCACGCTGCCGGCGCTCACACGCGTCGGCTACGTGCGCGGCGCCGCCGATCGCGTCCCTGAAGCGCTCCGGAGCGTTGGCGTCCCGGTCGAGCTGCTCGACGCCCGCGCGCTCGAGCGGGCCGATCTCGCCCGGTTCGATGCGATCGTGGTCGGGAGCCGCGCCTACGAGACCGAGCCGGCCGTCGCCCAGCAGAACGGCCGGCTCCTCGACTACGTCCGCCGCGGAGGCCTCCTGATCGTGCAGTACCAGCAGCACGAGTTCTTCGCCCGGGGGTATGCGCCGTACCCGCTGACCGTTGGCGGCCGCCCCCTGGTGCTGGACGATGCCGCGAATCGCCCGGGGACCGCGCGCGTCGGGCCGCCGGTGAGCCATGACCGGGTGACCGACGAGGCGGCGCCGGTGGCGGTCGTCGCGTCCCGGCACCCCGTGTTGCGCACGCCGAACGTGATCGGCCCGGGCGACTGGGAGGGATGGGTGCAGGAGCGGGGCTTGTACTTCGCGCGCACCTGGGATCCGGCCTACACCCCGCTGGTCGAAACCCATGACGAGGGCGGCGCCCCGCTCAGCGGTGGCCTGCTCGTCGCGCGGCTCGGGCGCGGAACCTACGTCTACACCGGGCTGAGCTTCTTCCGGCAGCTGCCGGCGGGGGTGCCGGGTGCGTATCGGCTCTTCGCCAACCTTCTCGCTCTCAGGCGCGCTTCCCCCCGATGACGGCGAAGCTCGCCGTCCACACCCATGTGAGCCGCGTTGTCCGGCGGCTCGCCCCGCTGGTCGTGCTGGCCGGATGCGCGAGCGACGGCCGGACGCCGCTGCTGCTCTACTCTCCCCACGGCCGCGACCAGCTCATCCTGCTCGAGGCGGAGTTCGAGCGCCGCCGCCCCGACGTGGACGTCCGCTGGCTCGACATGGGAAGCCAGGAGATCCTCGATCGCCTGCGCTTCGAGCGGGTCAATCCGCAGGCCGACGTCTGGTTCGGCGGGCCGACCACGCTGTTCGACCGCGGCGTGCGCGACTCGCTGCTCGCGCCCTACCGGCCGGCGTGGGCCCACGCGGTGGATGCTCGCGGCATCGGGCCCGGGGACCTCTACTATCCCGCCTATCGCACGCCGGCGGTAATCGCCTTCAACAGCCGCGCCGTGAGCCGGGCGCAGGCGCCGCATGACTGGGACGACGTGCTGGCTCCCCGGTGGACCGACGAGGTGCTGATCCGCGATCCGATCGCGAGCGGAACGATGCGCGCCATCTGGGGACTGATCCTGGTGCGCAGCCTCCGGGAGACCGGCGATACCGCATGGGGGATGGCGTGGCTTCGCCGGCTCGACGCGCAGACCAGGGCGTACGCGCTCAATCCGGCGATCCTCGACGCGAAGCTCGCGCGCCAGGAGGGGCTGGTCACCCTCTGGGACCTTCCGGACATCCTGATCGGCCGATCGAAAGGCCTGCCGTTCGATTACCTCTTCCCCCGGAGCGGCACCGTGGTGATCGACGACGCCGTCGGCCTGGTGCGGGGCAGTCGGCATCCGGACGCGGCCCGCGCGTTCATCGATTTCGTCGGCAGCGTCGACGGCCAGCTGCTCGCCGCGACGCACGTGTTCCGGCTGCCGGCCCGCCACGACCTCCCCGCGGAGCGCGTCCCCGCGTGGGTCGCGGAGGTGGAGCGTGAGATGGTCGTGGCCGAGATGGACTGGGCGCTCCTCGCCGAGCGGGGGGCCGAGTGGATGAGCTACTGGGACCGCCACGTGCGTGGCACCGGGCGGCCGTGAGCGAGCCCTTCCTCCGCCTCGAGCGGCTCGGCAAGCGGTTCGGCGAGCACGATGCCGTCTGCGGCGTATCGCTCGAGCTCGAGCGGGGGGAGATCCTGGCGCTCCTCGGCCCGAGCGGGAGCGGCAAGACGACGACGCTTCGGCTGCTGGCGGGATTCGAGGTGCCCGATGCCGGCCGGGTGCTGGTGGACGGCGCGGACGTCACCCATGTCCGCCCCGCCGCACGGCGTTTCGGCATGGTCTTCCAGCACTACGCGCTGTTTCCGCACCTCGACGTGGGCGCGAACGTCGCGTTCGGCCTCGAGTCGCTGGGCGTGGGCGGCGACGAGCTTGGGGCGCGGGTCAAGCACGCGCTCGCGCTGGTGGACCTCGCGGGGTACGAGCGGCGCCGGATCGCGCAGCTCTCGGGGGGACAGCAGCAGCGGGTGGCGGTGGCCCGCGCGCTGGCCCCGGAACCCCGCGTGCTGCTGCTCGAC
>DASUAH010000231.1:0-3993 GCA_035763885.1 Gemmatimonadales bacterium
TCGCGACCGTGCGCCAGCGGGGTCAGCCGCGCGCGACCTACCTGGCGAGCCGAGCCGGGGAGCCCCCCCGGGTGCCGACGGTGGTGCTGGTGGACGGCTACTCGGCCTCGGCGTCGGAGATCGTGGCCGGCGCGCTCCAGGATCACGACCGCGCGCTGGTCCTCGGCACGACGAGCTTCGGCAAGGGGCTGGTGCAGACCCTCTTCCCCATCGAGGGCGGCTGGGCGCTCAAGCTCACGACCGGGCGGTGGTACACGCCGAGCGGCCGGTCGATCCAGCGCGAGCTGGGCGCCGCCGACTCGATCGCGGCCGACACGGGGCCGCTGGGCCGGCCGGTGTTCACCTCCGACGCGGGCCGCGTGATCTACGGCGGCGGCGGCATCACCCCGGACGTGGTCGTCGAGCCGGAGACGCTGTCGACCGCGGAGCAGACGCTCGTCCGCCTGATCGCGCCGCGGGCGCGGGAGTACCAGACCGCGGTCGCCGCGATCGCGCGCGAGCTGCGTCCGCGGGTCCGCTCCGGCTTCGCGTTCCGGCAGGAATGGAGCGACGATCTGTACCGGCGGCTCCGCCGCGCCGGGCTCGAGCTGCCTCGCACGGCGTACGACTCCGGAGCCGACTGGGTGAACGCCCGGCTGGAGCAGCGGATCGCGGCGCTCGCCTTCGGCGACTCGGCGGCGTTTCGGCGGCGCGCCGGGCGCGACCCTCAGCTCGCGCGGGCGCTCGATCTGCTGCGCGCGAGCCGGAGCCGGGAGGCGCTGTTCGCGGCGGCGGCGTGGCAGGCCGCCCCAGCCCGCGGAGAGCACTGATGCGCAGCGTGCGCGCGCTCGCGCTCGCCGGGGTCGCCCTCGCGGCCGGGGTGCCCGCCGCCGCGGCGCACGACCTCTTCATCAAGCTGACCAGCTACTTCCTCCGGCCCGGCGCCGGGGTCCGGGTGCCGATCCTGAACGGCACGTTCACCTCGAGCGACAACGCGGTGGCCCGGGACCGGATCGCCGATCTCGCGCTGGTCTCGCCGGCAGGCCGGACCACGCTCGACACCATGGCGCTGGACGCCGCGCGCGACACCACCTTCCTCGAGCTTCGGGCAGGCGGCCCGGGAACCTACGTGCTCGGGCTCAGCACCCGGCCGAACCGCATCGCGCTCTCGGGCGAGGAGTTCGCCGGCTATCTCGCGGAAGAGGCGCTCACCGACGTGATCGCGGCGCGCAAGGCCGCCGGGCTCGCCGCCGACTCCGCGCGCGAGCGCTACTCCAAGCACGTCAAGGCGGTGTTCCAGGTGGGCGCGGAGCGGACCGACGGCCATGCGACCCTCCTCGGCTTTCCCGCCGAGATCGTGCCGCTGGACAATCCCTACCGGCTCCGGCGCGGGGCGGCGCTTCGCGTGCGCTGCCTGGTGGACGGCCGGCCGCGGGCGAACCTGCCGGTGCTTGCGGGCGGTCGCGGGCCGGACGGGTCCCGCCTGCGTCGCCGCGAGCTCCGCACTGATGCGGACGGCGTGGTCTCGCTCCCGCTCGACGCGCGGGGCAAGTGGTACGTCAAGTTCATCCACATGACGAGGGTGAACGATCCCGACGTCGACTACGAGTCGAAGTGGGCGACCCTGACGTTCGAGGTGCGCTGACCACCGTCCTGCCCGCCGGACGCCGCCGGCCGGGTGGGCGCGCCCGGCTATTCCGCCGCCCTTTCCCAGCGCTCCAGCGCGCGGTCCAGCTCCCGGCGTGCGACCTCCAGCTCCCGCCCGAGCTCCGCCGCCCGCGCAGCCGAGTCGCGGGCCACGTACAGCTCCGGGTCGTCGAGCCGGGCCCGCAGCGCGGCCACGCGTGCCTCCCACTCCGCCACATCAGCTTCCGCCGCCGCGAGCGCCCGCTCCGCGGTCCGCCGCGCCGACTGCTCGCGCCGCCGCTCGTCACCGGGGCGGCGGGTCTGCTTCCGTTCCCGCACCCGGCGGATCGCCTCTTCCTCGGCCGCGGCGACCGCCGCGGCGTGCGCCCGCTCGGCGCTCGCCGCCTCCCACTCCTCGAAGCCGCCGCCGTAGTCGGTGATGCGGCCCTCGTGCAGCACCCACACGCGGGTCGTGAGCGCCCGGAGCAGCGCGCGGTCGTGGCTCACCACGATCGCCGTCCCCGCGTAGCGCTCGACGGCATCCTCCAGCGCCTCGATCGATTCCACGTCGAGGTGATTCGTCGGCTCGTCGAAGAGGAGCAGATTGGCGCCGGACAGCATCATCATCGCCAGGGCGACCCGTGCCTGTTCCCCGCCCGAGAGGGAGCCGGCCCGCCGGAGCACCGTATCCCCCGAGAAGCCGAAGCGCCCGAGGTGCGCCTGGACGGCGCCGCGGCCCCAGAGCGGTCGCAGGTCGGCGATGATGTCGTAGAGCGACCGGTCGGGCGGCACCTGCGCCAGGTCCTGGCGGTAGTAGGCGATCCGCACCGAGTCGGGCACCCGCAGCCCGCCCGCGTCCACCGGCCGCTCGCCCGCGATGGCACGGAGCAGCGTGCTCTTGCCGGCGCCGTTGGGGCCCACCAGCCCGATGACGTCCCCCCGCCGGACCGACGCGGTGAACCCGCGGAGCAGCGTCCGCCCGTCCACCGCGAGCGTCAGGCCGTCGGCCACCAGCACCTGGTCCCCGCCGCGCTCGGCCGCGTCGAGACGGAGCGCCATCGCGGCGTCCTCGCCCGGCGGCGGGCTCAGGCGGCCCACCCGCGCGAGGCGGCGGCGGCGGCCCTTCGCCTGTGCGCTGTTCCGGCCCGCGATGTTGCGCCGGATGTACTCCTCCTCGGCCGCGATCATCCGGGCCTGCCTGGCGACCGCCCGCTCCCGCGCCAGGCGCCGCTCGGCCCGCTGCCGGAGGAACGCCTCGTAGTCGCCCTCGTAGGCGAGCGCGGTGCCCCCCTCGAGGTGGAGCACGTGGTCCACCACGTTCTGGAGAAAGGCTCGGTCGTGGCTGATGAGCAGGACCGCCGCGTCGGTCCCGTGCAGGTAGTCCTCCAGCCAGCGCGTGGCCTCGAGGTCGAGGTGGTTCGTGGGCTCGTCGAGCAGCAGGAGATCGGCGCCGGCCAGCAGTTGCCGCGCGAGCCCGACCCGCCCGCGCTCGCCCCCGCTCAGCTCGGTGAGCGCGCGGCAGCGCGCGGTATCGGGGTCCAAGCCGAGGCCATGGAGCACCGCGTCGATCCGGGCGGCGACGGCATAGCCGCCCTCCCGCTCGAACCGGTCGAGATCGCGATCGTACCGCGCCAGCATCTGCGGCGTGCAGCGCTCGCCCGCCTCCGCCATGGCGGCGGCCTGCTCGGCGAGCGAGCGCTCGAGCCGGAGCAGATCCGCGAACGCACCTGCGGCCGCCTCCCAGAGCGTGGCGGCGCCCGCGAAGTCCCGGTGCTGCTCCATCACCGAGAGCCGGAGACCCGGCGCGCGCGCCACCGTGCCCGCGCTCGGTTGCGCCTCGCCCGTGAGCAGGCGGAGGAGCGTCGTCTTCCCCGAGCCGTTCCGGCCGATGATCCCCCACTTCTGCCCCCGGGCGACCGTGAAGGTGACGTCGCCGAACAGCCGGGCGCCACCGAACTCCACCGCGACGCCCGAGACGGCGAGCTGCGTCACGCGGGCGCCGGCGCCTCCAGCGCGACGCGGCTCGCCTCCGACTGGCGCATCATCTGGGTGAACGCGTCGATCAGCTCGGGGTCGAACTCGGTGGCCGACCGCTCGGCCAGGTAGGCGAGCGCACGGTCCGAGGACCAGGCGGCGCGGTACGGGCGGTCGGTGCAGAGCGCATCGTAGACATCGCACACGTGCACGACCTTGCTCGCGTAGTGACAGTCACGGGGATAGCGGAGCCGGGGATAGCCGCCGCCGTTCAGCATGATGTGATGCTCGTACGCGACGAACGCGGCGGTCTCGAGCCGGGTCTCCCGCTCGAGAATGATCCGGGCGCCGTCCACCGGATGCCGCTGCATCACGGCGCGCTCGTCGTCGGTGAACGAGCCCGGCTTGACCAGG
>DASUAH010000232.1:0-3405 GCA_035763885.1 Gemmatimonadales bacterium
CTCCTTCGAGCGTGCCGGTCACCAGGTTGATCCGGTACTCCTTCAGTCCCGGCAGGCTGGCGCGGGCCAGCGGTGCGTGCATCGTCAGCCAGTAGCGCCGGAAGTCGTCAGCGCTCATCCCCGAACGGCGGCGGACCCAGAAGAGGACCTTTTGCATGGCAGCCGGATCCAGCCCGGACTCGTCAGGCGTGCTGGCGTGCCTTACTTGGGGATGATGCTAGAACAATCGGCGGCGGCTGCCATCCGGGAAAAGGCGGATTTCAGGGGTTCGAACCTTCGCGGGCCATCCAGGCGGCGATCTGCGCCCGGCTCGAGAAACCGAGCTTGTTGAGGATGTTTTCGAGGTGGGTGTCGACGGTGCGCTCCGAGACGAACAACTCGGCGGCGATCTGACGGTTGGTGAGCCCCCGGGTGATGAGGGCCGCAACCTCCGCCTCCCGGCGGGATAGCTTCCCGGGCCGGGTCCCTTTGCCCCGCGGGCGAGCCAGCCAGGCCAGCGCGTACGCCACGGCCTGATCGGCGGTCATGGCGGCTCCGGCCTCCCAGGCGGCGGCCGCTGCCCGTTCCCCAAGGGCACGGCGGGCGGAGGTGAGGTCCCGGCCGGCGGGGTCACCCTCGCGCTGCTGTGCGCCGATGGACTCTCGGAGCACGGCGGCGGCCGCTGAAAGTGTCAGGGTCACGACCCGATCGCCGGCGGCGGCCGATAGCGCGGCGGTGTCCTCCATCGTGATGGCCTGTTCGAGCTTCTCGCCGAGGCCGTGGCGGATCCTCAACGCCTCGGCGAAGTGACGGCTGCCCTCCTGCACGTCGCCGCGCGCGAGCGCCAGAAGCCCCAGGCCGTTCAAGGCGAATCCCATGCTGCGTCGCGTACCCATCTGGCGCGCGAGCGAGAGGCACTCTTCATAGGCGGCTTGCGCCGCCGTGTACTCACCCAGCTCACGCAGCACGTTGCCCAGGTTGCCCAGCGCGAGAGCGAGTCCCCACTGCTCCCCGACCTCACGGAAGATCGCGACGCTTTCTTCCTGGTGGCGTCGGGCCGCGGCGCGGTCCCCGAGGACTCGAGTCAATCCCCCAAGATTGGTCAGCGTCCCGGCGATCCAGGTCAGCTCTCCGGCGTCATGGGCTCTGGTCAGCGCTTCCTGGTACAGTCCGGCGGCCGCCTCATGTGCGCCTTGCCGCTGAGAGATGTTCCCGAGGTTGTTCATGGTCCAGTACAGCGCCTCCGGGTCGCGGCACTCTCCTGCCAGGGCCAGGGCCTGCTCGAGCAGCCCGCGCGCGCGGATCAGGTCTCCTCTGCTGTAGTCGATGGTGCCGAGGGACGCCAGGGCCAGCGCCGTCCCGGCGGTGTCGCCGAGCCCGCGCCTGATCTGCACGCACTCTTCCATGCGCTCTCTGGCGTACGCGTAGTCACCCTGAGCGCGGGCCAGGCGGGAATCGAAGTACAGCGCGTCGGCCAGCGCCGCCGGGTCGGCCCCGCCGCGGCACGTCGTGATCGCCGCGCGCGACCAGCCTCGTCCTTCCGCGAGGTGTCCGCCATTGAGCCAGAACGGCCCGAGCGCCGCGACCATCTTCAGAGCGGCCTGCGGGTCACGGCGCACCGTCCAGTCAATCGCCGCCCGGAAGTTGGGCGTCTCCACCTCGAGTCTCCGCCGCCACACGCTTCCTCCGGACCGACCCAGGCGACGCCCTCCTTGCTCGGCCAGCTCCTTGAAGAGCATCGCGTGGCGCCGCTGTGTCTCATCGAGTTCGCCCGCCGCCGTGAGCTCGTGATGCGCGAACTCCCGGACGGTCTCGAGCAGGGTACATCGGGGGTGCTCATCGACCGAAGCCGCTTTCGCGACGAGGCTCTTGGCCATCAGCGAACCGACAAGCTCAACGGCCTCGGACGGCGACACCCCACCGACCTCACCCGCGGCGTGGAGCGTGAACCCTCCGGCGAAGACCGCAAGCCGCCGGAACAGCTGTTGCTCGGGGAGAGAGAGCAGGTCATGACTCCAGGCGATCGCGGCACGGAGGGTACGGTGCCGTTCCGCACCGTCCCGGTGGCCCGCCGTCAGCAGATCGAGGCCCCCGGCCAGCCGCGAGTCAAGTGCCTCGGGTGTGAAGATCCTGATCCGCGCCGCGGCCAGCTCGATGGCGAGGGGAAGGCCGTCGAGGCGGCGACAGATCGCGGCAACGGCTCTGCCGTTCTCCCTGGTGACTGCGAACCCGGGCTGGGCGGCGCGGGCCCGGAGCGCGAAGAGGGCCACGGCAGGGTACCGCAGCGCCGCTTCCGCCTGCACAAGCCAGGCGGGGTCCGGCGCATCCAGCGGTTCGAGCGCGTACTCGTGCTCCCAGCTCAGGCGCAGCGTCTCCCGGCTTGTGGCCAGGATCTTGAGGTCGGGGCATCGGGAGAGGAGGGCGGCGATGTCGGTGGCCGCGGCGAGCACGTGCTCGAAGTTGTCGAGCAGCAGGAGGAGATGCTCGTCGACTAGGCGTGAGTGCAGCTGTTGGAGCAGCGGCGGCGCCGCCCGCTCGACCATGCCCACGGCCTGGGCGATGGCGCGCAGGGCGAGCGCGGGGTCCTGCAGGGGGGCGAGGTCCACGAACGCAGCACCGGCCTCGAAGGCGGGGGCAAGCTGGGAGGCGAGCTCGACAGCCAACCGTGTCTTCCCCACACCGGGCGGTCCCGTGATGGTCAGGAGCCGGATGTCGGGATCGTGCATGAGGGCCCGGCACTCCTCGAGCGCCTTCTCGCGGCCGACCAGAGTCGTCGGCTGGAGCGGCAGACGTACCCCCCGCTTATCGATCGCCTTCATGCCGGCCGGGCAACAACGTAGATCAGGGCGGAGCCCTCGACGGTGCAGATCTGCGGGCGCAGCAGCATGAGCGCGGTCCGCTCGTGGGGTGCGGTGAACACCTGCAGCTCGGCGAGGGTGTGCAGGTCGAGGATCCTGCCCAGCTCGGTGCCCTTCGGGACGATCGTGCCCACGGCGTCGTCCCGCACCGCCGGGACGAAGATGCCGCCGACACGCGCGCGCAGGGCTTCCGTGGCGCCGACGTCCACCGACCGCTCCGGCGGTGCCGGCGGATGCTCGAGGGCGAGGGCCTCGAGGTGGTGGAGGGCCCGCTCCAGTCCTCCGGCGATCGTTTCCGCCCAGTACGTCTCCCGGCCACAGCGGCCGCCGACCTCGACGTTCACGACCTTGATCCCCTTCGTACGGGCCCACGTCGTCAATCCCCCGGGCTTGTTGGGGGCGTTGGTGATGAAGGGCGCCCCGAAGTCGGCCGCGAGCTGCTCCGAGCCCTCGAACCGTTTGACGAAGGCGTTGACGCACCAGGTGCCGCCGCCGTGGAGGTCGATCACCGCATCGCTGTCCGCGATGAGCGGCGCGAGCGCGGCGGCGAGCCGCTGGGTGTGCGAGC
>DASUAH010000233.1:0-2693 GCA_035763885.1 Gemmatimonadales bacterium
GACGTGTTCGTCAGCACGAGCAGCAGCCGGCGCGACGGGTTCCCCCTCTCCGGCGGTTCCTCCGCGACCGGCGCCCAGGCCCCGGGGCTGCGCGAGAACTCGTTTCGCCGGCGTGAGGCGGTGTACGCGAACGCCGGCTACCGTCCCTCGGCCGCCTGGCAGCTGGGCGCCGCGCTGAATCACGTCGCGGGGAGCCAGGGGATCCCGCCCAGCGCGATCAGCGATCCCGCCGATCCCTTCGCCGCCACGCCGCGCTTCGAGCGGTACCCCTGGCAACGCAGCGACGCGGTGCAGCTCGCCGCCGCCTTCGCCCCCCCCGGCGCCTGGCAGGCGCGCGGCTGGGCGTACGGCACCGACGCGGCCGAGGACGACGATCGCTACGATGACGCGACCTACACCTCGATGGACGACTCCACCGTGCGTGGCACGTTCCGGCTCCACTCCACGCTGGACATCGCCGGGGTGCACCTCGAGCCGCGCCGCTCGCTCGGCGGCGCGGGCACCATCGCGCTGGCCATCGACTGGGAGCGCAACCGGTGGAACCAGACCGGCGTGATTCGGGACGTGGCGGTGGGCGGAGGAGGCGGAGGTGGTGGAGGTGGAGGAGGTGGAGGAGGCGCCGCGACGTACTATCGGGTGCGCAGCGTTGACCAGCAGCGGCTGATCCGCCTGGGCGGCGCAGGGATCGAGTACACCGGAACCCCCTTCGCGAAGCTGGGGATCACCGCGGGGTACCGGACGCAGTGGCAGTCGCCCTTCGGGCTCACCACGCAGCGCGCCGACCTCGCCATGCTGGGCGCGCGTTACGACATCGGCGCGCGCACGCGGTTGCGCGCCGCGGCTGCGAGACGCGCCCGCTTCCCCTCCATCCGCCAGCTGTACGACGCCAGCACAGGCGATTCGACCCTGGCGCCCGAGCGCGCAAACACGTTCGAGCTCGGCATCGAGCGGTCGCTGGGTTCACGAACCTCCGTCGGCGTCACCCTGTTCCAGAACGACGTCCACGACTACATCGAGGTCGACGAGATCACCCGCCGGTCGACGAATTTCCCCCACTACCGGTTCCGGGGCGTGGAGGTCGCGGCCGAGACCGCTCCCTGGACGCTACTGCAGCTGCGCCTCGGCTACGGTTACCTCCACGCCAGGGACCTGTCCCCGGGCGCGGCGACGACGGCGCTCCAATATCGCCCGCGTCACCGCGCCACCCTCGACGCAACGCTGCGGCCCGGCGCGGGGTTCACGGGCAGCGTGTCAATCCTGTACGCGGGGGGCCAACAGTACTATTCGAGGACCCTGCCGCTGCTCGGCGCCGCGCTCCCCGATTACGCGGTGGTCGACTCGCGCTGGTCGCGCGATTTCACGCGCCCCCGCGTGTCCCTCTACCTGGGCGTGCGGAATCTCCTCGACCGCCGCTACGAGACGAGCTACGGGTTCCCGGAGCCGGGGCGGATCTGGTACGGCGGCGCGGCGCTCGCCCCTTGAGCCCCGCGCCGGTTCTAGCTGGCGGGTCGCTTCGCGAGATCGACGGCCGGGTGATAGATGATCCGGTAGGAGCTGGTGTCTCCCCGAAGCGGGTTGACCGCTTCCGAGGCGGCCAGCGCGGCCCGCTCCTCGGGAGTCGGCGCGGCGGGCTGTGCGCACGCGACCGCCAGCGCCGTCCCGGCAAGCAGCAGCACTACCCCAGCACCAGTGCGCATGGACCCTCCTTGATTCATTCCTCGCGGCGCGCGTCGTCGGACGGCGCGCCCTGAGCCAGCCAATTGCGAAACGATTCCGCGTCATGGGCGAGGCGCCATTCATCGAAGATCGAAAGCGCCATTGCCCGGACGCCGCCTTCCGCCTCGCCGGCCGCCCGGCATTCCTCGAGCAGCCATGCCTCGAACGCGTCCGGCTCGGGATCGGCGGCGACGGCGCGCTCCAGCAGATCGCGCTTGATGGCCAGCCCGATCGCGTCGGGGGTCGTGTTGCGCTTGCGGCGCTTGCGGCGGCCCTCGGAGGCTTCGAGGGCCGCGAGCAGCTCCCGGCACACCTCGCTGGGGCGGGACAACCGGATCTCGTCGGTCACCGCTCCACCACCCGGGCCTCGAGGGAGTACGCGGTCCGCTCGGGACGGTGGTAGCCCCGGTCCAGCGCGGCGACGTCCAACGCCACGGTGGTCAGATCGTCCAGCAGGACCTCCCACGACCGCAGGGGGCGCACGGTCGATTCCGCCTTGACGTAGCCCTTGCAGGTGTCGCAGACCTCGGCCTTCCGCGTCGGCTCGCCCTCCCCGGGTGCCAAGTAGCCGAGGTTCTCGTGATTCGTCTCGTCGCAGAACGGACACCGCAACCAGGAGACTTCCCATCCCGTGCCGCATCGCCCGCAGCGGAGCCACCGCTTGTGCTCGAGCCCGCGGAATTCCGCGAGCGTCGGCCAGGCGCCGCACATGGGGCAATACCCTTCCCACCACGTGGACGGCACCTCGGACCCGAGCTTCCGGCCACAGGCCTGCAACAGGGGCAGCGCCGCCATCTGGGCGATGACGCGCAGCGCCGGAGTCGCGGCGGCCGGAGCGCCGGCGGTCGTGGCGAGCGCGTCCACCCGCGCGTCGTCCTGGCACACGGCCGCCTCCAGCAGTGCCACCGCATCCAGACGGCCCGGGTCGAGACTTTCCAGAGCCGGAGCATCGAGCTCGAGCAGCCGGCGCACCCAGC
>DASUAH010000234.1:0-9891 GCA_035763885.1 Gemmatimonadales bacterium
GCGCTGGTCCGCTCAGGAGATCGCGAGTGAGTGCCGCGTGGACATCCAGGATGCGATCTCCGATGGCAACGCCGACGCGCGCCGGCTCGTCGTCGCTACGACGAAAGACCCCGAACGGCAGATTCTGGATCGGGAAGTCACTTCCGGCGTCATTCGCCGAGTCGACCCACGAGCGGATGTCGGCGCGGTGCGTCTCGTCGAGCGCGCTCACAGCATACCGAGCGCCGAGAGGTCATCGATCGGCTCGCGGAACGAGCACGACCCAAACGACGCGATCGCCAGCTCACGAGCGGCGCCGAGCTGAGCGCTCGTTAGGCTCCGGTCGCGCCAGGTTACTCCGTCGTCGGTGAAGGTCAGCGCCCGCGGGTCGCGTTCGTCCAACATCGCTCGGGCGGTGGCGACGTCGGCGCCCGCGACAAGGAGCGCGGTCGCGAGAAAGACGTTCAGGAATCCGAACATGGTGCCGCGCGCACTGTCCGGGGCATACGTCAACGCGTACTCCCCGCGCAACGGATGATGCAGCCCGGCCGTCGCCTTGAACGGAACCCGCGCCTCGTTGCAGCGCCGGATGAACCGCAGCAGGTCGGCGGCGGAGGGGAAGGCGTCGGCCGTGACGCCGCCGGTCCGCACCTTGGCGCGCGCGCCCAGGCGCGCGAGTGCCGCCACGAGCGCGCCGGGATCCTGCGCCACGGGGATCTCGACGAACGCGTCCAGCCTGCGGTCGATTGCGCCGAGCGCGGCGGCGGCGGCCGCCTCGCAGGCCGCCTTGAGCTCGATCGTGTCCACGGCGGCATGGCCGGCGCGGCGGGCATTGAAGCCATCGATGATCGTCAGCTCGGCCTCGAGATCCGGCCCGCCGAGCGCGCTCACCTTCCAGGGCAGCCCGCTCGCCGGAAAGCACGGCTCGGCGGCGCGCTCGAACTCGCCGAGGCGCGCGGCCGGCACCACGAACCGCCCGAGAGCCCAGCACCAGGGCCCGGAGCGGTGTGCGGCATACTCCGCGACCGCCGCAGCCATGCCGAGGCCGGCGGGCGGGAAGAGACCGGCATAGTCGATGAGGCCGTGGAGGAGCGTCTTCACCGGGCGCATGGCGGGCGTAATATACTCCACGCCCGCCCGGCGCTCTCGCTGCGGCGGTTACTCTCCCGGGATGCCGTAGTTCTTGAACGGTCCCGTCAGTCCGAAGGTGATGAAGAGGTCGTACTGGCGCTGCTCGCCGGTGGAGCCGAGGCCGGGGCTGAAGTAGCCCGCCTGGTAGGTGTAGCCGTCCACGTCGATGCGCGCGGCGACGTCGCGGGTGAGTCGCACCAGCAATCCGACCCCGGCGGCCCCTGCGACGTCGGTGCGGCCGGTAAGCTGGGTCGACGGCGGCGAGATGCCGTTGACGTAGACGCCGCCGCGATCGGCCAGGCCACCGCCGGCGCTCAGGATGAGCGCGACGTTGCCGCTCGGTGAGTTGAGCCGGACCATCGGTCGCAGGCTCGCGGCGAAGAGGTGGGAGCCGAGGGTGGGCGACTGGCGGTTCCCGTTGAGGAAGGTCTGCACGCCGCCCTTGTTGTAGTCCACCACACCCTCGATGCCGAGGGCGCTGCTGAACCACACGCCGAGCCGGCCGCCGACCGTGAACTTGGTTTCCGGCTTCTGTTCCTGCAGCAGGCCGGTGAACGGATCGGTGCCCTCGACGATGTTCTTCAGCGGGACGTACGCCCCGATCCGCGGCGTGAAGTCCACCGTCTGCGCCCCCAGCGAGGCAGCGGGCAGCGCGAGCAGTGCCAACAGAACCAGCGGTCTCTTCATGGAACGCTCCCGAGGGTGTGGCGCCAGCACGTCGCCCGTTGCCGGGCCCCCCCGGATCGGGGGGGTCGGCCGCTCCACGGCGGTTGCGGCAACTGCCGCGAAACTATCGACTTGAACTCCGAGAAACCCCGGCGACCAACCGGGACAGGAGCAAACTTATGCAAGCGGCAGGCCGCGGCAAGCTGAGCGTTTGGGCCGCGTTACTCGTTGCGGCCGGGTGTGCCGGACGCCCTGTCGCCCCGCCCCCCGAGCCGGCCGGCGGAGCGGGCGAGCTCCGCCGGTGGCTCACGGTCCTCGCGGCCGACTCCCTCACCGGCCGCGCAACGGGCACCGAGGGGGCCACGCGAGCGGCCCGCTTCCTCGCCACCACGATGGCCACGATCGGACTCGAGCCCGCCGGCGACAGCGGGTTCTTCCAGCAGACGCAGCTCGCTGCCTCGGCGGCGCCCGCCATGGCGGTGGGCGCGAACGTGATCGGGATGCTGCGCGGCAGCGATCCCGCCCGGCGCGACGACGCGGTGGTTGTCGGGGCGCACTACGATCACCTCGGCGTGGGCCCCGCGGTGGCGGGCGATTCGATCTACAACGGCGCCGATGACGACGGCTCGGGGGTGGTGGCGGTGCTCGGCATCGCGCGCCGACTGATGGAGGAGCGGCCGCCCGCCCGCACCGTGATCTTCCTGCTCACCACGGGGGAGGAGATGGGTCTCCTCGGCACCCGCTGGTACCTGGCGCATCCGGTGATGCCCCTCGAGCGAACCGTGGCGGACCTGCAGATCGAGATGGTCGGCCGGCCCGACCCGCTCGTCGGCGGAGCCGGCATCTCATGGCTCACCGGATACGAGCGCTCCACGATGGGGGACCTGATCCGGGGGGAAGGACTCCCGATCGCGCCGGATCCGCGGCCGCTGCAGCGCTTCTTCGAGCGGAGTGACAACATCGCCTTCGCGCGCGCCGGGATCCCGGCGCACACGCTGTCGTCGTACGGCATGCATGCCGACTATCACACGCCGGCGGATGAGGTGGAGCGGATCGACTTCGCGCACCTGGCAGGGGTGGTGGAGGCGGGCGCGCGCCTCGTGCGGCTGCTGGCCGACGGGGAGGCGCCAGCCTGGCATCCGGGCGGGCGACCGTAGCCGCACGGGCTCCAGCCCGCTCAAGTCGCCCTTCGCCCGCCCGATACTCTCCGCGACAGGCCGTCTTCCCCCTTCGCGGACGGCCCGCCCAGGGGACGGAGTGCCGGCATGACTGGAGCAGCACGTTTCGCCGCGACGCTGGCCGTTCTTGCCGCGGTCGCGGCGCCTGCGCGGGGGCAGCTCGCGATCGACGTGGACGGCGGGATCGGCTTCGCGAGCGTGTACGTCGACCGCGGCGTCATCCTCACCTCGCAGCCGGTCCTGCAGCCGCGCCTCTCCCTGTCGCTTCCGGTGCGGGGCGGGGGCGGGGGCGGGGGCGGGGGCGTTCACGCTGGATCTGCTGGCCACGCTCGAGCCGGTGGCGCTCGACAGCACCCGCTACTTCAGCATGGCGCCGGGCGGCAAGAGCCCGAATCTGACCGAGGCCCGGCCGGCAATCACGCTCGGCCAGGCGTACAACGGCGTCGCCTTCTCGGTCGGGGCGGAGGGGCGGATCCATCCCAACAGGACCGGCTTCACCAAGGACGCGAACACGGTGAGCTTCCGGACGTCCCTCGGGCTGCCGAAGGCGCCGTTCGCGCCCACGCTGCTGTTCGCGTACGACGTGGGCGGCATCACCGGGCCCTACGTCGAGGCGCGGCTGCGGCAGGGACTGCCGGTTGCGAAGGGCGTCGGCTTCTTCATCGGGGGCCGCGCGGGATACGCGATCGAGCAGACCGGCGACAGCATGGTGGCGGGACTCGCCCCCTACACCCGCGACGGCTTCACCCATGTGGAGGTGCAGATCGGCGCCTCGATCGCCGTCGCGGGGACGAGATTCGAGCCGTACCTGGGGTACGCGCACGTGCCGGAGCCCTATGTGCTCGCCGGGGCACCGGCCTTTCAGCGGGAAGACAAGTTGTGGGTGGGGGCGAGCCTGACGGTCGCGGGGCGATTCCCGAAGCCGAAGCGGTGAGCGATCACCGGTTGGTTCGTCCGATCCACTGCTCCGCCTCCTCGGCGCGATAGGCGCGCAACCGCTGCAGCAGCCGCCGGGGTTCGTCGTCGATCAGAATCAGGTCGTGGTGCGCCTGGGCGATGAACCCCTCGCGCACGGCGTGGTCGAGAAACGCGTCGAGCGTATCGTAGTATCCCGCGACGTTCAGGATCCCGCACGGCTTCGCGTGCAGCCCGAGCTGCGCCCAGGTGACGATCTCGAGGAACTGCTCCAGCGCGCCGAGGCCGCCCGGCAGCGCGATGAACGCGTCCGCCATGTCGGCCATCTGTGACTTCCGCTGGTGCATCGACGCCACCACGATCAGGTCGGGGATGTCGGTGGCCGGGGGCTCCTTGTCGCGGAGCGAGGAGACGGTCACGCCGAACACGTGCCCGCCGTGCTCGAGCACGCTCGCCGCCAGCTCGCCCATGAGCCCCACGCCGGCGCCGCCGTAGACCAGGTCGAGTCCGTCGGCGGCGAGGGCTTCGCCGAGGGCCCGCGCGGTCGCGGCGTACTCGGGGCGCGCGCCGCTGTTCGAGCCGCAGAAGACGCAGACCCGCCTGAGTTCCGGAGCGTCGGGCATGGACCGATTCTAGCAGGATGAGCGGATGAGCAGAAGAGCGGATGAGCGGAGGAGCGGAGGAGCATCCGCTCATCCGCTCCTCTGCTCCTCTGTGTTCATCCCCAGCGCGTCCAGCACGAATGCGTACTTCAAGGCCACTTCGCGCAGGAAGTCGTAGCGCCCCGACGCGCCCGCGTGGCCCGCGCCCATGTTGGTCTTGAGCAGCAGGCGATTGCCGTCGGTCTTCCTGGCCCGCAGGCGCGCGGTCCACTTGGCGGGTTCCCAGTACGCCACCCGGGGGTCGTTGAGGCCGCCGGTGACCAGCATGTGCGGATACGCCTTCGCCTCGATGTTGTCGTAGGGCGAGTAGGAGCGGATGTACGCATAGGCTTCGGGGTCGTTCGGGTTGCCCCACTCCTCGTACTCGATCACCGTGAGCGGCAGCGACGGATCGAGCATGGTGTTCACCACGTCGAGGAACGGCACCTCCGCCACGACTGCCTTGAAGAGATCCGGCCGGAGATTGATGACCGCGCCCATGAGAAGCCCGCCCGCGCTCCCGCCGTTGATGGCCAGCCGGTCGGGCGCCGTGTAGCCGGCAGCGATGAGGTGCTCCGCGGCAGCGATGAAGTCGGTGAAGCTGTTCCGCTTGTGGAGGAGCTTCCCGTTCTCATACCAGCGGCGGCCCATCTCCTCCCCGCCGCGCACGTGGGCGATCGCGACCACGAAGCCGCGGTCCAGCAGGCTCAGGTAATGGTGGGAGAAGCCCGGCTCGAAGCTCACGCCGTAGGCGCCGTAGCCGAGCAAGAGCGCGGGCCGTCGGCCGTCGGGCACGAGCGGGGATCGGTAGACCAGCGACACCGGCACCCGGATGCCGTCCGGCGCGGTCGCCTCGAGCCGCTCGCTCCGGTAGAGCGCGGGATCGTAGCCGCGCACCTCGGTCTGCTTCCGTACCGCCCAGGTGCGGCTGGCCATGTCGTAATCCACCACCATCGCCGGCGTCACCAGCGAGGTATACACGAAGCGGAGGAGCCGGGTGTCGAACGCCGGGTTCTCCGAGCGGCGCACAGTGTAGACCGGCTCGGGAAAGGCGACCCGGTGGTGCTGGCCGGAATCCAGATCGATCACCCGGATCTGGGGCAGGCCGCCCTCCCGCTCATAGACGACCAGGTGATCGCGGAAGGCGTCCAGCCCGTCGATCTTCACGTCCGGCCGGTGCGGCAGCAGCTCACGCCACCGCGCCGGGCCCGGATTGCGCACCGGGGCCTCGACCAGCCGGAAGTTCTCCGCGCCGTGGTTCGACGCGATGAAGAACCGGTCGCCATGATGCGCCACGCTGTACTCGACGCCGTGGCGCCGCGGCACGAGTACCCGCGGGGTATCGGTGGGCCGGTCGGCCGGCAGGTACCGCACCTCGCTGGTCGTGTGGCTCGCGATCTCGAGCAGCACGAACGCGCGGCTCCGGGTGCGGGCGACGTCCACGAAGAACGCGTCGTTGCGCTCGACGTAGACCAATGCGTCCTCATCCGCGGTCGTGCCGATCCGGTGCCGGCAGACGGCGTACGGCCGCCGCGCCGAATCGAGCACGGCGTAGAACAGCGTCCGCCCGTCATTCGCCCACGCTACGCCGCGCGAGGTGTTCCCGATGCGCTCGGGCAACAGCGCGCCGGTCGTGAGGTCGAGAATGCGCAGCTCGAACTGTTCGGCGCCCGTCAGGTCCACCGAGTAGGCGAGGTACCGGTGATCCGGGCTTACTTCGCGCGCCCCGAGGCGGCAGTACGGCTCGTCCGCGGCGACCGCGTTCAGATCGAGGAGGATCTCCTCGCCGGCGCCCTCCGCGTCCTGGCGGCGGCAGAAGATCGGATACTGCCGGCCGGCCTCGGTGCGGCTGTAGTACAGGAACTGGTCGAGTGGCTCCGGGACCGTGAGGTCGGTCTCCTGAATCCGCCCGAGCAGCTCCCGGTAGAGCGCTTCCTGGAGCGGCTCCGTGCTCTGCATCGCGCGAGCGGTGTACGCGTTCTCCGCCTCCAGGTACGCCAGGACCTCGGCGCTGTCGCGCTCGCGGAGCCAGTGGAACTCATCCAGTCGGATGTCGTTGTGCCGCCGGTCGAACCGGGGGATCGGCCGCGCGCGTGGCGGCTCGTCAGGCGCAGCGGCGACCCCGGCGGGCGCGGCGAGCCGCACTGCCGCCGCAGCGGTAGGGGGAAGACGACGTGTGGGTTCAGCGCTCATCGGTCGGGGAACGTTAGGTACCGGGGGCAATAACCCGGGGCGGAACTGGCAAGTCAAGTACGCCATAAATCGTTGCACAGCAAAGGCTTGGCCCACAGGGAGGAGACGACGGCAGCTCCGGTCTGCACGCAGCGGTGTAAGCCGTTCTGGCGGGCCCGGTTGCGCGGCCGGCCCAACGCAAGGGTGCCGCTGTCGAGCGTATGTGCAACAGTGCCAATGCGATGTCAGAAGTAGCAGTGAATCATACCTCGCAGAGCCCGCAGGCCTTCGCCAAGGTGGGTGGTGGGTGTCCACTACCCGAGGTGCGCCGACTGACGCCTACTGGGGCCGACTGTGCGCCCAGGCGCTCGCGTGGGCTGGCTCAGTGTGCGCGCGCTCACCGTCAGCGGTGCGCCTCGCTGGCAGCTTGGGACGCGCTTCACAACGAGGAAGTCATGAGGATCCGCAGGAAAGCCCGGACGACTGCCGCCCTCGCAACGCTGCTGGGCGCGGTCGCGTGCGACCGCGCGCCCGAAACGGGCGCGGTCACATCGCGCAGGGAGACCGGCGGCACCGCCGCGCCGAGCGCGGAGGTGGCCGAGCGCACCGATCGGTCGCTGGTGCGCGTGATCAACGCGATTCCCGGCAGCACGGGGATCAGCATCTACGCCGGCGACAGCGCGGCGTTCCGCGATGTCGGCTTCAAGAAGGTGACGGGGTTCCGTCAAATCGAGCGCAACGCCACGTCATTCGCGATCCGCGGCCCGGACGGGAAGCCCGTCGCCGAGAATCGGGAGGTGATGAGCGACGGAGGCCATTACACCCTGATCGCGATGCCCGGCGAGGGCGGCGCCGACCAGCGGAACCTCCGGGTGCTCAACGACGACTTCCTCCCCATCCCCGGCGACAAGGCGCGCATCCGGTTCGTCAACGCGATTCCGGGAGAAGACGACCTCTCGCTCAAGCTGAGGGGCTACGACGATGAGCTGTTCAGCGACGTCGCCTTCAAGCGCGAGGCCGGCTGGAAGGACGTCGATCCGTTCGTGGGCACGCTTCTGGTGCTGGACCGGAACGATCGCGAGGTCGCCACTGTGGCGGACATCAAGATCGGCGGTGGGAAGAGCCACACGCTGGTGGCGGCAGGCCGGAAGGGCGGCGCGGCCGAAATCATCCTGGTCGAGGACGACGTGAAGCCGGCCGTGGACGAGTAATGCCCACTTGCATTCGCGGGCACCGCGCCCAACCTTCTGCTCATAGCCTCGATTCAATCTCGCAGCCGACCTTCCAACGGAAGTCGCATGGTGGCGCTCCGGGGCGGGCGGGCGGCGCTCCCTTCGTCGGCGGCACGCGGCACGAGCGGGAGCTGCTTCGTCGGGAGCCCGCTGCCCGCGCATGTTCCCATTGGCATCTGGTTTGCCAAACCGCTCAGCCTACATGGGCGCTAGCGCAGTGGCCGTTGCGCACCCGGCGGAGCCGAGCGCCGCACCAACCGCGAAGGCACGGTTCGGCGCTGCGGTGCTCATCGGACTTGCGGCAGCGGTCTACGTGGCCGTGTTCTACCGCCGCCAATCGCCGGTGGCGGTGAGTGACTTCGACGCCATCTGGACAGCGGCGCGCGCGCTTCGGGCGGGGCAGGATCCGTACGCCGCCATCGCGTCGCCTCCCTGGCCGTGGGACTTGCAGTATCCGCTGCCGGCGGTGCTCCTGGCACTTCCGTTCAGTCTGCTTCCGCTCGCTGCGGCGCGCGCGGTGTTCATGGGCTCCGGCGCCGGGCTCCTCGCCTACGCGCTCACCCGCCGCGCGTGGTGGCCTCTCATCGCGCTAGCGGGCGGCCAGTTCTTCTTCGCGCTCCAATCGGTGCAATGGACGCCACTCTTTACCGCGGCAGTGCTGCTGCCGGCGCTGCGCGTGCTCTGGGTGGTCAAGCCGACCACCGGACTGTCGCTCTTCGCCGCCTATCCCGATCGGCGTACCGTCGTGGGCGGGATCGTGCTGCTGGCGGCGGCGTTCGTGGTGTGGCCCGGCTGGTTGCACGAGTGGCTGCACGCGGTCGGACGCGCACCGCACGGTCCCGCGATTTTCAAGCCGGGCGGCGTGCTGCTGCTCCTCGCCTTGCTTCGGTGGCGCCTGCCTGAGGGGCGGCAGCTTGCGGTGCTTGCGTGCCTCCCGACCAGCCCACACCTGTACGAGGCGCTCCCGCTAGTGCTGGTGGCGCGGAGCCGCCGCGAACTGCTCTCGTTGGCGGTCTGTGGCGGGGTTGGCATCACGGCCGGACTCCTGGCGCCTCCCTCCGTTGGTCCCGATCACGGGCCGATCCCTTGGATGATCGTGTTTCTGTCCGCGTACTTGCCGGCGCTCGCCGTGGTGCTTCGCCATCGCAACGTTCGGGTTGGCGCTATGGAGCCATTTCACCCCATTCCGGCCCGGGCAGCCGCGTCTGTGCCGGCGGCGCCGGCCGACCCCGTGGCAGCGGGTGAGGGCACCTGAGGCCCCCGTTCCGGCCGAACCCCCGCGGCGGTGGTGTAGGTGGCGGGAGGCGGCGCAGACGTACACGGGCTCGAGCATGGCACCCCGTTTGCCAAGCCGATGGGGGCCGCCGCGCACTGTGGCTGCATCGTACTGCCACTGGCTGGAGGATTGCCCCTGGGCGTGGCCCGGCCCGGGACAGTGTTGCACTTCCGCAACATCGGCGCAGCCCATTGCGGCCGACGGACGCGCGAGTCTCAGGGCTCTCGGGAACCGAATGACCGCAAGCACTGCTGTGAGGTCGCGAGACCCAGGTGTGCCGAACCGAGAGGCGACCGCGGGAGGCGCCACCCAAGTGGGACCCGCTCCGGCGCGTCGGATCATGTTGCTCGGCATCCTGACCTGGGCCATCTGCGTGGGCTACGTATTCCTCACGCTCGATCGCCACTGGGTGGCGGATGACGAAGGGCTGCTCGCGCAGACGGCCGAACGCGTGCTGCTGGGTGAGCTGCCGCATCGCGATTTCGCCGACGTGTACACCGGCGGGCAGAGTTACCTCCATGCAGCGGCATTCAGGATCTGGGGCGCGTCGCTGCTGGCTCCCCGATACATGCTGCTCGCCTTCGTCGCGGCCTGGGTTCCCGCGGTGTTCTACGCGGCCATGCGACTGGCGGCGCCGGTCGCCGCCGTTCCGCTCACGATCCTGGCGGTTGCCTGGTCGGTTCCCAACTATGCGGCGGCGA
>DASUAH010000235.1:0-5629 GCA_035763885.1 Gemmatimonadales bacterium
GGCGCGCGCGATGCGGCCGCCTCCGGGCGAGCCCTGGGTGTGCGCCGAGTGCGGCGCGCTGTCGGTCCAGGAGATGCCCGGCGTCACCCCTGACGACCAGCGACGCTGGCTCGACGCGCTGGACGCGCTGTTCTGGGACGGCGACGGCGCGGCCGGGGCCACGGCCGCCCGCGCGATGCGGGCGCGGCTCGCACGCAATGCCGGCACCACCGGTGCGCTCGATACGGACCGGTGCATCCTGGGACTCTGGCATCGCGTACGGGGTGAGCCGGGCCGGGGCGAGATACCGTCGGCGCCGGGGAAGGCCGGTTCGGTAGACCTGCGCGCGGCGCTTCCCTTCTGCGTGATGCTGCTCGAAGCGATGGATGCCGTCGCTGGGAAGCGATCCGATGCCGGGGCGGCGCTCGCGCGCGCCGATTCGGCATGGCTGCACTTCCCCCGCGTCGCGTTTGTCCGCAATGCCAACGAGGGCGCCTGCGAGCTCACGGCCGCCGGAAACATGGTCCTCGCCCGGCTGTACGAGACGCGCGGAGACCTGGCCGGTGCTCTCGCCCGGATCCGGCGGCGGCCGCTCGCCTACGATGCGGGGGTCTGGTATCTCTCGACCGGGCTCCGCGAGGAAGGACGCCTCGCCGCGCTCGCCGGCGACCGCGCCGAGGCCGTCCGCGCGTACCGGCACTATCTCGCGCTGCGCAGCAACCCGGAGCCGGAGCTCCAGCCCGGGGTCGAACGGGTTCGCGCCGAGCTCGAGCGGCTCGAGTCCGTGACATGACCTGAAGGAGCAGCAGCCGTGACCTTTGCGAATCCGATGCTCCGCGGCGCCGCGGCACTTGTGCTCGCGCTCGCGGCCACGCCCGTCGCCGCGCAGAATCACCTGGGCACGATCTCCTTCCCCAACTCCGGGACGCGGGCGGCGCAGGCGCCCTTCCTCCGCGGCGTGCTCCTGCTCCACAGCTTCGAGTACGAGGACGCCGCGCGGGCGTTCCGCGAGGCCCAGCGGATCGACCCCGGGTTCGCGCTGGCCTACTGGGGCGAGGCGCTGACCCACACCCACCCGGTATGGAACGAGCAGGCGCTCGATACCGCCCGCGCGATCCTCGCCCGGCTCGGGCCCACGGCGGAGGCCCGGCGCGCCAAGGCCAAGACGGCGCGCGAGCGCGCCTGGCTGGAGACGGTCGAGGTCCTCTACGGCGAGGGAGGCAAGGAGCGGCGCGACACCCTCTACTCCGCCGCGCTCGAGCGGCTCGCCACGGCGTATCCCGCGGACGACGAGGCGAAGACGTTCTACGCGCTCTCGCTCCTCGGGCTCAGCCAGGGCGTGCGCAACGTGCCGACCTACATGCGGGCGGGGGCGATCGCCCAGGACGTGTTCCTCCGCAACCCGAAGCACCCCGGCGCGGCGCACTATGTGATCCACGCGTTCGACGACGCCGTCCACGCGCCGCTCGGCCTGCGCGCCGCCCGGGCGTACGCGAAGATCGCCCCCGACGCCGACCACGCCCAGCACATGACCAGCCACATCTTCCTGGGCCTCGGCATGTGGGACGAGACCGTGGCGGCGAACGAGGCAGCGAGCACGGGCGTGGAGCAGGACCGCACGAAGTGGGGACCGGGCCACTACACCGCGTGGCTCGGATACGGGCTCCTCCAGCAGGGACGGCTGGCCGAGGCGCAGGCGCTCCTCGAGACCGTGCGCCCCAACCTCGGCGACCCTCCCCGGCCGCCGCGCCGGGCGTACCTGCTCGCGATGCGCGCGCACCACCTCGTGAGCTCGGAGCGGTGGGACGACCCAGCGACACGCTGGGAGCTCGACGCCGGGGGCCTCGGCCCGCTCACGCCGTCCATGGACGCGTTCGCGCTGGGGTTCGCGGCGCTCAGGCGCGGCGACCGCGCCGAGGCGGAGCGCTGGCTCCGGGAGCTCGAGACCCGCGGACGGGCGCCGGACGCGAAGATACGCTACGGGGGCAGCGCGCGGGTGCCGGGGATCCTGCTGCAGGAGCTGCGCGCCCTGCTCCGGCTGGAGGACGGCGCCAGGGACGAGGGGCTGGCGTTGCTTCGCGACGCCGCCGCAACCGAGGACGGCCTCCCGCTCGAGTTCGGCCCGCCCGACGTCGTGAAGCCCACCCACGAGCTGCTGGGCGAGGTGCTGCTCGGCCTGGGCGAGCCGGCGGAGGCGCAGCGCGAGTTCCAGCGCGCGCTGCAGGTCGCGCCCGGCCGCGCGTTGTCACTCCGCGGGCTCGCCCGGGCGGCGGCCGCCGCCGGCGATCAGGAGACCGCCGCGCGCGCCCGGGCCGACCTGGCCCGGGTATGGCGCCGGGCGGACGCGGAAGTGAGGCGGGTGGTGACGAAGAGCTAGCTCCTCGTCACCGTGTACACTCCGCACGCGGTGTACTCGATCGTCACGGTGGACGTGTTCCCGCCCCGCGTGACCACCAGCGTCAGCGTCCCGTCGTCGAAGCGCGGCGCCTCGGTGCAGCTCGCGTTGTAGTGCAGCTGCGGGTTGGTCGTGATCGACGCCGACCACGACGCGTCTCCGCGGGTCCAGCTCGAGGTACCGGTGATGTTGAGCAGCCCGCTCGGCAGCGCCTGATGACGTTCGATCGATCCGGCGACGTCCGCCGTGAACGTAGCCGACCAGGTGCGGGTGTGCGTAGTCACGCTGCCGCCGGCGTGGGTGAACTCGGTCACGAAGTTGTCGGCGGTGTACTGCAGCTGGTCCGCGTCGCCGGTCACCGTGCGTATGCCGTTCCAGGTCGCGGACACCGTAGCGCCGCTCACGAGGCGCTCGACCTCGGTGGCGAAGTCGATGAAGCGGAGCTTGCGGCCGAAGCCCTCGCTCGCCGGAGTAGGATCGATCACGTCGATGATCCCGGTCCGCGTGATCGTCCGGAGCGGCAGGGAGAGGATGCACGGTGGATCGAAGGTGACCCGGATCGAATCCGGCACGAAGTCGCCGTCCGTGTTGGCGACCGGGGTGGGGCTCACCTGGGGCGCGGGGGTGCATTGCGCGCCGAACGGAGGCGCCATGCCCGCGGCGGCGAAGCTCGCCCCGCCCGAGGCCGGCGCACCCGCGACGGCGAACGCGATGCCGTCCGCGCTGCTGGAGGTGAGGCCGTCGAGCCCGCCGTCGGCGTCATTGGAGACGACCTCGGCCGCGAACTGCGCTTCCGCCTGCGTGAGGGATGGGTTCGACGGCCCGCTGCCGTCGTCGCCGCACGCCGCGAGGCCGAGAATGGCCAGGCCGGCCAGGCCGATGGCGCGCTTTCGAAGGAACGTGGTCATGGTGGCTGCTCCTCGCATCGGTTCAGTGCCGCGCTGCTCGTGTCAAGAGTCGTCCGACGCATTGGACGGGGGCGCGTCCGCACCGTTAACACCGGTTCGGATCGGGCGCGCCCTCGGCAAGGATTGTTCATGCATTCACGCCCGCGAGTCCCGACCCCCCGACCGGGTGTCGCCGAGCCGATGTGCCGGTCCGGAGTGGTACTGGCGCGTTTCCTGGTGGCGCCCCTTCTCGCTGCCGGCGGCGTGTCTGCCCAGACGGCCGGGTCCGATGCCGCCCGCGTCGACGCCCTCGCGACCGCCTACGTGGACGCGTGGTTCGCCCGCTACCCCGAACAGCTCACCAGCAACGGCATCCCCGGTGCGCGCCACGATCGTCTGACCGACAGGTCCCTCGCGGCGCTGGAGCGCTGGCGCCGGCAAGAGGACGCGTGGCTCTCCGAGGTGCGGCGCATCGACCCCGAGACGCTCGAGGGACGCCCCGAGTGGGCCACGTACGGCATCCTGCGCGAGACGCTCGAGGGCACGGTCGCGCAGCGGGCCTGCCGGCTCGAGCTGTGGGGCCTCAACACGTCGGGCGGCTGGCAGGCCGGCCTCTCGTCGCTCGCGCGGGCGCAGCCGGTGGGGAGCGACAGCCTGCGGGCGCAGGCGCTGGCGCGCTGGCGCGCCGTGCCGGAGCTCATCGAGACCGACGCCGCGAATCTCCGGGTCGGCCTCCGGCACGGGTACGTGGCCCCGCGGCCGGTGGTCGAGGGCGTCATCCGCCAGCTCGACGGGCTCCTCGCCACGACACCCGACGCCTCGCCCTACGCCTCACCCGCGCAGCGCGACTCGAGCCCGGAGTTCCGGCGCGCGTTCGTCGCGACCGTGGCCCGGCGGATCAACCCGGCCATCCGCCGCTACCGTCGGTTCCTCGCGAGCGAGTATCTGCCCAGGGCGCGGGAGACGATCGGCGTAGCGGAGATCCCGGACGGGCTCGCCTGTTATCGCGCGGCGGTGCGGCGGTACACGACGCTCGACCTGCCGCCCGACTCGATCTTCGAGCGCGGCACGCGGGAGCTTGCCCGGCTCGAGGCGCGCATGAGCGACCTGGGCCGGCGGCGCTTCGGGACCGGGGACGTCCCGGCGCTGCTCCAACGGCTCAAGGAAGACACTGCGTTCACCTTCGACAGCCGGCAGGAGATCATCGACTCGTCGGAGGCCGCGGTGGCGCGCGCGACCGCCGCGGCCCCGAAATGGTTCGGCCTGCTGCCCCGAGCCCAGGTCGTGATCGAGGAGTACCCCGAGTTCCGCCAGCGCGCGGGCGCGGTGCCCTCGTATCAGTCGGCAGCGGAGGACGGGAGCCGGCCCGGCATCTTCTACATCAACACCTGGGACCCGGAGAAGCAGAGCCGCGCCCGGATCGAGAGCACGGCGTTCCACGAGGCGGTCCCGGGTCACCACTTCCAGGTCACGATCGCGCAGGAGCGGGCCGGCAGCCATCCCATCGCACGCTACGTGTACAACTCGGGCTACGCCGAGGGCTGGGCGCTCTACGCGGAGACGGTCGCGGGCGAGATGGACCTCTTCAGCTCGGACCTCGGCCGCCTGGGGCTGCTGGCCAGTCAGGCGCTCCGCGCCGTGCGGCTCGTGCTCGACGCCGGCATTCACGCCAAGGGGTGGACCCGCGCGCAGGCCGCCGAGTTCATGGCCGCGCACACGGTAGTGTCACCGGGAATCCTGCAGGGCGAGATCGACCGATACATCTCGGTGCCCGGCCAGGCGTCGTCGTACATGCTCGGGAACCTCGAGATCCGCGCGCTCCGCACCGCGGCCGAGCAGGCGCTGGGCGACCGGTTCGACGTCCGGGAGTTCCACGACCGGGTACTGGAGGATGGAGCGCTGCCCCTGCCGGTGCTGCGACAGAAGATCGAGCGGTGGATGGCAGCAGGCGGGAGCAGGCGGGAGTAGGCTCAGGCGCGCTCCCGCCCGGCACTGCGCCAGCAACTGCTTCGGCGCCGGGTGATTCGGAAACAGCTGCCGCGCCTGCTCCGCGTGGGGTCGCGCGCGGTCGCAGCGCCCGCGGTTCCGCCAGGCGTAGCCGAGGAGCATCCGGATCCGGTAGTTCGCCGGATCGATCCGCGCGGCCCACTCCATCCGCGACAGCTTGCCCGCTCCGCCGTACGCGGCCATCGCGGCGAGCTGCGCCGTGCTGCGCATCGCCAGCAGCAGCCCGCCGAGGGCCACGACGCCGGCGAGGCGCGCGGCGCGGTCGCCGGCCAGCTCGAGCTTCAGCACGGCGCGCTTCGGCGGCCGGGTGAGCAGGCCGAGCGCCGTCCACAGCAGAAAGGTCGGGGCGGGCAGGAGCAGC
>DASUAH010000236.1:0-5089 GCA_035763885.1 Gemmatimonadales bacterium
ACCAACGTGTTCGATCAGGAGCGCTACCACCTGTTCGGCGGCTCGGTGATCGGCCGGCGGATACTCGGCGGCATCACGGCGACGTTCTAGCCGGGCGGATTCGCGGCGCGCCCTTGCGAGCCCGGCGCGCCCCGGCTTACCCTCCGGGAGAGCTCTCGAAGGAAGCCGGCCGGATGCGCAGGGATGACGCCCGTCGTTTCGCGGGCGAGATCCTGCTCGGACTCACCCAGTCGCCGCCGCACGCGGCGGCGGCGGAGCCGCTCGCGTACAAGCTGCTCGCGCGGCTCCTGGCCGACGCGCGCCGGCTCGGGGTCGTGTTCGAGTCGTACGCGGTTGGCCCGTGGCACGTGGGGCAGACGGCGTTCCGCGGCGTGGGTCGCCTCATCGGGGAACGCCTGCCCACGGCGGAGTGTGGCGGGTTCGCGCTGCCGGTCCCCGACTTCCGCCAGGCGCTCGAGCTCGTCGGTTTCCTCAACTGGTGCGAGGTCCCCGAGCCGCAGCTCGGCTGATGTCCCTTCGCGACGCGTTCCGGGCTCACCTGGGCGCGCTCCCGCTCCCGTCCCGGCACGTCCTCGTCGCGGTTTCCGGCGGTCCCGATTCCATCGCGCTGCTCGATCTGCTCGCCTCCTGCCGCGACGCGCTGGCGCTCGAGCTCGCCGTCGGGCACGTGGACCACGGCATCCATCCGGACAGCGCCCGCGTCGCGAGCGAGGTCCGCGACCTCGCGGCCCGCTACGGGTCGCCGTTCTTTCTGCGCCGCCTCGGGCTCGGTCCCGGCACCAGCGAGACGACGGCCCGCGTGGCGCGCTACGCCGCGCTGGAGGCGCTGCGGGTCGAGGCCGGTGCGGCGCTCATCGCGCTGGCGCACCACGCCGATGATCAGGCCGAGACCGTGCTCATGCGCGTGCTGCGCGGATCGGGGCCGGCGGGCCTCGCCGGGATGACCGCTCTCGACGGGGTGCTGTTTCGACCCCTCCTGCCGTTCCGACGGGACGATCTGGCCCGGCACGTGCGTCAGCTCGGCGTCACGCCGTGGGACGACCCCGCGAATCGGGATCCCCGGTACCTCCGGTCGTGGATCCGCGCACAGCTCCTGCCGCTGGCTCGCGCCCGTGTTCCCGACGTGGACGGCCGGCTGCTGCGGGTCGCAGCCCAGGCGCGGCTCGACCGGGAGGGGTGGGACGCGCTGCTCGGAGCGCTCCCGGAGCTCGATCTGCGGGTCGAGGCCGGCGCGGTCTCGGTTGCCGCGGCTGCGCTCGGCCGGTATCATTCCAAGTTGGCCTTGTGCATGGTGATGGCGCTCGGCCGACAGCTCGGTTGGCCGCTCGGTCCCACCCGCGCAGAGCGGGTGCTCGCCTTGCTTCGCGACGGCGAAAGCGGCGCCCGGGTGCCCCTGGGCGAGGGGCGCATCGCGGAGCTGGCGTTCGGGCGGCTCCGGCTCGCACGCGAGACCGGCCCCGCGCCCGAGGCATGGGAGGTCCGTGGCGACCGGGGGGAGCGACGCTGGGGCAGCTGGCGGTTCTCGTGGGCGCGCGGACCCGCACCCCACACTCAAGCGCGAACCGGGCGGACCGCCTGGTTCACGCCGGTGCCGCTGGTGGTCCGCGCCCGGCGTGCCGGCGAGAAGCTCCGGCCCCTGGGGGGGCGCGGCCGACGGCTGCTGGTGAGGTGCTTCCAGGAGGCCCACGTGCCGCGGAGCCTGCGGGCGACCTGGCCCGTGCTGGAACACGCGGGGGCGGTGGTATGGTTGCCGGGGGTGTGCCGTTCGGATCTCCTGGTGCCCGAGCCGGGCGCGGAGGCGCTGCGTGTCGACGCTGAGCCCGTCTGAAGTGCTCCGCCGGACCGGCGGGCACCCGATCAAGTCGATCGTCTACGACGAGGCAACGATCGCCCGCCGCGTGGCCGAGCTCGGGCGGGAGATCACCGCGGCGTACCCGGACGGCGAGCTGCTGGTGCTGGGGCTGCTCAAGGGAAGCTTCATCTTCCTGGGCGATCTGGTGCGCCAGATCGAGCGGCCGATCCAGGTCGACTTTCTGGTCGCCAGCTCCTACGGGGCGGAGAAGGCGTCGAGCGGCGTGGTCCGGCTGCTCTACGATCCGGAGACCCAGGTCGCCGGCAAACATATCCTCCTCGTGGAGGATATAATTGATAGTGGGAAAACCATGCGGCGTCTGACGACGCTGCTGGGTGAGCGGCGGCCGCTGAGTCTGGCGATCTGCGCGCTCCTCGACAAACAACTGGCGCCCGAGCGGTCCCCCGAGCTGCGGTTCGTGGGCTTCCGGGCGCCCCCGGCGTTCCTCGTGGGCTACGGCCTCGATCACGCCGAGAACTATCGTCACCTTCCGTTTATAGCGGATCTGGACTCATAGATGGCTGACCGACTTCCGACCCGACCCCCGCGCCCGAGCTGGGGCAACCTGAGCAAGAACCTGGCCCTCTGGCTCCTGGTGGGCCTGCTGGCGCTGGCGCTCTTCCAGATGATGAGCCGCCAGCGAAGCCCCACGCAGGAATTCTCCTACACCGAGTTCAGCCGCCAGCTGGATCAGGGCAACGTCGCGCGGGTCGAGATCTTCGATGGCAAGCGGCTCGAGGGCGACTTCAAGGCCCCCGTCGCGCAGGACGGCCGCAGCGCCAAGGGCTTCACCGTCCTGCTCCCCGTCTCCAACAGCGAGGCGTTCGTCAAGCGCCTTGACGAGGCGGGCGTGCCGATCGTCGCACGCGAACCGAAGGGCGGCATCACCGCCATCGTCATCGCCGCGCTGCCGTGGATCGTGATCCTCGGGCTGTGGTTCTTCCTGCTGCGTCAGCTGCAGGCGGGGGGCAGCCGCGCCTTCGCGTTCGGGAAGAGCAAGGCCAAGCTCCTCGCCGGCGACACGCCGAAGATCACCTTCGCGGACGTGGCCGGTGCCGACGAAGCCAAGGTCGAGCTCCAGGAGATCATCGAGTTCCTGAAGGATCCGCAGAAGTTCACCCGCCTCGGCGGCCGGCTCCCGAAGGGCGCGCTCCTGGTGGGGCCGCCGGGCACCGGCAAGACGCTGCTCGCCAAGGCCGTCGCCGGCGAGGCGGCGCGGCCGTTCTTCTCGATGTCCGGTTCCGACTTCGTGGAGATGTTCGTGGGGGTCGGCGCGAGCCGGGTGCGCGACCTGTTCGAGCAGGGCAAGGCTCACGCGCCCTGCATCATCTTCATCGACGAGATCGACGCGGTGGGCCGGCACCGTGGTGCCGGGCTGGGCGGGGGGCACGACGAGCGGGAGCAGACGCTCAACCAGCTCCTGGTCGAAATGGACGGGTTCGAATCCAACGACGGCGTGATCCTCATCGCGGCGACCAACCGCCCGGACGTGCTGGACCCGGCGCTCCTCCGGCCGGGCCGCTTCGACCGCCAGATCGTGGTCGATGCGCCCGACGTGCGTGGCCGCGAGGGCATCCTCCGGGTGCACACCCGCAAGATCCCGCTGTCCCAGGACGTCCGGCTCGACATCATCGCCAAGGGGACGCCCGGGATGGCCGGCGCCGATCTGGCGAACCTGGTCAATGAGGCGGCGGTGCTCGCCGCGCGGAAGAACAAGAGCCTCGTCGACATGCAGGACTTCGAGGAGGCCAAGGACAAGGTGATGCTGGGCGTGGAACGCCGGAGCCTCGTGCTCACCGAGGACGAGCGGCGGCTTACGGCGTACCACGAGGCCGGCCACGCGATCGTCGCGCTCAAGACGCCGGGCAGCGATCCGATCCACAAGGTGACCATCGTGCCGCGGGGGCGAGCGCTGGGCCTCACCGCGTCGCTGCCCGAGGTCGATCGCCACAACTACACCAAGGAGTGGTTGATCGGGAGCCTGGCCATGTTCTTCGGCGGGCGGGTGGCGGAGGAGATCGTCTTCGGCGCCGAGAAGGTGACGACCGGCGCGGGGAACGACATCGAGCGCGCTACCGGGCTCGCGCGCCGCATGGTGACCCAGTTCGGGATGAGTGAGCGGATCGGCCCGCTCGCGGTGGGCGACAAGGAGCAGGAGATCTTCCTTGGCCGCGAGTTCGCCACCCGGCGGGAAATCTCGGAGCGGACTGCGCAGATGGTGGACGACGAGGTGAAGCGCCTGGTGGACGAGGCCTACGCCCGGGCCGGCACCATCCTCAGCGCGAACCGCGAGCTGCTGGATTCCATCGCCGGCGCGCTGCTCGAGCGGGAGACGATCGACCGGGAGGACCTCGACCGGCTGGTGAAGGGGCTGCCGCTGCCGCCGCGGTCCCTCACCATGCCGACCGAACTGCCGCCGCCGGTGCCGAAGCCGGCCCCGCAGCCAGCGACCGCGCGCGCGCCGATCCTCGGCGCCCCGCCGGCCGAGCCCGCGGGCGCGTGAATGTCGTTCCGCTGGCGACGCACTCCCCCCGCGCGCTGCGCGAAACGCTGCGGGCGCACGGGTGGGAGGCGGGGCCGGCGGAGGTCGCCGCGGGCAGCACCCAGCAGCTTCGCTTCCACCTGACCGGGCTGGACGAGTCCGCCCTCGAGGCGCTCGTCCGCTACGCCGGGCACCTGGGGCTCGAGGTCCACACCGGCGCCGGCTGGGCGGTGCTGGCCGGAACCCGGTGGCGGCTGGGCAGCTTCGCCCGCCCGTGGAGCGCGCCCGAGCCGCTGGCCGAGGTGGCGCTCCAGGTCGGCCTCGCGATTCCGCCCGAGGAGCCCAGCACCTGGCTCACCGCGCAGGGCCCGCTCCAGCTCGACGAGCCCGTGCTCGTGGGCATCCTCAACGTGACCCCCGACAGTTTCAGCGATGGCGGGCGCTACGCCACTCCCGACAGCGCGCGGGCCCACGCCGACCGGCTGGTCGCCGCCGGGGCGCGCGTGCTCGACGTGGGCGGCGAGTCCACCCGCCCCGGACGCAGTGAGCCGGTGCCCGAGGACGAGGAGCTCCGGCGCGTGGTGCCGGTGATCCGCGCGATCGCCGCCGACCACCCCGGACTCGTCCTCTCGGTGGATACGGTCAAGTCGGCGGTCGCACGCGCCGCGTTCGACGCGGGGGCGGCCGTGGTGAACGACGTGACCGCCTTCCGGTTCGATCCGGCGATGGCCGAGATCGCCGCGGCGGCGAAGGCG
>DASUAH010000237.1:0-12306 GCA_035763885.1 Gemmatimonadales bacterium
CCCAGCTCCTGCTCGGCCCGGGCGCGGACCTCGAGGACCTGATCGAGCCGATCCACCGCGCTCTCCTCGGTCGTGCCGCAGACGCTCACGCAGGCGAGCACGGGCGTCCGATGGGCGGCCAGCTGCTCGAGGCGCTCCCACAGGGCGTCAGGATCCATGCGGCAATGGCGATCCACCGGTATGAACCGGAGCTGGTTCGAGCCGATGCCGAGGGCGCGGACGATCTTCTCCCAGCAGTAGTGCGCGGTGGCCGCGACCAGCACGACGCTGTCCGGCAGCGGGTCGCCGTAGGTCCGCGCGAGCCGGCGGGTGTACTCCTGATACCCCGCCGAGGCGAGGGTGTGCGCGTCCAGAGCCGACTTGCGATCGGCGGGCGGGACCGCGTCGACAAGCCGGTCCCAGAGGTCGAGCGCGTCCGCGTTGCGCACGTTCAGCAGCTCCAGGAGGCCGAGCCGATGGAGCGGCGCCATCGATCCGTCCGGCCGCCCCACCTCGAGGGTGAGGCCCAGCTGCCGCGCGGCGGCGGCCGCGGCGACGGGGAGGTAGAGGATGTTCCGCGCGATCCACAGCGCCTCGAAGTTGGCGACGGTGCCACCCGACGTGAGATGCCCCCAGCCGCGGGCCGGATCGTAGCCGATCATGCGGGCGAGCTGGGCCGCCACGTCGAGCTCGAGCCGGGTGGTGACCGGGGCGACCTCGGTGGACAGGTTGTTGGGGTTGTACAGCATCGCCGCGAAGTAGCCGACCTGCGCGGCGATGGTCTGCTCGAAGATCATGTGGCCCTTGTAGCGGCCGCTGAAGAAGGGGACGTCGCGCTTGAGCTCGGCCACGAGCCCCATGAGCTCCTGCGTGAGCGTGGAAACCGCTTCCTCGTAGCCCGGGCTCCGCTTGTCGGTCTCGCGGATGACGGCGCCGTCTTCGGGATGGTAGTTGCGGCGCCAGAAGACGTGGTCCCGGACGGCCTCGGTCACCAGCCGTTCGAGCAGGTCGGCATTCTCGGCGCGCGGTCCGAGGAACCAGGATCGCAGCGCATCGCGGCGATTGGACATGAGCGGTTATACGCTATGGGCTTGGAGGTATGAGTTTACACCGCTCCCCGGTCGCGGGCATGGCCATGCTGGTCGATCTCTCCCACGTCATCGAATCCGGCATGGTCACGTATCCCGGCCTTCCGGCGCCCCTGATCTGCGACTACCTGAGCCGGGAAGCGTCGCGTGAGCGTTACGCTCCGGGAGTCGAGTTCCAGATCGGGCGCATCGACATGGTGGCGAACACCGGGACCTATCTCGACACGCCGTTCCACCGGTACGCGGATGGGCGGGACCTCGCCGCGATGGCGCTCGACTGCCTGGCCGGGGTCGAGGCCCTGACGGTGCGCTTCGCCGCGGGAGCGCCACGGGCGATCACGCGCGCCCGGCTGGAGGCGGCGCTGGGGAGTCGGGAGGTCGCGGCGCACGCGGTGCTGGTGCACACCGGGTGGGACGCCCATTGGCGCACCGAGCGATACGGCGCGGCCAACCCGTTTCTCACCGCCGATGCGTGCGAGCTGCTGCTCGCGCGCGGGGTGCGGCTCGTCGGCATCGACTCGGTGAACCTGGACGACCTCGAAGACCCGGCCCGGCCGGCGCATTCGATGCTGCTCCGCGCCGGCGTGCCGATCGTCGAGCACTTGACCAACCTCGCCGCGCTGCCCGATGCCGGGTTCCGCTTCTTCGCCGTGCCGCCGAAGGTGGCCGGGATGGGGAGCTGGCCGGTGAGGGCCTACGCGGAAGTGAGCAGTGAGCAGTGAGCAGTAAGCAGTGAGCAGTGAGCAGGGGCCAAATGTACACCGCTCACTGCTCACTGCCGAGCATCGTCGCCAGGGCCAGGATCGTCAGCGGCGCGCTCCCCTCGAGGCGGTTGTTGACCAGGATGTACGCCGGGATGTTTGCGGCGACCGCAAGCCGCGCGAGCCGCACCAGGTCCTGCCGGACCTCCGGGTCCGGATCCAGGATGCGGCGGTACGGCGCGAACGCGTCCACCGCCTCGTCATAGCTCCGCCCGGGCCGGAGGAGGGCGCGCGCCACCACGAAGGGCGCGGTGAGGGAGCCCGGAAGGTCGAGCTGCGCGCCGATCGGGGGCATGCGGGTCCACGAGTTGAACACGTGCGCCACGTCGTGCTCGCGCAGCACGGCGAAATACGCCGGCGTAAGGAACTCCTCGTTCCGGACCTCCACCGCGTACTGGAAGTCGCGCGGCAGTGAGCCGAAGAAAACGTCGAGCCGATCGGCGAACTCCTGCGGGGCGAGGCCGCCGAGCCGTGGAATCTGCTGAAACTCGAAGACGAGCGGACCGGTGTGCCCCGCGAAGTACGAAGAGCAGGGCTCGCAGACCGCCTCGAGGAAGACGTGGGGATTGAGGAAGTCGGGGTTATGGTGCCCGGCTTTCGCCGGATCCTGAGCCTTGGTCCAGGTGTGCACCGTGAGCTGTTGCCACACCTTGCTCACGCAAGGGAAGCCGGGGGGCAGGCGCTCGGCCCACCCGCGCAGGACCTGCTCGGTCGGCGGCGCGTAGAACGTGGAGTCGATCCCCACGGTGCGAAACAGCGGGAACCGGGCGTACTCCTCGAGCATTTGGGTCGAGACGCCCCTGCCCGAGTACGCCCGCCGATAGACCAGCCCCTGCCAACCCGGGTAGCTCCACGTCGAGGTGCCGAACCGCACCAGCGGCGGCAGCGCCCGGCCCAGGGACTGGAGCGCAGCGGGTTCGAGGAGATCGGGGGCGGGAGCGCCGGTGTCGGGCATGCCGGAATCTACCGGCGTCGGCCGGCGGATCTCACGCTGCGCCGGGCACTTGAGGCCGGCTTGAGGCAGCGGGGCGAGGCTGCAGTGATCAGACCGGAGGACCTGATGCGCCGTGGAACATTCCAGGGTGTCGCCATGACCATCACGCTCCTTATCGTGGCGACGGCGCCGGCCTCCGTGAGCGCGCAGCGACCGTGGTCCGGCGGCCTGAGCGTCGGCTACGCGCACGGAATCGGGGGCGATTTCGGCGGAAACGGCTCGGTGAACGCCGTCGGCTCACTTTTCCGCCCAGTCGCCGGCGTGATCGACGTCGGAGTCGAGGTCGGGTACCACCGCCTCGGCACCAACACCACCCGGCTTCCCGATCTGTACGGGCCCGGCAGCACCTACCGCGAGGACTTCGGCTGGACCGTATGGCAGGCGGGTCTCGCCGCGCGGCTGCGGCCGGCGGAGGGCCGGTGGCGCCCCTACGCGCTGGCGGGATCGGGCGCGTACGTCGTACGAAGCCGGGACGTCATCGAGGTGCGCGACGCGTCGGGCGCCGAGATTCCGGGGCTCCAGTTCCGCCAGACCCGGACGGAAGTCAAGCCGGGCGTGAGCCTGGGCGCGGGTATCGAGCGGCTCGCGACAATCGGGCGCCTCGCGGTCGGGCTCCACGCCCGCTGGCACGGCGTCCTCGCCGGCGGCGGGGTGGCCGACTTCTTCACGATCACCATGGGTCTCGGGCTCGACTGAGCAGGCCGCCTCGCGGCTGGCGAAACCGATCGCCGGGAGCGAGCGTTGTATGCGGGCTGCCGGAGGAGCCGCTATGAGAACAACGACGCTGATTCTGGCACTGACGGTCACCGTGGCCGGACCGGCCATGGCCCAGGGTACGGGGGCGGGCATGCAAGCAGCAGACAAGGGGTGGAACCCCGGAGGGTTCCAGAAACCGGCCGAGGCGGAGCTCAAGCAGAGGCTGACGCCGGTCCAGTACAAGATCACCCAGAAGGACGGCACCGAGCCGCCGTTCCAGAACGACTACTGGGACAATCACGAGGACGGGATCTACGTGGACGTGGTCTCGGGCGAGCCGCTGTTCAGCTCCCGCGACAAGTACGACTCGGGCACCGGGTGGCCGAGCTTCACCCGGCCGCTGGAGTCGGAGAACATCGTGACCCGCAGCGACCGGAAGCTGTTCTACGTGCGCACCGAGGTGCGCTCGAAGCACGCCGACTCGCACCTGGGGCATGTGTTCGACGACGGGCCGAAGCCCACCGGGCTGCGGTACTGCATGAATTCCGCCGCGCTCCGGTTCATCCCCGTGGAGCGGCTCGAGGCGGAGGGCTACGGGCAGTACCTGCCGCTGTTCAAGTCGCGGTGACCGCGCTGCGCTAATCGCCCTGGAGGACTTCTCTCAGGGCCGGCAGCGCGATGTGCGACCCGCTGAGCACCAGCACCACCCGCGCGTCCCGCCAGCGCTCCCGCGTCGCGAGCAACGCCGCCACCGGGAGCGCCGCGGCGCCCTCGATCAGCACCGACTGCGTCTCGAGGACCAACCGGATCGCCGCGCGGATCTCGGCCTCGCCGACCACGACCCACTCCGGCACTGCCTCGTGGCAAAGGGAGAACGTGATCGAGCCCGGCTCGAGCAGGCCCACCGTTGCATCCGAGAGCGACGGGGCCGAGGGGAGCTCGAGCAGGCGCCCGGCCTTTACGCTCTCCGCCATGATCGGGCACGCGGCCGGCTGGCAGCCGATGACGCGGGTGTCGGGGCTGTGCTCGGCGAGATGCGCCGCGATGCCCGCCGCCAGTCCGCCGCCGCCCACCGGCACGAACACCGCGTCGATCCGACCGGGCTGCCGGAGCAGCTCGACCGCGATCGTGCCCTGACCACCGATCACCTGGGGATCGTTGTAGGGCGATATGTACGCCCGGCCGCTCCGATCGGCCTCGTCCCGCGCGACGGTCTCGACCAGTCCCGGGTCCTCGTCGACCAGGCGGAGCGTCGCACCGCGGCTCCGCAGCGCATCGAGCTTGGCGGGCGACACGCTCGCCGGCAGGAAGATCTCGCCCCCGATGCCGAGCACGGCGAGCGCGTGGACGGTGGCGAGCGCGTGGTTGCCGGTGGACGCCGTGACCACGCCGGCGGCGCGCTCACGCTCGCCGAGCGAAAGGAGCTTGTTGAATGCGCCGCGCGCCTTGAACGAGCCGGTGACCTGCGCCGTCTCGAGCTTGAGCCGGACGTCGGCGCGCGCCTTGCGGCCCAGCGCCGGCGAGTGGTCGAGCGGCGTCTCGCGGATGTACGGACGGATGCGGGGCTCGGCAAGCGCGACCTCGCGGGCGGCATCGGCGAGGGAGAACGCCAGTGCGGGCATGGGGCTCCTCAACTCAGGACGGCCGGGGCCGGAGTGCCTCGCGGAACGTGTACCAGGTGTGCCGCTCGAAGTCGTAGAGCTTGCAGCGGCGGAAGATCATCCACACGGTGGACCAGCGGAACCGGTACTCGTGGAGATAGGGGGCGTACTGGCTCTGCAGATCGGCGTAGGCGCGCTTCAGCCGGTAGAAGGGGATCCGCGGGTCCACGTGGTGGGGGACATGGATCAGGATGTTGTGCACCAGGAGCTCGCTGAGACGCGAGCAGCGCACCACGATGCTGCAGTAGACCTGGCCGATCGTGTTGCTCCACTCCGGGCGGTGGTCGAAGAAGGGCACGTCCGGGTGGGTGTGATGCAGGAAGATGAACAGCGCGATGAAGTGGTTGAACACGAGGAAGGGGACCAGCATCCCCGCCACGAGGCCGATGAGGCCGCCGCCGAGCCGCCAGCAGGCCACCGCCAGCACCAGCGCGAACCCGAGCGTGACCAGCTTGCTCACCGCGAAGCCGGCGCGCTCGCGAGACCGGGGGTCGGGCCGGAACATCACCATCCCCGGCCACCAGACGCGCACGAGGTAGTGGAGGGCGCACCCCCACGGCGTCCGCTCCAGCCGGTAGACCAGGCGTCCCCAGCGCCCCTTCGCCCGGTAGGCCGCGGGCGTGAGCGGACGCCAGATCCAGTCGATCGGCGAGTACGACGTGAAGCCGTGATGCACGCGGTTGTGTCCGTGGCACCACAGCCGGTACGGGTTCAGCGACGGAAGCATGAGCGCCGTGCCGAGGATCTCGGCGGTCCGGTCGCTGCGGAAGAGCGCGCCGTGCGCCGCGTCGTGCGCCCAGACGAACATGATCGAGACCGCGACTCCGGCGCCGACGCCGAACGCCAGCTTGGCCCAGGCGCTGTCGCTCGCGAGCACGCCCCACATCATGGCGACGTAGAGCGCCAGATCGAAGGCGAACCAGCCGAAGGTCTGGACCACGGAGCGAGCGTAGCAGGCGCTCGAGATCGCGTGCCGGACGGTGGTCAGCTTGATGTCGCGGAGCGACGCATAGAGGGCGGAAGTGTTCATGGCCGAAATGTAGCGGACGACGATACGGAATGCGTGAGATTCGCGTGAAGGTCGCCGCCGGGCCGAGCTCGCGGGCCCCCGCGCCGACTGCGGCCTACAGCCGCTTCGCCACGAAGGTCGCGAGGAACTCGCTCACGCCCAGAACCGCCTTGGCCACCCCGACCAACTCCCGCGACCGCAGATCCTGGCGCCAGGCTTCCGCGTAGGACGCCACCTCGACGAGCAAGGGATCGAAGTGGTTGGCCCGGAGCAGGCGCTCGACCCGTCGGGGCGTGAAGGTGTGGGGATGTCCGGGATCGAGGCGCAGCAGCGAGAGCACCCGGTGCACGGCGAACCCGAGCCGGGTTCGGCAGTTGACGGTCAGGTAGAGCACGCCCCCCGGCTGCAGCACCCGCCGCAGCTCGGCCATCACGGCAGCGACAGTCCTCACGTGGTCGATGCAGTTGTCGCTGATGGCGAGGTCATAGCGACCGGAGTCGGCCGGCAGCGCCTCGCCGACCCCGGCGCGGTAGACTCCCCGCGGGCTGCGGTGGGCCGACAGCACGGCATTGCTGGCGTAGTACTCTTCCAGCGGATCGATCAGCAGCGCCTCCGCGGCGGGGAGGAAACCGGCGATGCCGACGGGACCACTGCCGACCTCGAGCACTCGCGCGGTGCCGGCGAGCACGTCGCTCACCCGGGCGGCCGCGAGTCTGGCGGCGAGCTGGTCGGCGCGCCAGCGGTACCAGTCGAGCTGGGGCAGCGCGCCGGCCACGATTCCGTCGGCCCAGGCCGCCCAGTAGCCCTGCTCGTACCGCTGCGCCACGCGCCATCGGGTGATGCCGGCCGGCGTGCGTGCCATAGCGGGACCAATGTCGCACGCCGGTCGTGAGGACGGTAGGGCGGTGGACGCGCTACCGGAAATCCCGGCTCGCATACGCGATCCGCCCCAGCTTCAGCTCCTTGAACCGCCGCCCCACCACGTTCATCACCGGCCCGTCCCGCTCAAACCGGCCCTGCACCAGCACGAACGTCGCGAACTTCACCACCTCCCGGTTCGGCTCCACCAGCTTGCTCGGCACCACGACGTTGATGAACCCGTGCTCGTCCTCGAGCAGGAGGAAGATCGTGCCGTTTGCAGTCTGGGGCCGCTGGCGGATGGTCACCAGCCCGCCCACGATCACCTGCTCGCCGCCCTGGAGCTCCTTCAACTCGCGGCTGTCCAGCGCGCCGCCTTTCCTGAGCCGCTCCCGCGCCCGCTCCATCGGGTGGCCGTTGAGGCTCATCCCGGTCGCGAAGTAGTCGCGATAGACCATCTCGTCGCGCGAGACCGGCCTCGGCCGGTAGCGTCGCCGCCCCTCGCGCCCGTCCCCGGCCTCGGGCGGCGGCGCGGGCGCGAGCGGCAGCGAATCGCCCACCACCCGGAGCGCCTCCCACGCCGCCCGCCGCCGGTCCGGCTCCCACGCGCCGAACGCGCCCCCGCGCGCGAGCGCCAGCGCCTCGAACCGGGTGAGCGCCGCGCGGCGTACCGCGTCACCGATCGACTCGAACCCGCCTTCCGCCCGCGCCGCGCGCAGCCGCTCGAGGGTCCGCTCGCCCATCCCGCGCACGAACCGCCAGCCGATCCGGAGCGCGGGCCCGGGCTGCGTACACAGCCCGGCCGAGTCCCCGGTCTCCTCCACCGTGCACTCCCAGTCGCCGTCCCGAAGACACGGCGGCCGCACGTCCACCCCCTGCCGCCGCGCCTCGTAGACCAGCGTGGCCGGGGAGTAGAAGCCCATGGGCCAGGAATTGAGGAGCCCGAGATAGAACTCCGCCGGGTAGTGACAGCGGAGCCACGCCGTGGCGTACGCGATGAGCGCGAAGCTCCACGCGTGGCTCTCGGGGAAGCCGTAGCTCCCGAAGCTCTCGAGGTCGTGGCAGATCTCCGCCGCGACTTCCGCGTCGATCCCGCGCTCGATCATCCGCTCGCCCAACCGCGCGAGCTCGCCGAGCAGGCGATTGCGCTTGCGGTTGTGTCCCATGGTGCGGCGGAGCGCGTCGGCCTCCGCGGCGCCGTACCGCGCCATCGCCATCGCGACCGCCATGGCCTGCTCCTGGAAGATCGGGAGCCCCTGGGTGCGCGCGAGGATCGGCTCGAGCCACGGATGGCGATAGCTCACCGGCTCGAGCCCGCGCCGGCGCATGGTGTAGGGGTGGACGAACCGCGCCTGGATCGGCCCGGGGCGGATGAGCGCCACCTGCACCACGATGTCGTAGAGCAGCTCGGGCCTGGTCTTGAGGATGGAGGCGATCTGCGCCCGGCTCTCGATCTGGAAGGTGCCGATGGTCTCGCCCCGCGAGATCATCTCGTAGGTCGGCTGGTCGTCGGTGGGGATGCGGTACATCTCGGGCCGGACGCCGGTGCGCCGCTCGATCACGTCGAACGCGCGCCGCACCAGCGACAGCCCGCCCAGGCCGAGAAAGTCGAACTTGGGCACGCCGAGCGAGTCGAGGTCGTCCTTGTCGAACTGGACGATGGTGCGGCCCATGGTGGTGTGCTCCACCGGCAGCCACTCGCCCAGGGGCGCCGACGAGAGCACGAACCCGCCCACGTGGGTGGAGCGGAGCCGCGGGAGCCCGTCGCATCCTTTCATCAGGGTGAGGAGCGCCTTCCCCCGCGGCTCGTCGAGGTCGAGCCCGAACTGCTTCGCCAGCGTGCCCTCCACGTAGTCGGCCCCCTCGGCGGCCTCGTAGTAGTGGATGCGCTTGGAGAGCTTGAACGCGAGCTCGGCGGGGTAGCCGAGCGCGCGCATCGCGTCGAGCAGCGCGTTGGGGGCGCGGTAGTGCTGCACCACGCCGGCGATCGCGGCCGAGGAGCGGCGCCAATGGCCGTAGACATAGTCGAGCAGCTCCTCGCGCCGGTCGTGCTCGACGTCGAGGTCGATGTCGGGCGCCTCGGTCTGCCCGTCCACCCGCACGTCCGAGAGGAACCGCTCGAACAGGAGCCCGTGCTTCACCGGGTCCACCGCGGTGATGGCGAGGCAATAAGCCACCGCGGAGTTCGCGGCGCTGCCGCGGCCCTGGCAGAGGATCCCGCGCTGCCGGGCCCAGCGCACCGCGTCCCACATCACCAGGAAGAACCCGGCAAAGCCGAGCCGGGCGATGACGCCGAGCTCGTGCTCGAGCTGGCGCCGCTGCGGGTCGGTGAGCGCATCGCCCCAGCGCGCGCGCGCGCCCTGGTAGACGCACTGCCGCAGGAACGAGTCGTCGGTATGGCCGGGCGGGACGTGGAAGTGCGGCAGCGGCGGGCGCATCCAGGAGAGATCGAACTCGCACTCGGCCGCGATACGGTCGCTCTCCTCGAGTCCCGCGGGATGCGCGGCCCACTGCCGCGCCATCTCCTCCGGCGGGAGGAGCCGCCAGCGCCCGTTGGGGAAGAGCACGCCCTGCTTCGCGGCCTCGTCGAGGGTGAGGTCGGCGCGGAGCGCGACGAGCATGTCGTGGACGAGGCGTCCGGTGCTATCGAGGTAGCGCGGGTCGTTGGCGGCGACCCACGGGATCCGCTCGCGTTCCGCGAGGTCGATCAGGGCCTCGGCGCGCGCGCGCTCGTGCGGGCCGACGTCGTGCCGCTGGACCTCGATCGCAAGGCGCTGGCCGAAGGCCTCGCGCCACTCGGCGAGGACGCGCGCGGTATCGGCACGCCGCCCCTCGCGCAGCAGCGTGGCGAGCCGGCCCGACGCGGGGCCGGTGAGCATGACCAACCCGGCGCTCCGCCCGGCGACATCGGCCCAGGCGAGGCCCGCGCGGCCGCGCGTGGTGTGGGGGTGCTCGCGGTCCCAGGTGGCGAGGTCGCCCACGCGGGCATGGGTGACGAGCGCGGCGAGGTTGCGGTAGCCCTCCGCGGTGCGAACGAGGAAGGCGGCCGGGTGGCCGTCCACCACCAGCTCGGCCCCGACGATGGGGCGGAGGCCCTGCCGCCGGGCCTCGATGACGAAGCGCACGACCCCGCCGAGGTCGGCGGCGTCGGTGAGCCCGAGGGCGGGGTAGCCCAGCTCGGCGGCGCGGCGGGCGAGAGCTTCGGGGGTGACGGCGCCGTCGCCGAAGGAGAAGGCGGTATGGGATCGGAGCTCAGTGTACAAATGACTACCCGCTATCCGCTGGCAAGTATCGGCTGTTGGTCTGAACCGACCGCAATGCGCCGGCGTGCGGGTAAATGGTACGCCGACCGCTGCAATGGCCCTCAGCTTTGATGCCCAATCCCGGAGAGCGATGCATGGGCAAGGCATCCAGCGGCGGTACCGCGGTGCTGCCGGTCGAGCACGTCGAGCATCGAATCCTGCTGATCCGGGGCGAGAAAGTCATTCTTGACATGCACCTGGCCGAGCTGTACGGTGTCCCCGTGAAACGACTCAACCAGGCGATCAAGCGAAATCCCAACCGGTTTCCGCGGGACTTCATGTTCCGCCTGACAGCTGAGGAGATGGCGAACTTGAGGTCACAAATTGTGACCTCAAGTTGGGGTGGCCGCCGATACCCGCCATACGCGTTCACCGAGCACGGGGCCATCATGGCCGCGTCCGTGCTCAACTCACCGCGAGCAGTCCTCGTGAGCGATTCGAGTGACCGTGACCGCCCCCGGATCGGGTTTCGCCCGGGATGAAGTGGTGTCAGCCTCATCTCCAGTTCCCCTGCAGCACCCACCCGCCGCCCCGCGCGTCCCGCCCCAGCTGCACCAGCTCGCCATCCATCCGCACGCAGCAGTAGAGCTCCCAGGCGTACGGCTCGCCTTCCCACTGCCCGCCCGACACGCAATCGGGGCCCGAGACGGCGACGAGCTCGTGCCAGCCGTCCGGGCCGCGGTAGCGTACCGGCGCCGCGAAGCCGCGGCGGTCGGTGGTCTCGACGAGGACCGGCGCGGGATCGGGGAGCAGATGAAGCACGAGGGCCGGCTCGACGTCGCCGGGGCCGAGCTGCGGGCGGGCCCAGACGAGCGCGGACTCCTGCTCCCGCCACTCGGTGCGGCGGCGGAGCAGGGGATGGCGGCTGTTCCTCGGCGCGATGAGCGTGGCGCCCTGATCCAGCGTGCGCGCCATCGCGGCCTCCGCCTCCTGCGCGGTGGCGAAGCCGCGGTCGAGGAGGTCGCCCTGCACGCTTCCCGAGGGGAAGACCGCGTCCACCCGGAGCGAGATGCCGCTGACGGTGTCGGGGAGCCGGGCGCGCTCGAGCGCGTGCCGGATGAGCCGGAGCCAGGCGCGCTGGTCGGCGGTGGCGTGCGAGGGGTGGAACGGATGCTCGACGGTGCCGCCGCGCGCGAGCGAGAAGGCGAGGGTGAAGCTCCGCGCCCCCTGCCCGAGCTCGCGGAGCGCCGCGGTGACGCTCCCGGCGAGCCGGTTCACCACGAAGAGCAGCCGCTCGGTGTCGCGGAGCTCGTAATCGGTCCACTCGAGCGAGGCCGAGGGGAGCGGGCGCGGGGCGGGGCCAAAGAGCAGGCGGCGGTCGTCGCCGCGCGCGAGCCGCCAGAGCGCGACCCCCTCGGCGCCGAACCGCGGCTCGACGTCCTGCTGCTCGAGCGCGGCGAGATCGCCGCACCGCTCGAGACCGGTGCCGTCGAGCAGCGAGAGGAGATCGGGGGCGGGGTCGAGCACCGCGATGGGCAGCGGCGCGAGAAAGTCGCGGTCGCCCCCCGGCGGCACCTCGGCGATCGCCGCGGCGGGATCGCCCCAGTGCGCGGCGACCATCGCCGCGACCGGCGCGCGCGCCACGCCCGCGCGCGGGGCGACGCATCCCTGCCCCCGCTGGATGGACAGCAGCGCCTCGGCGAGGGAGCGGGCGTGCAGGCCGCGCGCGTCGGCCCAGATGACGGATGGCCGGACGGCCGGACGGCCGGACGGTCGGTAACCGCTCGGCTGCCCGATGCTTGCCGTCCGGCCATCGACGCGCACTCTGGGTGCGCGTTCGAGCAGCAGCGGGCCGAGCTCAGCGGCGGACGCCGCGCCGGTCGGGGTCGCGAAGCTCGAGAGACAGACGCAGGTCATCGTGCCACACCGGCAACGCCAGCTCGGCGGTCGCGTGCCAGCCGGAGGCACGCGCGGTGACGCGCACGCGGACGGTGCGGATCATGGTAGGCTCTTCGGCG
>DASUAH010000238.1:0-14292 GCA_035763885.1 Gemmatimonadales bacterium
CCGGACGCGGCAGCGCTGGAAGCGGTGCTGCGCACCCTCGCGCCGTGACGGCGCGCTCGTGACGGCGCTTACGGCTCGCTGCCTCCTGCCCGCACATCGTCGAGAAATGACCCTCGTGACACCGCCCGACCCCATGCTCACCCTCGCGGCCGATCCACGGCTGGCCGGATGGCGCGCGGGGGTCGGCGCGCCGCTGGCCGCCGACGCGCCCGCCGCGCCGCTGCACCCGGTACGGGAGTCGCTGCTCGTGCTCGCCTGGAATCTCTGGATCGGCCGCGGCCGCCTGGACGAGCTGCTGGGCCGGCTGCGCAGCGAGCGGCGGGAGCCGCTCGTGGTGCTGGCGCAGGAGGCGTTCCGCGCGGACGACACCGTGCCGCGCACCGGATCGGCGCAGGCAGCGAGCGACTTCTCCCAGCGGGCCTTCCCGGAGCTCGACATCTCGGTGCTCGCGCGGGAGCTGGGCATGCACCTGCGCTACGTCCCCTCCATGCGCAACGGCGCGCACCGGAGCGATCGCGGGAACGCGATTCTCTCCACCCTGCCGCTGGAGGACGCCGTCGCCTGGGAGCTCCCCTTCTCCTATCAGCGGCGGGTGGCCATCGCGGCCACGGTGCGCTTGCCCGACGGCCGCTCCCTCCGGGTGTGCAGCGCGCATCTCGACCCGCGCGGCGGCAGCGCGCGCGACCTGCTCGGGGTGCTGGGACGGGGCGCGCAAGCCGCCGCCCTGCTCGAGCGGCTCTCGCTGCACCCGCCGCCGCTGGTGCTCGGCGCGGATCTCAACCTCGCCCGGGGACGCCGCGAGCGGGCCTATCGGGTGTTCGCGGAGGCCGGCTTCACGCACGGCGTCCCGGAGCGGGCGCCGGCATGGCCGCACACGTACCATCGCATGCCGCGGCTGCTGCTCGACTGGATCCTGGTGCGAGATCCCGGCGGGATGATCGGCGAGCTGGACATCGCGCGGGTGGACGAGGATCCGATCGATCGCGGCCCGTACGTGTTCGGGTCCGACCACCACCCGCTCCTCGCGCGGCTCACGCTCGCTCCCCCGGCCGTGCCCGAGGCGGCGTGAGCGGTCTCGACTGGTGGGTCTGGGCACTGCTCGGCATCGGCGCCGTGGCGACGGTCGCCGCCGTCGCCGCCCTGTTCGTTCCCGACTTCCACCGTCCCCCGCTGTCCTGCGACTGCGACGCTGACGCGGGCACCGGGGAGTTCCTCACCGCGGTCGCGCGGTACCTGAACGTCCCGATCCTCCGGGGCGGCACCGCCGAGATCCTCCAGAACGGCTGCCGCTTCTACCCCGCCCTGCTCGACGCGCTCCGCGGCGCGCGCGACACCATCAACTTCCAGATGTACATCCTCCAGTCCGACCGGGTGGGCGAGGAGTTCGTTCGCGTGCTCGAGGAGCGGGCCCGCGCGGGCGTCGAGGTCCGCGTGCTTCTGGACGGGTTCGGATCCTGGCGATTCCGCCGGCGCGACCGCGAGCGGCTCCGCCGCGCCGGCGTGAGGCTCGAGTTCTTCCGGCCGATCCATCCGCTCTCGCTCTTCCGCGCGTTCCGCCGCGACCACCGGCGGGCGATCGTCGTGGACGGGCGGGTCGGCTTCGTCGGGGGAGCGGCGCTGGCGGTGAAGTGGGACGGCGACGCACGCGACAAGACGGAGTGGCGCGATTCGCTGACCCGCGTGACCGGCACGCTGGCGCACGGGGTGCAGACCGCCTTCGGGGAGAACTGGGTGTACCGCACCGGCGAGATCCTCACCGGCGACCGATTCTATCCCCCGCTGGCGGGCGACACCGGGAACCCGGCGCCGCGCCGCGATCCCTGCGGGATCGCGCTGGTGAGCTCGCCCGCCGACATGGCGCAGCCGATCCGCCTGCTCCTCTGGCTCAGCTTCACCTGCGCGCGCGAGCGCCTCTGGATCTCGAACTCCTACTTCGTCCCCGGCAGTCGGCTGCATGACGCCATCAAGGAGCGCGCGCGGGCGGGGGTCGACGTGCGGATTCTGGTGCCGGGCCCGCGGACCGACGCCAAACCCGTCCGCCTGGCGGGGCGCTCGCACTACGAGGAGCTGCTCGGGGCGGGGGTGCGCATCTTCGAGTTCGAGCCGGCGATGATGCACGCCAAGGCGGTGGTGGCGGACGGACGGTGGACCCTGGTCGGCTCGGCCAACATGGACCGGCGATCAGTGAAGCTGAACGAGGAGAACGTCCTGGGCGTGAGCGATCCGGAATTCGCCGCGCAGGTGGAACGGGGGCTGCTGGCGGACTTCGAGCGGTCCAAGGAGATCACCCTGGAAGAGATGCGCCGCCGCGGGATCGGGGTGCGGGTGCTGGAGCGGATGTCGCGCCTGCTGGTGGAGCAGTACTAGCTGCATGGAACGGGGGCTGCCGACGGTCGGCGCCGCGCTACTCCACGTCCGGAACGCCGGTGTCCGGCCGGCCGCGCCGCAGGTCTTCCCTGGCCCGCTCCGCCAGCGCCGCGTATCCGGCGCGGATGCGGTCGAGATCGCGCTCCTCCAGCTCTTCCAGGTCGAGCAGGGCGTTGTGCGCCCCGGCCGTCACCCGCAGCAGCTCATCCAGCTTCACCTGCAGCGCCTCGGCATCGCGGTTCTGGGTGTTCTGGATCAGGAACACCATGAGAAACGTCCGGAACAGCGGTCCCGTGACCAGCCAGGCGAGGATCACGCGGACCGCGATGATGAACGCGGCCGGCCGGCCCGTGACGCGAGAGACCCTCTGGGCCAGACCAGTGAACCACGATCGCGACTTCCTGGGGCGCGCCGGCTCTAGGTTTCGGCCCCGGCCCAGAGCCCCATTTCCCGCAGGAACATGTCGCCACCGGCGGACCGGCCGTTGCGGCGCCGCACCCGGGTGAGCACCAGCCGGTCCTTGGCCCGCGTCATGCCGACGTAGAGCAGCCGGCGCGCTTCCTGGATGTCGGCCTCGCGGCCGTCGCGCAGCGGCGCGTAGCCGGGCATCTGGTTGTCCTCCACCCCGACCACGTAGACCCGCGAGAACTCGAGGCCCTTGGTGGAGTGCAGCGTGAGCAAGCTGAGGCGGTCCGGATCGCGCTCGACCCCGTCGCTGCTCGAGAGCGCGACCAGGTCGAGCAGCCGGCCAATGCTTTCCTCCAGCGACGGCGCCGCACTCGCGGCAACGAGCCCCGCCAGCCGCGCGACCGCCACTGGATACCGTTCCGCGGGCGACCGCTGTGCGCGGAGCCGGTCCATGAGCCGCTGTCCGCCGAGCCGCTCGACGAGCTCTTCGACCGGCGGCGCATCGCCCGGCGCGGCCTCGCGCTCGGCGGCATAGCACTCGAGGCAGTTGCCGTAGCGCCCCAGCGCCGCCGGCAGGGCGAGCTCGCGCAGGAGGGCCTCCTCGGGCGCCGGCTCCGCCGTCGCGTGGAGGGTGAGCGCAAGGCCGAGATGACCGAGCGTCTGGACCGCCGCCGCCGTGCGCGCGCGGCGCACCTTGAGCTCGCCCAGGTGTCGGAGCACGCCGACCAGGGTGCGTGCATCGTCCAGGGCGTGGTGCGACCGCCCCGCATCCACCCCGAACCGGTGCGCGAGGTTCCGCAGGCTCGCGCTGGCGTCGAGCAGGGAGCGCGCGAGCGGCAGGGTATCGAAGAACGCCAGCTCGCCCGCGCCGTCCATCCCCGCAGCGTGTCGGCGCAGCACGGGGACGTCGAACTCCTGAGCATTGTGGGCCACGAGGACGTCGGAGCCCACGAACTCGCGGAAGCGGGGCCACACCTCGGCGAATAATGGCGCGTCGCGGACGTCGCGGTCGCGGTAGCCGTGGATGCCGGTGGCACGCGGACTGATCGGGCACCCGGGCCGCATGAGCGTGCTGAAATGCTCTACGATGACGCCGCCCCGCACCCGCACCGCGGCGAGCTCGACGATGCCGCAGGTCGCGACGTCCTTGTCCGTGGTCTCAAGATCGAAGGCGACGTAGTCGCGGAAGCGGTCGCGGAGCTGGCGCGCGTGCAGGATCTGGAGCGCCTTGAACACGACCAGCGGCCAGCACCCGGGCCGCGCGTCCGCCGGACGGAGCACGAAGTCCCCCGCGCTGACCAGGTGGGGACCGGTGATCCGCCGGACGTTGCCGAGACCCCCGGCGTCAAGCATGCCCTTGACCGCGATGTCCACGCCCCGATCGGGCGCGATCCAGATCACGCCGCCCCGCTCCGCCGCGGCAGCGAGCCGCTCGGCCAGCTCCGGCGCCCCCGGGCACTCCAGCGGGTCCACCAGCTCCGCGTAGCGCTCCTCGAGCGGGTTCCGGTATCGGCCGAGCTGGTTGGCGAGCAGCTCGTCCACCAGCGGCGCGAGCGTGTCGTGCGCGCGACCGAGCGCGCGGAGGTTTTCGACATGGTAGATGAAGCGCCACGCCTTTTTCGCATCGGGGTCGCCGTGCGAGCGGCGGGCAAATGCCCGCAGACTGCCGAGGAGATCGGCGCCGCGGTCGGCGCCGAGGCGCACCTGCTCGAGCATGGCGCGCGGCAGCATCCGCTCGGCGAACGCCTCCACCACCACCGGATCGTCGGGATCGGCGATCACCCGGAGCGCCGACACCACCGCGGCGATCACCCGGTCGTCGAGCAGCGCCTGGCCCCGCGCGAGCCGGCAGGGGACGCCGGCGCGGAGGAGGGCGCTCTCCAGATGGCGGCCGGTCTCGTGCCGCCGATAGAGCACCGCGATCTCCCCCCAGGGGAGGTTGCCGCACGCCTGATCCCGGATGACGTCGGCGATGAGCCAGTCGGCCTCGCCCGCCTCGTCCTCGAACTCGCGGATCTCGACGTCGAAGTCGCCTTCGCGCTCCGACTCGATCGCCTTCGCGAACAGTGTGGGGTTGCGCGCGACGAGGCGCCGGGCGACCTCGAGGATGCGGGTGGGGCACCGTCGGTTGCGATCGAGTACGATCGGCCGGGCGATCACGAAGTCGGTGCGGAAGCGCTCCAGCACGCGGGGATCGGCGCCGGCCCAGGAATAGATCGATTGCTCGTCGTCACCCACGGCGAAGAGGCTCGCGCGGGCGGCGAGCTTCCGCAGGATGCCGTACTGCGCGGTGCTGAGATCCTGGAACTCGTCGACCAGGATGGCGTCCCACCGCTCCGCCTGCTCGATCGCGATCGCCGGCTGCTCGCGCAGCAACGCCTCCGCGAGCGCGATGATGTCGTCGAAGTCGACCAGGTTCCGCGCGCGGAGCGCGTCGCAGTATCGGGCCAGGAGGTCCGCGTCGCCCGGGTGGAGCGGCACCCCCTGCAGCCGGTGGCGCCCGAAGAGTCCGAGCAGCGATCCGACCGCCTCGCGGCGCACGCCGAGCCGGCGCAGGAGCTGCCGCTGGTACTCGTCGTCGGCCACACCAAAACCCGCGCGGAGGCCGGCGGCGTCCGGGTGCTCCCGCAGCACCGTGAGACACAGACGGTGCAGCGTGCCGCGCGTGATCTCCTCGGCCGCGGGGCCGAGCGCGCGGTGCAGCCGGCCCGCCACCTCCTCCGCCGCCTTGTTGGTGAACGTGACGGCGCAGATCCGCTTCGGGGGAACTCCCAGCCGGGTGATCAGGTGCGCCACCCGGGCGACCAGGCAGAACGTCTTGCCCGATCCGGGGCCCGCCACGACGAGGAGGGGGCCGAGGGGTGCCTCGACGGCCAGGCGCTGGTCGGGAGTGGGTGTCAGCATGCTAATGGCTGTGCGCTCTTCGCGCGCGGTCATTGGCCAATCGCAGGCCCCACGCGGCCGTCGCCGCGGCGAGCTCGGCGAGCACCTCCGCGTCGGTGCGACCGGAACGCTTGAGCACCTCGAACGAGTGGTCGGCGCTCTCCACGACGTGCAGCGTGGCCCGCGCGCCGAGCCCGGCGCAGACGCCGCGCATGAGGTCGAGATCCGCGAGCGCGTCCCGGGTCCCCTGCAGGAAGAGCATCGGCAGCTCCACCCGCCCGAGATGCTCGGCGCGGCGGTCGGCCGGCCGGCCGGGCGGGTGCAGCGGGAAGCCGAAGAACACGAGGCCGCGCACGCCGGGCAGGCCTCCGCCGGCCGCGGCAGCCGACGTCATGCGTCCGCCGAGCGATTTTCCCCCCGCGAACAGCGGCAGATCCGGCGCCGCCGCCGCCGCGCGCGCCACCGCGTCCCGCACCGCCTGCTGCAGCACGGCCGGCGGATCGGGCCGGCGACGACGCTGCTCCATGTACGGGAACTCGTAGCGCAGCGTGGCGACGCCCTCCTCGGCGAGCGCTCCGGCCAGCGACTCCATGAACCGGTGCCGCATCCCGGCGCCCGCGCCGTGCGCGAGCAGGAGCAGCATGCGAGCGCCCGCGGGCCGCGAGAACAGCTCCTCGGTCACCCCGCGTCCCTCGTGAGGCGGCCCAGCGCGCGGCCCAGGTCGGGCGCCAGCTCGAGCACCGGCGCCATGGGGTCCCGGGTCGCGCGCTTCATGCGCGCCGGCACGGTGCGGATGGTGAACCTGCCGATGTCGAGCTTCGAGTTGACCTCCCGCCACGCGAGCGGGGTGGACACCGGGGCCCCGGGAAGCGGGCGCACGCTGAACGGCGCGACGATGAGCTGGCCCCACGCGTTCTGCAGGTAGTCCAGGTAGACCTTCCCGCCGCGGCGGGAGACCTGTCGCGTGATGGTGGCGATGTCGGGCAGCTCCGCGACGATCACGCGGGCCAGCAGCTCGCCGAATGCGCGGCATTCGTCGTGCGATAGCTGGCGCCCGAGCGGGATCAGCACGTGCAGACCGGAAGATCCGCTCGTCTTCACGAAGTGCGGAAGCTCGACGCGCTCGCAGAGCCCGTGCACGGCCCGGGCCACCCGCACGACGTCGCCGAAGGGCGCTCCCTTGGGATCGAGATCGAGCACGCACCAGTCCGGCCGGTCGAGCGACGACACCCGGCTGGCCCAGACGTGCAGCGGGATCGAGCCGAGGTTCGCCAGGTACAGCAGCGTCTCGATGTCGTCGCAGACGATGTAGTCGATGTCGCGCCCGGTCTGGTCGCTCCAGATCTTCACCGTGCGCACCCACTCGGGCGTGAACGGGGGCGCGTCCTTCTGGTAGAAGGATTTTCCCTCGATACCGTCGGGATACCGGGTCAGCACCACGGGACGATCCTTCAGATACGGGAGCAGCCACGGCGCGATGCTGCGATAGTACTCGATGAGGTCGCCCTTGGCGTAGCCCTCGGCGGGCCAGAATACCTTGTCGAGGTTGGTCAGACGGCCAGACGGCCGGACGGTCGGACGGCCGGACGGCCAGACGGGCGGGGCGCCGCCAGTCCCCCTCGGGTGCCCGCGTCCGCGATCACCGACCGTCGGGCCGTCTGGCCGTCCGACCGTCCGGGCGTCCGGCCGTCCGGCCGCCTGACCGTCCGGGCGTCCGGCCGTCTGGCCGTCCGTCAGTCTGACCAGCACCGGCTGCCGGAGCAGTCCCTCGTCGGTCACCTCGGTGTACTCCACCTCGCAGCGGAGCTCCGGCTCCACCCAGGTCGTCCCCCTGTCCTTCGGCAGCGGCCCGGTGCAGGGCGGCGTCTTGCGGGCCCTGGGCTCGAGCCGGTTCCGCAGCTCGATCAACTGGGCGTCGGTGAAGCCGGTACCGACGCGACCGGCGTAGACCAGCTCACCGTCCACGTCGCGAGCGAGGTGCAGGGCGCCGATCCCTCCACGGCGGCCCCTCGGTGCCGTGAAGCCCACCACGCGCAGCTCCTCGCGGCGCCGGGTGCGCAGCTTCAGCCACACCGCCGAGCGGCCGCCGCGATAGGGCGCGTCGGCGCGCTTGGCCATGAGGCCCTCGAGCCCCATCGCCTGCACCTGCTCGAACAGCGCCTCGCCGTCACGCTCGACGTGCTCGACGTAGCGCACGATGCCGGCCGGCGGCAGCAGCCGCCGCAGCAGCGCCTTGCGGTCGAGCAGCGGCAGGGGACGCAGGTCGTGGCCTTCGACCGCGAGCAGATCGAAGGCACAGTACGTCACCGGGGTGTCCACCGTGGCGCGCCGCACGTCCAGCGCTCGCTGGAGCTTGGCCCGGCCCTGGAGGCGCTGGAAGCTCGGCCGCCCCTCGGCGTCGAGCGCCACGACCTCTCCGTCGAGCACGGCGCGCTCCACCGGGAGCCCCTTCACAGCGCGCACGACCTCGGGGAACGAGGGGCCGCAGTCGTTGCCGTTCCGGGTGAGGAGCCGGACGTCGTCACCGTCCTTCTCCGCCAGCACCCGATAGCCGTCGAGCTTGAGCTCGAAGATCCACCCGGACCGCGAGAAGGGCCGCTGCGCCGTTTCGGCCAGCATGATTCCACCCGCCTCAGCCCTGACCCCGCGCCGGGGCGCGCCGAGGCGCCGGGCCGCCGCCGCGATCTCGCCCGCCGGCGTGCGCCCCTCGGCAAGCTGCTCGATCGTCAGGCCGGAGAGCACCGACTCCTGCGGCAGCTCGGCACCCGCAGCGGCGAAGGCGTCCCGCTCCTTGATGAGGAGCCACTCCTTTTCGCCCTTCTTGATCTTCACGAGCGTCCACCGCCCGCGGAGCTTGCATCCATCGAGGTCGAACAGCAGCTTGCCCTTCGCGAGGCCTTCCCGCGAATCACCGATCGGCGTCCACCGGCCGCGATCCCAGAGGATCACCGCGCCCGCCCCATAGTTGCCCGCCGGGATGATGCCCTCGAAGTCGCCGTATTCGAGCGGGTGGTCCTCCACGTGCACCGCGAGACGTTTGTCCGCCGGATCGAGCGACGGCCCCTTCGGCACGGCCCAGGATCGGAGCACGCCATCCATCTCGAGCCGCAGGTCGTAGTGCAGGCGCCGGGCGGCGTGCTTGTGGATCACGAACGCCCCGCCCTCCCGCCCACGATCCTCCGGAGCGCCGAAGGGCTCCGGGGTTCGCTGTGGGTCGCGTTTGGCGCGGTAGCGGCCGAGCCGATCGTCCGATGGCGTAAGTGGCTCAGTGCACGAGGGTTAGTGACGGAGTGCAGATTCTTGCACTCCGCCGACCGATCGGTGTCGCGGAATTGTTCTTGCGGGGTGGCCGACCAATCTGCATCTTAGCGGGCCCTCTATGCCGGCACGGTCCATCGGTTCCGCGACGATCTCGTTCGGGCTCGTTTCCGTGCCCGTGGACCTGTATTCGTCCAGCGAGTCGGCGGCGTCGGTCTCGTTCAATCTCCTTCACAAGAAGGACGGCTCCCGCCTCAAGCAGCAATACGTCTGCGTGCAGGAAGGGGCGATCGTGGAGCGGGACGACATCGTCAAGGGCTACGAGTTCGCCAAGGGCCAGTACGTCATGTTCACGCCCGAGGAGCTCAAGGCGCTCGATGAAAAGGCCACCAACACGATCGACATCGCCGAGTTCGTGCCGCTGGTGGCCATCGACCGCATCTACGTCGAGAAGACCTATTACCTGGGCCCCGACAAAGGCGGGGAGCGCGCCTACAAGCTGCTGGTCGAGGCGCTGCAGGCGACCGGCCGCGCGGCGCTCGGCCAGTACTCGGCCCGCGGCCGGCAGTACCTGGTGCTGGTCCGCGCGCTCGACGGGCTCCTCGCCATGGAGCAGCTGCATTATGCCGACGAGATCCGGAGCGCGGCCGATGTCCCGCGTCCGGAGGTGCCCGTCAAGCCGGCCGAGCTCCAGCTCGCCCGGCAGCTGATCGAGCAGTCGGCGACCGACGAGTTCCACCCGGAGAACTATCGCGACACCGTCCGGGAGCGCGTCCTCGAGGCGATCCAGGCGAAGGTCGAGGGACAGGAGATTACCGCCGAGCCTCAGGAAGCGCCACAGGTGAAGATCATCGACCTGATGGAGGCGCTGAAGGCGAGCCTCGCCAAGCGTGGTGCGAGCCCGGCGGAGAAGAAGCCGGCGCGGCGCGCCGGCGCGAAGAAGGCGGTCGAGGCGGAAAAGCCGGCCCCGAGGAAGCGCAAGCGGGCCTAGGCGAATCGGGCAGCGATCAGCCCCATGAAGTCGTACTCCACGCACGACGTCGCCAGCCTGCTCAGTCTCACGCCCACCCAGGTCCGCGCGCAGGTTCGCGCGGGCATTCTGTCACCCGACCGCGGTCCTCGCGGCGCCCTGCGCTTCTCATTCCAGGACCTGGTTCTCCTCCGCACCGCCCGGGCTCTCGCGGACGCGAAGGTGCCGGCTCGGCGCATCCGCCGCGCGCTCCGCCAGCTGGTGCGGCAGCTGCCGCGGGGGCGGAGTCTCAGCGAGCTGCGCATCACAGCCGAGGGCGAGCGGGTCGTGGTGCGCGACGACGCGGCCACCTGGCAGCCGGAGTCGGGGCAGATGGTGCTGGACTTCGCGGTAGCCGACCTGGCGACTCGCGTCGCGCCCGTCGCGCGACGTCTGGCGCGGGACGCGCGGCGCGCCGAGGAGCAGCGCACCGCGGACCAGTGGTACGGCCTCGGGCTGGACCTCGAGGCCGCCGCGCCGGACGACGCCCGCGACGCCTATCGCCGCGCGCTGGAGCTCGATCCCGCGCACACCGATGCCCGGGTGAATCTCGGCCGGCTGCTCCAGGAGGGCGGCCGGCCGGCCGAGGCGGTGGCCCACTACCAGGCGGCGCTCGCCACCACGCCCGGGCACCCGACCGCCGCGTTCAACCTCGGGACCGCGCTGGAGGAGCTCGGCCGGACCGCGGACGCGATCGACGCCTACCGCCGCGCCGTCGCCGCCGACGCTGATTTCGCGGACGCGCACTTCAATCTGGCGCGACTCTACGAGCGGACCGGGCGCCGGGCGCAGGCGATCAGGCATTTTCGCGCGTATCGGGAGCTCACACAGTGAGGCTGCCGGAGACGACGGGGGCTGGCCGGGTGCCGACCGGCCAGCAGCGCATAGCGAACCGCGAATAACGAGCGACGGCCAGCATGCAGGTCTACATCGGCACCAGCGGCTACGCGTACAAGGAGTGGAGGGGCGCCTTCTATGCGGAGAAGCTCCCCGCGGACGCGATGCTGCGGGCATACGCTGAGCGGCTCCGGACGGTCGAGATCAACAACACGTTCTATCGCATGCCGAAGGAGAGCGTGGTCGCGGGCTGGGCGGCGCAGGTGCCGGAGGCATTCCGGTTCGTGCTCAAGGCGCCGCAGCGGATCACCCACTTCGCGCGGCTGGGCGATGACGACGGCGCGCTCGACTACTTCCTCCGCGCCTCCTCGGTACTTGGCCCGAAGCTCGGCCCGACCCTGTTCCAGCTCCCGCCCAACCTGAAGAAAGACCTGCCGCGGCTCACCGCCTTCCTCGACCGCCTCCCGCACCGCTGGCGCGCGGCGTTCGAGTTCCGGCACCCGTCCTGGTTCGACGACGAGGTCTACGGGGCGCTGCGCGAGCGTGGCGCCGCCCTCGTCGCGGCGGAGGACGAGGAGGGCGCGACGCCGCTCGTCCCGACGACGACCTGGGGCTATCTCCGGCTGCGGCGGCCAGCTTACACCGGCGCGGAGCTCGGGGAGTGGGCGGCTCGGATCGGGGAGCAGCCGTGGGAGGGGGCGTTCGCGTTCTTCAAGCACGAGGAGGGGGTGGCGCCGGGCCCGGGCAGCGGGCCACTCGCGGCGGAGGCGCTGGCGGCTCTGCTCTGATCCCCCGCACCCGGCGCTTCAGGCGAGCGGCGTGATCGGAAGGCGGCGGACCGGCTTGCCCGTGGCCGCGAACACCGCGTTGGCCACGGCCGGCGCCAGCGGGGGCACCGCGGGCTCGCCCACGCCGTGCGGCGACTCCTGGCTGGGAACGATGTACGTCTCGACCCGAGGCATCGCGCTCATCCGGACGACCGGATAGTCGTGGAAGTTGCTCTGCTTCACGCGACCGCGCTCGATGGTGATGGCGCCGCTCAGCGCCGCGCTCAGGGCGTACACCACGCCGCTCTCCATCTGGGCCCTGACGATGTCGGGATGGAGCACCAGCCCGCAGTCCGTCGCGCAGACCACCCGGTGCACCCGCACGCCGTCCTTCCCGAGCGAGACCTCGGCGACCTCGGCCACAACGGTATCGCTGAAGAACTTGTGCACCGCGATGCCGCGGGTCCGCCCGTCCGGGAGTGGGGCGCCCCAGCCGGCCTTTGCCGCCGCCAGCTCGAGGACCGCGAGATGCCGCGGCTGATCCTTGAGCAGGGCGCGTCGCAGCTCGAGCGGGTCGCGCTTCGTCGCGCGCGCGAGCTCGTCCATGAAGCACTCGTTCACGAAGGCGTTCTGCGACGCGTAGACCGACCGCCACCAGCCCACCGGGACCGGCGTCTTCACCGGGCAGTATTCGACCCGGAGATTCGGAATCGCGTACGGCAGCTGCTCCGCCCCATCCAGCGCCTCACCCGCGATCTCACCGGGCGACCGCATGGCCGCGGGGGCGTGCCACCCGATGATGGACGGCGCCGCCATCCGGTGCATCCAGGCGGTGATCGCGCCCCGGCGGTCGAGGCCGGCCCGGACCACGTGATGGCTCATCGGGCGGTAGTTGTCGTGCTGCATGTCGTGCTCGCGGGTCCAGATCACCTGGACCGGCCGTCCGACCGCCCGGGACACCCGGACGGCGTCCATCACCCACTGCATCTCGAACCGCCGGCCGAAGCCGCCGCCGAGCAGGGTGGTGTGCACCGTGACCGCGTCCTCCGGGAGCCCGGTGAGCTGCGCGGCAATCCGCCGGACCCCGGTCGGCCACTGGCTCGGCACGTAGATGTCGCAGCGACCCGCCCGCACGTCGGCGGTGCAGTTCATCGGCTCCATGGTGGCGTGCGCCAGGAACGGCACGTCGTACACCGCCTCGATCGTCCGGGCCGCCCGCCGGAGCGCCACCGCGGCGTCGCCGTCGTTCCGGCCGATGATGCCGGGCTGCGACACGCGATCGGCGAAGATACGGGCGAGCCTCGCGCTGTCGATCTGGTCCTCGGGGCCGGCGTCCCAGCGGCACTCGAGCGCCCTGCAGCCCTGGAACGCCGCCCAGCTGCTCTCGGCCACGACGGCCACGACGCCCTCGGCGTTGAACTTCCAGGCGTCGAAGAGCGTGACCTCCGCGGGCTCCAGTGGCACGACGTCGCGCACTCCCGCCACGGCCCGGGCCGGGCCCTCGTCGTAGCCGCTCAGCCGGCGGCCGAACACCGGGCACCGCGCGATGCAGGCGTAGAGCATCCCGGGCAGCCGGACGTCGATCCCGAACTGCGCGCTGCCGTCCACCTTCGAGGGTGTGTCCACCCGCGGCACCGAGCGCCCCAGGATGCGGAACTCGCCCGGTGACTTGAGCCGGGGGTTCTCCGGCGGCTTGAGCGCCGCGGCGACGGGCACCAGCTCGCCGTAGCCCGCCCGGCGGCCGCTGGCGCCGTGCACGACGCCCCCGTTCTCGGCGCGGCATTCCTCGGCTGGAACCCCCCACGTCCGGGCTGCCGCGCCGATCAGCATCTCGCGCGCCTGCGCGCCGGCGGTGCGGAGCGGCGTCCACATGTCGCTCACGCTCGAGCTGCCGCCGGTGGCCTGCTCGCCGAACTTCGGGTCCGAGGGGGCCTGCTCGATCCGGATGGCCGCCAGCTCCACCTCGAGCTCCTCGGCCACCATCATCGGGAGCGCGGTGCGGACGCCCTGCCCCATTTCCGACCGGGCGACCCAGACGGTGATCTGTCCGTCCCGGGTGATCTGCAGAAACGCGCTCGGCGCGAGCGGCGTCGCGGCGGCGCGCTGCGCGGGATGCGCGAAGGCCGGCAGCCGGACCCCGATGACGAGGCCGGACGCCAGCGCACCGGCCTTCAGGAAATCGCGCCGGGTGACGGTCGCGGTGGCCATGCTACGCCTCCCCCGCCGCGCGGTGGATCGCGGCGCGAATCCGCTGGTACGTGCCGCAGCGGCAGATATTGCCCGACATGGCGGCATCGATGTCGGCGTCGGACGGCGTCGGGTTGCGGGCGAGGAGCGCGGCGGCGGACATGAGCTGACCGGACTGGCAGTACCCGCACTGCGGGACGTCCTCCGCGATCCAGGCCCGCTGGACCGCGTGCAGCTCACCGTTACGGGCAAGACCCTCGATGGTCGTGATCTGCTTCCCTGCCGCGGCGCTCACCGGCACGGCGCACGACCGCACCGCGGCGCCGTCCATGTGGACCGTGCAGGCGCCGCACTGGGAGATGCCGCAGCCGAATTTCGTGCCGGTGAGCCCGAGGTTGTCGCGGAGGACCCAGAGGAGGGGAGTATCGGGCGCCACGTCGACGGAGTGGCTCTGCCCGTTGACGGTGAGCGAGACGGAAGCCATCGGGGTGGCTCCTGATGATGGTGGCTGGCGGCCCAGTATGCGGCGCAGGCCTCGCCGCGTCAACACAACGGGGCGCGGCGGCCGGGGGTTTC
>DASUAH010000239.1:0-28067 GCA_035763885.1 Gemmatimonadales bacterium
GGCGATCCTCGACGCGGTGGAGGTGCGCCTTGGCCGATGAGTGGCGGCGCTACCTCGAGCAGCAGATCGAGCTGGGCGGGGCGGAAGTGATCATGGACGGCCGGACGGGGGGACGGCCGGACGGCCGGGCGGCCGGACGGCCGGAGGAGGCGATGGGCAAGTCATCACGGCCGGCGGAGACCGATGACGCCAGGCGTCGGCGCTCTGGCGCGGCCTCGGAGCCAGCCGGCCGTCCGACGGGGCCGGCCGTCTCGCCGTCTGGCCGTCGGGCCGCCTGGAGGAAGGGTGCTCCGCCCATCCCCGGCCCTGGTCTCCGGGTGGACCCGCCCGCGGCGGAGCTGATCGGCGACCGCCTGGCCGGCCTCGACACGCTCGACGCCGTGGCCGACCGGATCCGGAAGACGTTCTGCTGTCAGACGCTGTGCCCCAACCGCGTCAACGCCGTGCCCGGGGAGGGCAATCCGCGGGCCAGGCTCGTGCTCGTCGGCGAGGCTCCCGGCGCCACCGAGGACGCGACCGGCCGTCCCTTTGTGGGGCAGGCCGGGCAACTGCTCGACAAGATGCTGGAGGCTATTGAACTCCGGCGCGAGGACGTATACATCACCAACATTGTGAAATGCCGTCCGCCGCAGAATCGCAAGCCGCTGCCCGACGAAATCGCCTCGTGCATGCCGTACCTGCACCGGCAGCTCGCCATCATCCGGCCCAAGGTGATCGTCGCGCTCGGCGGCACGGCGGGCGAGGCCCTGCTCGCCACCCGGAAGAGCCTGGGCGACCTGCGGGGCAAGGTCCACTCGTACGGCGGCATCCCGGTCGTGGTCACGTACCACCCCGCGGCACTGCTCCGGAACCCGAACTGGAAGAAACCGACCTGGGATGACGTCCGTATCGCGCGACAGCTTCTCGACCGCTGATCCCTACGTCGGGCGCTCCGCTCCCTGGAGCCCCGAGGCCGAGCAGGCGGTGCTCGGCGCCATGCTGCTCGATCAGGACGCCGCGCTTCGCGCCGTCGAGCTGGTGGACGACACGGTGTTCTACCGCGAGGAGCATCGGCGGCTGTTCCGCGCCATGCGGGCGCTCACCGAGCGGCGCGTGGTCATCGACCACGTCACGCTGCACGACGAGATCGAGCGCCGCGGCGAGCTCGCCGCGAGCGGCGGGCCCGAGTACCTGGCCGAGCTGGTGGACGCGGCGCCCACCGCCGCGAACCTCGAGTTCCACTGCCGCATCCTGCGCGACAAGGCCATCACCCGCCGGCTGATCGAGACGTCGACCGAGCTGATCACCGAGGCGTACGAGGGCCGTACGGCCGCGGGCGAGCTGCTCGACAAGGCGGAGTCGCGCGTCTTCCAGATCTCGCAGCAGCGGCGCGACCAGGGCTTCATGCGGATCAAGGAGATGCTCTGGCCGACGATGGAGCGCATCGAAACGCTCCAGCGGAGCGGCAAAGCGATTACCGGCGTCCCGAGCGGCTTCACAGATTTGGACGAGCTGACCTCGGGCTTCCAGCGCTCGGAGCTGGTCATCGTCGCCGCCCGGCCGTCCATGGGCAAGACGGCCTTCTGTCTGAACATCGCGGCCCACGCGGCCATCGAGGCGGGCACGGGCATCGCCATCTTCTCGCTGGAAATGTCCAAGGAGGCGCTGGTCCAGCGCATGCTCACGGCCGAGGCGCGGGTGGACAGCCAGCGGGTGCGGCGGGCGTCCCTGCGCGACTCCGACTTCTCCTATCTCGCGCGCGCGGCCGGCATCCTCCAGAGCTGTCCCATCTGGATCGACGACACCCCGGCCATCACGCTGCTGGAGATGCGGTCCAAGGCTCGACGGCTGAAGGCGGAGCACGACATCGGCCTGGTCGTCGTGGACTACTTGCAGCTCATGCGGAGCCCCGAGTACGCGGAGAACCGGGTGCAGGAGATCTCCGACATCTCCCGCTCGCTCAAAGGGCTCGCGCGCGAGCTGGAGCTCCCGGTGGTCGCGCTGTCCCAGCTCTCGCGGGCCTCCGAGCAGCGGGGTGGGGAGCGGAAGCCGATTCTCTCCGACCTGCGCGACTCCGGCGCCATCGAGCAGGATGCCGATCTCGTGATCTTCATTCACCGGCCGGAGTACTACGACCGCGAGGACGAGTCCAAGCGGGGGCTCGCCGAGATCATGCTGGCCAAGAACCGCAACGGGCCCACCGGCGAGATCACCCTCAAGTTCTTCAAGGAGTTCACCCGCTTCGCCAGCTTCACGGCGCGCGAGGAGCCGGAGTAGCATGGCAAAGCCGCGATCGGTCTATCGCTGCGCCGAGTGCGGGCACGAGCACGCGAAGTGGGTGGGGCGGTGCGAGTCGTGCGGGGAGTGGAACTCGGTGAGCGAGGAGCCGGTCCAAGTGGGCCGGACGGCCGGACGGTCAGGCGGTCGGGGTGCGGGAACCGGCCGTCCGGCCGTCCGGCCGTCTGTCCGCCTCCGCGATCTCGCATCAGAGCCGCTCCTTCGCTGGAAGACGGAGATCGCGGAGCTGGACTTCGTCCTCGGCGGGGGGATCGTCCCCGGGTCCATGAGCCTCATCGGCGGCGAGCCCGGCATCGGCAAGTCCACGCTGCTGCTCCAGGCCGCCGCGCGCCTCGAGTCCGCCGGCCGCACCGTGCTCTATGCCAGCGGCGAGGAAAGCCCCGACCAGATCCGGCTCCGGGCCGACCGCCTCGAGGAGGACGCGGGCGCCGTCCACGTGCTCGGCGAGACCCGGCTGGAGGCCATCCTCGGCTCCGCCCTCGCCGCCAAGGCGGACGTCGTCGTGGTCGACTCGATCCAGACGGTCTACACCGACACCCTCGAGAGCGCGCCCGGCAACGTGGGCCAGGTGCGCGAGTGCTCGGGCCACCTCATGCGGTTCGCGAAGGAGACCGGGACCGCCGTCGTGGTCGTGGGCCACGTCACCAGGGGAGGCGGCATCGCCGGCCCGAAGACGCTCGAGCACATCGTGGACACGGTCCTGTACTTCGAAGGCGAGACCACGCTCGACTATCGGCTGCTCCGCGCCACCAAGAACCGCTTCGGCTCGGTGGACGAGCTGGGCGTCTTCTCCATGACCGAGCGCGGCCTCGTGCCGGTGCCGAACCCCTCGGCGATGTTCCTCGCCGCCCGCACCGACGGCATCAGCGGCAGCGCGGTCACCGCGCTGATGGAGGGCACCCGGCCGGTGCTGGTGGAGGTGCAGGCGCTCGCCGCCAGGTCCGGCTACGGGACGCCCCAGCGGGTGGCCACCGGCATCGATCCCCGACGGCTCGCGGTGCTCCTGGCGGTGCTGGAGCGGCGGGGGCGGACCTCGTTCGCCGATCTCGACGTCTTTGTGCAGGTGACTGCGGGCGTGCGGCTCACCGAGCCCGGCGCCGATCTCGCGGTCGCCGCCGCGCTGATCTCGAGCCTCCACAACCGGCCGGCACCGGCCGATGTGATCTTTCTGGGCGAGGTCGGTCTCGGCGGGGAGATCCGCCCCGCCGGCGGCGTCGAGCGCCGGGTACAGGAGGCGGCCCGCCTCGGGTTCCGCAGGGTGTACGGCTCGTCGCGGACCGGGATGCAGGTCCCCGGCGTGACGCTCGTCGGGCTCGAGCACATCGAGCAGCTGGTGCGGGCGCTTGCCGCGTGACGTCGGGGTTGTCATCGTGGCGGCGGGGCAGGGGCGCCGCCTCGGCGGGCCCCCGAAGCAGTTCCGCCCGATCGCCGGCGTGCCCATGGTACTGCGCGCGCTCCGGCCGTTCGCGGCGCACCCGGAGGTCGCCCACGTCGTCCTCGTGCTGCCGCCGGCCGACGCAGCGGCCCCTCCCCGCTTCCTGGCGGAGGTGGCGGGAGCGGGGCTGACGCTCGTGGCGGGTGGCGCCGAGCGCAGCGACTCCGTCGCGGCGGGGCTCGCCGCGCTGCCGCCGGCCTGCCGCACAGTGCTCGTGCACGACGGGGTGCGCCCGTTTCCCGATCCCGCGGTGATCGACGCCGTGATCCGCGAGGCGCGAAGCGGCAGGGGCGCGGTGGCGGCGGTGCCGATGACGGACACGGTCAAGGAAATCGATGCGGCCGACGGGCGTCGCGTGGTGCGTACCGTGCCGCGTGACACGCTCTGGCGGGCGCAGACCCCGCAGGGATTTCCCCGGGAGCTGCTGGCCCGGGCGCACCAGCGCGCGCGGGCGGAGGACCGGCACGGCACCGACGACGCGGCGCTGGTCGAAGGTCTTGGCGTCGAGGTGCGCGTGGTTCCCGACTCGCCGGGCAACCGGAAGATCACCACCCCGGAGGATCTGGAGTGGGCGGAGCACTGGGCCACGCGACGCTGATCGTGCCGTTCCGCACCCCCGCGGAACAGACCGAGGCGATCCCCCGCGCCGGCGAACACCTCCGGGCCGGCGGGCTGCTCGCCTATCCCACCGAGACGGTGTACGGGCTCGGGTCGCTGCCGAACGCCGCCGGGCTCGCCGGCCTGGCGCGACTCAAGGGCCGCCCCCCGGGGAAGCCGTTTCTCCTGCTGATCTCCGGGCGCGCCATGGCTGAGGCGTTCGGGCTCACGTTCTCGCCGGCGGCGGCGGCGCTCGCGGCGGCGTTCTGGCCCGGCCCGCTCACGCTCGTGCTGCCGGGCGGCGAAGGCAAGCTGCCCGATGCGCTGCGCGGTGCCGAGGGCGGGATCGCCGTGCGCCATACCTCCCACCCCGGTGTCGCGCGGCTGGTGAGCGCGCTCGGCGTGCCGCTCACCTCCACGTCCGCCAACCGGCCCGGCGGTGCCACCGCGCCCGGGGCCGACGGCGTGGTGGAGCTGTTCCGGGAGGCCGTGGCCCGGGGCGAGCTGATGGTGCTCGATGGCGGTGTTCTCGGCAACGTGCCGCCCAGCACCCTTGTCGACTGTACCGGTGCCGCGCCGGCCCTGGTGCGTGAGGGAGCGATTCCCCGCGCGGAGCTGCGTCGCGCCGTCGGACGACTCGCGCCGTGACGGGCTAGATTTCGCGATGCACATTCTGCTGGTCTGTACGGGAAACACCTGCCGCAGCCCGGTGGCCGAAGCGCTGCTCCGGGCCGCGCTGAGCACCCGGAGCAGCCTTTCCGTCGCGTCCGCCGGGACCGGCGCGTGGGAGGGGGCGCCCGTCTCGGAGGGCGCCTATCTCGTGGGGCTCGAGCACGGGCTCGACCTCTCCGGCCATCGCGCCCGCATGCTCACGCGCGACCTCGTCGCCGCGGCCGATCTCGTGCTCACCATGTCGCGGCACCACGCCGCGCGGGTGGCCGATCTCGGCGGCGGGGATCGCGTGCACCTGCTGGGCGAGTTCGCCGGCCGCGCGGGACCCGAGGGCGAGGTCTCCGATCCCTTCGGCGGCGACCTCGACGACTACCGCCGGACCTACGCCGAACTCGAGGAGCTCGCCGGCGAGGTGGCTGCCCGACTCACGGCGGAGCACTCCGGTGATCAGCGGTAGGACGCGCGTCTTCGCGATCCTCGGCGACCCCGTCTCCCATTCGCTCTCTCCCGCCATGCAGAACGCGGCCTTCCGCGCGCTGGGACTCGAGGCCGTCTACGTGCCGCTGCCGTGCCGGGCGGAGGACGTGGCCGCGCTCGTGGCGGCGCTGGCGCGGGCGCGGGGCGGGGGCAACATCACCGTCCCCCACAAGGAACTGGCGGCACGGGCGGTGACGCGGCTCGCGCCCTGCGCCCAGGCAGTCGGCGCCTGCAACACCTTCTGGGGCGAGGACGGCGCGAGCGTCGGGGAGAATACCGACGTGGCCGGCTTCCTCGAGGCGCTCGACCGGCTCGACCCGCCGGCCACGGGCTGGCTGGTCGCGGGGACGGGCGGCTCCGCGCGCGCGGTCGCGGGGGCTGCGCGGGAGCGGGGCGCCGGCCTGGCGGTGCTCTCGCGGGATCCGGCGCGGGCGGCGGCGTTCGCCGAGTGGGCCGCAGCGCTCGGCGTGCGCATCGTGCCGGCGGAGACCTGCGGGGTGCTCGTCAACGCCACCCCGCTCGGCCTCCGGCCGGGCGATCCGGTACCGATCCCCCTCAATCGTGCCCGGGCGGGCGAAGTGGCGCTCGACATGGTCTACGCGCGGGGGGAGACGCCCTGGGTCCGCGCGCTGCGGGCCCAGGGCCTTCGCGCGGCGGACGGGCGCGCGATGCTGGTGGCCCAGGGCGCGGTCGCCCTGGAGTGCTGGTTCCCCGGCGTGGTCGCGCCGCGGGAGATCATGCGGGCCGCGGTCGATGCTGCCCTCCGCTGAGCTCCGCGAGGTGCTTCGCGCCGCGGAGCGCTGGCTCCTCCCGGCCGAATGCCTCCTCTGCCGGCGGCCGGTGCCCCCGTCCGACGACGATGCGCTCGCCTGCGGAGTCTGCCGGTCACGCTGGCGGGCGGTCGCCGCGCCGTGGTGCGCCCGCTGCGGCCAGCCGCTGGAGCCCGACGCGGAGTGCGGCCTGTGCGCCGGCTGGCCCGCGGCGCTCGGGCGGGTGCGCAGCGCGGTGCGGCTCGAGGGCGGCGCGCGCGAGGCGGTGCACCTGCTCAAGTACGAGGGGTGGTGGCGGATCGCCGAGCCGATGGCGCTCGCGATGCGGGCGCTGGAGCCATTGACCGCGGGAGTATCCTTGGTAGCCGTTCCGCTGGGGGCCCGGCGCGCGCGGGAGCGCGGCTACAATCAGAGCGAGCGGCTCGCTGCGGCGATCGGCCGCGTGGGGGGACTGCCGGTACGGCCGCACCTGCTGCGGCGGGTGCGCGAGACCGGAACCCAGACGGCCCTCGCGCCCGACGCTCGCCGGGTCAACGTGGCGGGAGCGTTCGCCGCGAGCGCGGTGCGGGGTCTCCGCGTCGTGCTCGTGGACGACGTGTTCACTACCGGCGCCACGCTGCTCGCCGCGGCCGAGGCGCTCGCGGCCGCGGGAGCGGAACGGGTGGAGGCGGTGACGTTCGCCCGGGCGTTGGGGTAAGGCGATGCGGCCGACAGCGAATCGCGAATAGCCAACAGGGAGACCGGACGCATGGCAGTCAAGGTCGGAATCAACGGCTTCGGCCGGATCGGGAGAAACGTGGTCCGCGCGGCGCAGAAGATGGGTGCCGCGGACATCGACTTCGTCGCGGTCAACGACATCACCGATACCCGGACCCTCGCGCACCTGCTCAGGTACGACTCGGTGCACGGACGGTACGACGGCACCGTCGAGGCCCGCGGCGACGCCATCGTCGTGAATGGCGACGAGATGAAGGTCCTCAGCGAGCGGGACCCGGCGAAGCTGCCGTGGAAAGACCTTGGCGTCCAGATCGTCCTCGAGTCCACCGGCCGCTTCACCGATCGCGAGCAGGCCGCGCTGCACCTGCACGGCGGCGCGAAGAGGGTCGTCATCTCCGCGCCCGCGAAGAAGGAGGACATCACGCTCTGCTACGGGGTCAACCACAGGCAGTACGACCCCGCCAGGCATACCGTGATCTCGAACGCGAGCTGCACGACCAACTGCCTGGTGCCGGTCGTGAAGGTGATCCTCGACCACTTCGGGTTCGTGCACGGGTTCATGACCACGGTGCACTCCTACACCAACGATCAGCAGATCCTCGACCTCCCCCACAAGGACCTGCGCCGCGCGCGTGCGGCGGCGATGTCCATCATCCCGACCACGACAGGCGCGGCCAAGGCCACCAGCCTCGTCATCCCGGAGGTGAAGGGGAAGATCGATGGCGTTGCGCTTCGGGTGCCGACGCCCGACGTCTCGGTCGTCGCCCTTTCGTGCGTGGTCGAGAAGAGCGTCACGGCGGAGCAGGTGAACGACGCATTCCGGAAGGCCGCCGAGGGGACGCTCAAGGGCGTGCTCGCGGTCAGCGACGAGCCGCTGGTCTCGGTGGACTACATCGGCAACCTGATGTCGAGCACGATCGACGCCCTCTCGACCAACGTGGTGGACGGGAAGCTGGTGAACGTCACCTCCTGGTACGACAACGAAATGGGCTATTCGGCGAGATGCGTGGACGTGCTTCGCTACATCGGGAGCAAGGCGTGAAGCGCACGCTCGCGTCGCTGGACCCGGCGGCACTCGAGGGCCGCCGGGCGCTGGTGCGGGTGGACTTCAACGTGCCGATCAAGAACGGGCGCGTTGCCGACGACACCCGGATACGGGCGGCGATCCCCACCATCAGGTACCTGCGCGGGCGCGGCGCCCGTGTGGTCCTGCTCTCGCATCTGGGACGCCCACGGGGTGGCCCCGACCCGGCGTTCTCCCTGGAGCCCGTGGTGCGCGCGCTCGAGGCCATCCTCGGCGCGCCGGTCGTCTTCCTGCGCGAGCCGCTCTCCGACGAGGCGGTCACCGCGACGAAGCGCCTCCCGCGGGGCGGCGTGGCGGTGGTCGAGAACACCCGGTTCTTTCCGGGCGAGGAGGAGAACGATCCCGAGCTGGCGCGGGAATTCGCGGCCCTCGGTGACTTCTACGTCAACGACGCGTTCGGGTCGGCGCACCGCGCGCACGCGAGCACCGAGGCCGTCGCGCGGATGCTGAAGCCGGCGGTGAGCGGGTTTCTGATGGAGCGGGAGCTCGAGTATCTGGGCCGCGCGCTGGACCGGCCGAAGCGGCCGTTCGTGGCGGTTCTGGGCGGCGCCAAGATCAGCGGCAAGATCGATCTGATCGAGGCGCTCCTGCCCAAGGTGGACGAGGTCCTGATCGGTGGAGCGATGGCCTGCACGTTCTTCAAGGCGATGGGCTTGGAGACCGGCACGTCGCTCGTCGAGCCCGACCGGCTCGATCTGGCGAAGGCGCTGATGCAGCAGGCCGGGCGGAAGCTGGTGCTGCCCAGCGGCGCGGTCGTGGCACAGAAGCTCGAGGCCGGCGCCGCCACGCGCACGGTGCACCGCGACGGGATTCCGGCCGGGTGGGCGATGTACGACATCGACCCGCTTACCGAGCAGGATTTCGCGGCGATCATCGAGCCCGCGGGCACCGTGCTGTGGAATGGCCCCATGGGCGTGTTCGAGGTCCCGCCGTTCGACCATGGCACCTTGGCCGTGGCGCACGCGCTCGCGCGCGCCACGGAACGCGGCGCGGTGACCGTCGTGGGTGGCGGCGACTCGGCGGCGGCCGTGGCGCAGGCGGGGCTCGCCGACCGAATGACCCACGTGTCCACCGGCGGCGGTGCGGCGCTCGAGTTTCTCGAGGGCAAGGAGCTGCCCGGAGTTACCGCGCTGGACGACGTCTGATGGGCCGTCCGCTCATCTACGCCGCCAACTGGAAGATGAACCACGGGCCGGCGGCGGCCCGCGAGTTCGCGCTCCGCTTCCTCGAGCTGACCGCGCCCCAGCCCGACCGCGAGCTCTGGTTCTTTCCGCCCGCCGTGTCCCTCGCCCCGCTCGCCGGTGTCTTGCGACGGCGGCCCGACGTCCGCATCGGAGCGCAGACGATCCACTGGGAGCCGAAAGGGGCATTCACGGGCGAGCTCTCCGGGTCGCTCGTCGCCGAAGCGGGCGCCACCCACACGCTGGTCGGCCACTCCGAGCGGCGCCATCTGTTCGGCGAAACCGAGGAGCAGAGCGCGAAAAAGACCGCGGCCGCGCTGGCCGCCGGGCTGATCCCCCTCGTGTGTGTGGGCGAGACGCTGGCCCAGCGGGAAGCCGGCCGCACGGCGGAGGCCGTACGGCGGCAGCTGGAGCCGGTGCTCGACGCCGTTCCGGCGGCCGATCGCCCCGCACTGCTCATCGCCTACGAGCCGGTCTGGGCCATCGGCACCGGACGGCACGCGACACCTGCGGATGCCGCCGAGGTGCATCGCCTCATCCGCGGCACGGCCGGGGAACGCGGCTGGCCCGGCCGGCTCCGGGTGCTCTACGGGGGCAGCGTCAACGCGGGGAACGCCCTCGCGCTGCTCGCCGAGCCCGAGATCGACGGTGTGCTGGTGGGCGGGGCGAGTCTGTCGGCAGACGGGTGGGCGGAGATCGTGGGGATCGGCGGGACTGGCGCGGCCGGTTGATCGGGTGGGGCCGAGCGACTAGCTTACGCCACCATGTTTTACGTCCTTCTCGTGCTCCTCATTCTCGACGCGCTCCTGCTCTCGGTCGTGGTGCTCCTGCAGGCCGGCCAGGGTGGCGGGCTGGCGTCGCTCGGCGGCGGCACCACCGACACCGTGCTCGGTGGCCGGCAGGCGGTCACTCTCCTCACCAAGGCGAGCTGGTGGTGCGGCGGCATCTTCCTGCTGCTGTCGCTGATCCTTTCCTTCGTGCCCCGCGGGGGCGGCTCGAGCGCGCTGGAGGAGCGGCTCCGGCGCACGGCCCCCACCGCGCCCGCCGGCCCCGTCCAGATCCCCGGGCTCACGCCGGCGCCTGAGCCGGTACCCGCCGAGTCCGGGGCCGCAGCGCAGCCGCAGCCGCAGCCCAAGCAGTGACGCCGACGTCGAACGCCGCTCGCGGGGTGACCGGGTGACCGATCGCCCCGCGTTCGTGCTGCTGGAGGACGGCGCGTGGTTCGCCGGTACGGCGCCGCGTCCGATCGCGCCGGCGTTCGGCGAGGTCGTGTTCACCACGAACCTGACCGGCTACCAGGAGACGTTCACCGACCCGAGCTACCTCGGCCAGATCGTCGTCATGACGGCGCCCATGATCGGGAACTATGGCGTCAACCCGGAGGACATGGAATCCGAGCGCCCGCAGATAAGCGGCGTGGTGGTGCGTGAGCTCGTCCGCCAGCCCTCCAACTGGCGCTCCACGCTCGACCTGGACGGCTGGCTCGCACGCGCCGACGTGCCGGTCATCGAGGGTGTGGACACCCGGCGGCTCACCCGCCACATCCGCGAGCGGGGCGCCATGCGGGGCGTGATCGCCGAAGGTCGAGAGCCGACGCCGGAGCTCACCGCCCAGCTGCTCGCGTCGCCTTCGATGGTGGGGCTCGACCTCGCGTCCCACGCCTCGGTGCGGGAACGTCACACCGAGGGCGAAGGACGCCATGTGGTTGCCTACGACTTCGGGATGAAGCGCAACATCGTGCGAATGCTGGTGGATGCGGGCTGCCGGGTGACGGTGGTGCCGGCGGACACTCCCGCCGCCGCGGTGCGCGATCTCCGCCCCGACGGACTCTTTCTCTCCAACGGGCCGGGTGATCCGGCCGCAGTGGGCTACGCCCTGGGAAACATCCGCGAGCTGGCTGGCAGCGGTCTTCCCACGTTCGGTATCTGCCTGGGCCATCAGCTCATCGGCCTGGCGTTCGGCGGCGACACGGCGAAGCTGCCCTACGGCCACCGGGGCGGCAACCATCCGGTGCGCGACCTCGAATCGGGCCACGTACTTATCACCACGCAGAATCACGGCTTCGCGGTCGTCGGGGACGAACGCGGCGTGCCCGGCGCTCCTGAGCTCGAGGTTACGCACCTCAACCTCAACGACGGCACCATCGAGGGCATCCGCCATCGAGAGTTGCCGCTGTTCGCCGTGCAGTACCATCCGGAGGCCTCGCCGGGGCCGCACGACGCGCATCCGCACTTCGCCGAGTTCCTGCGTCTGGTCACCGAGCGGACCGGAGCGAGTCCGCCAAGCCCTTGACAGTCAACAGGTAAGCTCGTAAGATCGCGCTTTGGGAGCCTGTCGGCGCCCGCCCGTCCATGACCCTCCTGGGGGATGCATGACCAAGGCCGATCTCGTCGAGCAGGTGACCGCTTCGATCGCCCGCACCGCGGGTCCGATGATCTCGAAGAAGGACTGCGCCCGCGTAGTGGACGCGTTTCTTGAGGCGGTGAAGGACGCGTTGAAGGCGCAGCACAACATCGAGGTGCGCGGGTTCGGTACGTTCAAGATCCGCCGCCGGAAGACCCGCATGGCGCGCAACCCCCGCACCGGTGAGCCGGTCGAGGTGGCCGCGCGGCCGGTTCCAGTGTTCAAGCCCAGTAAGGAGTTGCGGGCGCTCGTCGCCGAAGAGCCGATGCCCTCCGCGGAGCCCGCCGACCCCATACCGGGGATGTAAGCAGTTCCCCATGAGCGTTTCCACCGCCGCGACGGTCTCCGTCCGCGTGCTGCTGTTCGCGAGCTATGCCGAGGTAGTCGGGCGCCAGTCGCTGGAGCTGAGTCTCCCGGCGCCGGCCACCGTCGGCGCGCTGATCCGCCGCCTGCGCGAGCTGCCCGGCGGTGCGGGGCTGCCGGAGCGCCCGCTCGTCGCCGTGAATCACGCCCACGCCCGTCCCGATTCCCCCCTCTCCGAACGCGACGAGATTGCGATCCTGCCGCCACTCGCGGGAGGCTGACGTGTCCCATCTGACCACCGCTCCGCTCGAGCTCGGCCGTCTGGTGACACGGGTAAGCGCGCCGGGGCGGGGTGGAATCGCCTGCTTCCTCGGCGTGGTCCGCGACCAGCAGGGCGGGCGGGCCGTCGCGCGGCTCGACTATTCGGCGTACGAGCCGATGGCGGAGGCCGAATGCGAGCGCATCGTGACCGAGGCGCGGGGGCGGTGGAACGCCGAGGTGGCGCTGGAGCATCGGCTGGGGCGGCTCGAGATTGGTGAGGCGGCGGTGGCGATCGCCGCGGCCGCGGCGCACCGGGATGCGGCGTTCGCGGCCTGCCGCTACGCGATCGAGCAGGTGAAGCAGCGGGTCCCGATCTGGAAGCGGGAGGAGTACGTAGACGGCGGCGTGGAATGGGTGAACCCTCAGGCGGTCGGACGGCCGGACGGTCCGACGGCCGGCGTGCCCGAGCCGGCTACGCAAACCGAGTGGGGTGTTTAATGCGCCAACCGGCCGTCCAACCGTCTGACCGTCCGACCGACCGGCTGGCGCGCCCGCTCGCGAGTCTCCGCCTGTCCGTGACCGACCGCTGCAACATGCGGTGCGGCTACTGCATGCCCGAGGCCGACTACGTCTGGCTGCCCCGCGCCTCGATTCTCAGCTTCGAGGAGCTCGATCGGGTGGTCGGGATCTTCGCCGGGCTCGGCGTGCGCAAGGTCCGCCTCACCGGGGGCGAGCCGCTGCTCCGGCACGATCTCCCGGCGCTGGTCGCGCTGCTTGCGAGGAACGAGCGGCTCACCGATCTCGCCCTCACGACCAACGGCGTCCTGCTGGCGCGCCATGCGCGGGCGCTCCGCGAGGCCGGGCTTCACCGGCTCACGGTGAGCCTCGACACGCTTCGGCCGGAGCGGCTGGTGGAGTTCGCGCGGAGCGCCCGGCACGGCGAGATCCTGGAGGGGATCGACGCGGCGTGCAGCGCCGGCTTTCGCGGCATGAAGATCAACTCGGTCGTGATCCGCGGGTACAACGACGATGAGCTGATCCCGTTGCTGGAGTTCGCCCGCGCGCGCGAGGCGGAGCTCCGCTTCATCGAGTACATGGACGTGGGTGGCGCGACGCGGTGGCGTACGCACCAGGTCGTCTCGCGCGCGGAGATGCTCGAGGTGCTGTCCCGGCGGTACGGGCCCGTCACGCCGATCTCATCGCCGGAGGATCCGGCGGCCCCGGCCGAGCGCTTCCGGCTCGCCGACGGCACGACGTTCGGCATCATCGCGTCCACCACCGCGCCCTTCTGCCGCAGCTGCGACCGGAGTCGCATCACCGCCGACGGTACATGGTTCCTCTGCCTCTACGGGGCGGACGGAGTGGATCTGCGCGCGCCGCTCCGGGAGGGGGCGTCCGACGCCGAGATCGCCGCGCTGATCCGGGAGCGTTGGGCCGCCCGGACGGACCGCGGCGCCGAGGAGCGCGCGGCGCTTACGGAGCGCGGGGCGCTGTACCGGCTCGAGTCACTGCGGGCCGATCCCCGCCGGGAGATGCACACGCGTGGGGGATGACCCATGGCCCTCCACGTCGTCCTCATCGAGCCGCAGATCCCCCCCAACACCGGGAACATCGCGCGCCTCTGCGCCGCGACCGACACCCCCCTGCACCTCATCGAGCCGCTGGGCTTCTCCATCGACGATCGGCACGTGCGACGCGCCGGGCTGGACTACTGGGATGCCGTCGACCTCTGGGTCCACCCCAGCTGGCGTGCGTTCCGGGACGCGATCTCCCGCGACCGCTGCCTCTACTTCTCCGCCAATGCCCACCGCGACCTCGCCGAGGCGCCGTTCCGCCCCAACAGCTGTCTCGTGTTCGGCAACGAGACCGACGGGCTGCCGGAGCGGATTCTCGAGAAGCATCCCGAGCGCTGCTTCCGCATCCCCATGCCGGGCAAGGTGCGGAGCCTCAACCTCGCCAACGCGGTGAGCGTCGTCCTCTACGAAGGGCTCCGCCGCCTCGGTGTCGCCGTGACCGACGAACCGTTCGCTTTGCCGGAGCAATCCTAAGCCGCTATACTCCAACGATTTCAGCGGCCGCCGCCGGGCGGCTGCGTCGGCCACGCCGTTACGGGGACCACAGCACACCGATGCTCGAGAAAGTCGCGGTGATCGGGGCAGGGAACGTCGGGGCCACCGCGGCACAGCGGCTGGCCGAGAAGTCGCTCGCGCGCACCGTGGTGATGATCGACGTGATCGAGGGTGTGCCGCAGGGCAAGGCGCTCGATCAGTGGCAGTCCGGCCCGATCGAGGGGTTCGACGCCCGGGTGATCGGCGGGCAGAGCTACGACGAGGCGGCAGGTGCGGACCTGTTCGTCGTGACCGCCGGCATCGCCCGGAAGCCGGGGATGAGCCGCGACGACCTGGTCAGGACGAACGCCGGCATCGTCCGCTCGGTCTCGGAGCAGATCGCCCGGGTGGCGCCGAAGGCCATCATCATCGTGGTGTCGAATCCGCTCGACGTCATGTGCTACGTGGTCCTGAAGACCACCGGCTTCCCCCGCGAGCGGGTGGTCGGGATGGCCGGCGTGCTCGACGCCGCCCGCTACCGCATGTTTCTCTCCGAGGCCCTCGACGTCTCGGTCGAGGACATCCAGGCGATGGTGCTCGGCGGCCACGGCGACACGATGGTACCGCTGATCTCCTACACCGCGGTCTCGGGCATCCCGGTCGGCCAGCTGCTGCCCAAGGACAAGCTCGCCGCGATCGTGGAGCGCACGCGGAACGGGGGAGCGGAGATCGTCGCACACCTCAAGACCGGCTCCGCCTACTACGCGCCGAGCGCCGCGGCGGTGCAGATGGTGGAGGCGATCGCGCTGGACAAGCGCAGGATTCTGCCCTGCGCCGCGTGGCTGCAGGGCGAGTACGGGATCCGCGACGTCTTCTGCGGGGTGCCCTGCAAGCTGGGTCGGGGCGGACTCCAGCGGATCATCGAGGTGGCGCTCACGGACGACGAGCGGCGGGCCCTGCGGCAGTCGGCCGATGCGGTCCGCGCTACCCAGGCGACGGTGGACGCATGAGCACGAGCGCGCGCGAGGTTCCCGCGACCGCCGCGGGGCGGATGCTGGCGATCTGGCAGACGACGATCGGCAAGAAGGTCGTGATGGCGCTCACCGGCCTCATCGGCGTGGGCTACGTTGTGGTCCACATGCTCGGCAACCTGCAGGTGTTCCAGGGGGCCGAGAAGCTCAACGCCTACGCCGCGGCGCTGCACGGGCCGCTCAAGGGCGTGGTCTGGGTCGTGCGGGTCGTGCTCCTCCTGGCGGTCGTGCTGCATGTGGCGGCCGCCGCGCAGCTCACCGGGCGGGACCGGGCGGCGCGGCCGGTGCCCTATGCGCGGCGCGACCCGCAGGTCTCCACGCTCGCCTCGCGGACGATGCGGTGGGGGGGAGTCCTGCTGCTCGTCTTCATCGTGTTCCACGTCCTGCATTTCACCACCGGAACGGTGCAGCCCGTCCCCTTCGTCGCGGGCGACGTGTACGGCAACGTCATCGGCGCATTCCGCGTCTGGTGGGTGACGCTGTTCTACGCGCTCGCCATGGTGGCGCTCGGCTTCCACCTGTTCCACGGCGCCTGGAGTGCCGCGCGGACGCTCGGCGCGGCGCCACCCTCCCCGCGCCCCCTCCGGCGGCCGGTGGCGGCGATCCTGGCCCTGGTCGTGGCGGTGGGGTTCGCGATCGTCCCGCTGGCGGTGTTTTTCGGGGTGGTCAAGTGACCAGTAAGCAGTGAGCAGGGCCCGCTCACTGCTCACCGCTCAGGAGACGGGCATGGAGCTGAACGCGAGGATCCCGGCGGGGCCGCTCGACCAGAAATGGGACCGGCACCGCTTCGAGCTCAAGCTGGTGAATCCGGCCAACAAGCGGAAGCACACGATCATCGTCGTGGGCAGCGGGCTGGCGGGGGCGTCGGCCGCCGCGACCCTCAGCGAGCTCGGCTACCAGGTGCTCTGCTTCTGCTTTCAGGACTCGCCGCGGCGGGCCCACTCCATCGCGGCGCAGGGCGGGATCAACGCGGCCAAGAACTATCAGAACGACGGCGACAGCGTCTTCCGCCTGTTCTACGACACGGTGAAGGGCGGAGACTTCCGCGCGCGCGAGGCGAACGTGTACCGCCTGGCGCAGATCAGCGTGAACATCATCGACCAGTGCGTGGCCCAGGGCGTACCCTTCGCCCGGGAGTACGGCGGTCTCCTGACCAACCGCTCGTTCGGCGGCGCGCAGGTCTCCCGCACGTTCTACGCCCGCGGCCAGACCGGGCAGCAGCTCCTGCTCGGCGCCTATCAGGCGCTCGAGAAGGAGGTCGCGCGGGGCGGCGTGCTCATGTTCCCGCGCACGGAGATGCTCGATCTCGTGGTGATCGACGGCCGCGCGCGCGGGATCGTCGCCCGGAGCCTCGCCACCGGCGAGATCCGCACGTACCTCGGCGACGCGGTGGTGCTCGGCACCGGGGGCTACGCCAACGTCTTCTATCTCTCCACCAACGCCAAGGGCTCGAACGCCACCGCCATCTGGCGGGCGCACCGGCGCGGCGCGGCGTTCGGCAATCCGTGCTTCACCCAGATCCACCCGACCTGCATTCCGGTGAGCGGGGAGTACCAGTCGAAGCTCACCCTCATGAGCGAGTCGCTCCGCAACGACGGCCGCGTCTGGGTGCCGAAGAAGCGGGGCGACACCCGCCCGCCCCACGAGATCCCCGAGGACGAGCGCGACTACTATCTCGAACGCAAGTATCCGACCTTCGGCAACCTCGCGCCCCGCGACATCGCCTCCCGCGCCGCCAAGGAGGTGTGCGACGACGGCCGCGGCGTCGGGGCCGGCGGGCTCGGGGTGTATCTCGACTTCGCGGACGCGATCCGGCGGGTCGGCGAGCGGCAGATCCGTGAGCGCTACGGCAACCTGTTCGAGATGTACCAGCGGATCACCGACGAGAACTGCTACCAGGCGCCGATGCGCATCTACCCCGCCGCGCACTACGCGATGGGCGGGCTCTGGGTGGACTACAACCTCATGAGCACCGTGCCCGGCCTGTACGTGATCGGGGAGGCGAACTTCTCCGATCACGGCGCCAACCGGCTCGGGGCGAGCGCGCTCATGCAGGGGCTGGCCGACGGCTACTTCATCCTCCCCTACACCATCGGCGACTACCTGGCGTCGGGCAGGCTCGGCCCGGTGGGCGCGGACCATCCCGAGGTGCGCGGTGCCACGGAGCAGGTGCGGAGCCGGGTCGACCGCCTCCTGGCGGTGGACGGCAAGCGGACGGTCGACTCGTTCCACCGCGAGTTGGGCGGACTGATGTGGGACAAGTGCGGGATGGCGCGGAGCGCGGGCGGCCTCCGCGAGGCGATCCAGCGGATCCCCGCGATCCGCGAGGAGTTCTGGAAGAACGTGAACGTTCCCGGCAGCGACACCGAGCTGAACCAGGCGCTGGAGAAGGCCGGCCGGGTGGCCGACTTCCTCGAGCTCGGCGAGCTCATGTGCCGAGACGCGCTGCACCGGGAGGAGTCGTGCGGCGGTCATTTCCGGGTCGAGCACCAGACCCAGGACGGCGAGGCGAAGCGCGACGACGAACGCTTCGCCTACGTCGCGGCCTGGGAGTGGCGCGGGGAGCGGCAGGAGCCCTGCCTGCACAAGGAGCCGCTCGCGTTCGAGTACCTGAAGCTGGCGACGAGGAGCTACAAGTGAACCTCACCCTGCGCGTCTGGCGGCAGCCGTCGCCCGACGCCCCCGGCCGGCTCGTGCAGTACGAGGCGCGGGACATCAGCCCCGACGCGTCGTTCCTCGAGATGCTCGACGTGGTCAACGAGCGTCTGGCGGCCCGGGGCGAGGCCCCGATCGCCTTCGATCATGACTGCCGCGAGGGCATCTGCGGATCGTGCGGCGTGATGATCAACGGCGTCGCGCACGGGCCGGTGACGGGTACCGCCACCTGCCAGCTCCATATGCGGAGCTTCCGCGACGGCGACGTGATCACGGTGGAGCCGTGGCGGGCGCGGGCGTTCCCGGTGCTGCGGGACCTGGTGGTGGACCGGAGCGGGCTCGACCGGATCATCGCTGCCGGCGGGTTCGTCTCGGTCAGCACCGGGAGCGCGCCGGACGGCAACACGATCCCGGTGCCGAAGACGAGCGCCGACGCCGCGATGGACGCGGCCCAGTGCATCGGCTGCGGCGCCTGCGTCGCCGCCTGCCCCAACGGCTCGGCGTCGCTCTTCACCGCCGCGAAGATCACCCATCTCGGTCTGTTGCCCCAGGGCCAGGCGGAGCGCTACCGCCGCGCGCTGCGAATGGTCGCCCAGATGGACGGGGAGGGGTTCGGGGGCTGCACCCTGTTCGGCGAGTGCCAGGAAGCCTGCCCCAAGCAGATCAGCATCGAGACCATCTCGCGCATGAACCGCGACTATCTCGTCGCGGCGTTCACCACGCGCCTGGAGGCCGCGGGGGCCGGCGACTAGCCGGCTACAGCCGCGGGAGCGTCACCCCCCGCTGCGCCTGGTACTTCCCCTGCTTGTCGGCGTAGCTCACCTCGCACACATCGTCACTGTCGGCCTCGAAGAAGAGGACCTGACAAATTCCCTCATTGGCGTAAATCCGCGCCGGGAGCGGCGTGGTGTTGCTGATCTCGAGGGTCACGTGGCCCTCCCATTCCGGTTCGAAGGGGGTCACGTTGGTGATGATGCCGCACCGGGCGTAGGTCGATTTCCCGACGCAGATGGTGAGCACGTTGCGGGGAATCCGGAAATACTCCACCGACCGCGCCAGCGCGAAGCTGTTGGGCGGCACGATACAGACGTCGCCCTCGAACTCGACGAAGCTTCGCGCATCGAACTCCTTCGGGTCCACGATGGCCGAGAGCACGTTGGTGAAGATCTTGAACTCCGGCGCCACCCGCATGTCGTAGCCGTACGACGACACGCCGTAGGAGATGACCTTGCGGCCCTGCGCGTCCGTCTGGCGCACCTGGACGTCCACGAACGGCTCGATCATCCCCTGCTCGCGGGCCATGCGGCGGATCCAGCGGTCGGATTTGATGGACATGGCTCGACTTGAAAGGTGGACGGGGGGACCGATGGACCGATGCGGCCGGGGGGGGGGCCGGGCCGCCCGCTTCGCGGCTGCCGCCGGTGCGGCGGAGTCGCCGCCCGCACCCCTCCGTGCCTCGGCCCACCCGAACGGGCCGGAATATAGGAGCGGGCCGCAATATAAGAGGTAGCGCCCCCGGTCAGGGTTGAAGGGGCTCCCGCCCCGGATTACCTTGCATGGGTAGTACGTGAAACTTTTCACGAGGGCAGGCATCCGGCCCATGCTCGCACCCTACATCCCGATTCTGATCCTGATCGTGTTCGTGATCGCGAACGCCATCCTGATGATCGGTGTCTCGCACGTCTTCTCGACCTACCGCCGGACCCCCACGAAGATCGCCCCGTACGAGTCCGGCATGCCCGCGCTGGGGACCGCGCGGGAGCGGTTCTCGGTGAAGTTCTACCTGGTCGCGATGCTGTTCATCATCTTCGACATCGAAGCGGTGTTCATGATTCCGTGGGCGGTGGCGTTCCGCCAGCTCGGTGAGCTGGCGGGGCTCCTGATCGTCGAGATGGCGGTGTTCATCGCGGTGCTCGCGGTGGGCTACGTGTACATCTGGAAGCGGGGGGCGCTGCAGTGGGAGTGACCGAGCGGACCCTCCAGCATCCCGCGGCGCAGGACGGCGGGGGGGAGCTGGCGACGATCTCGTCCGTGTCGCCCAACTGGCTCACCACCCGGCTCGACTTCCTGGTGAACTGGGCCCGGAAGAACTCGCTCTGGCCGATGCCCTTCGGCACCGCCTGCTGCGCCATCGAGTTCATGGCGACCGCGGCGAGCCGCTTCGACCTCGCGCGCTTCGGGATGGAGCGGATGAGCTTCTCGCCCCGCCAGGCCGACGTGCTGATCTGTGCCGGCCGGCTCCCCTTCAAGTTGGCGCCGGTGATCCGCCGGATCTGGGATCAGATGCCGCAGCCCAAGTGGTGCATCTCGATGGGCGCGTGCGCCTCGTCCGGCGGGATCTTCGACAATTACGCGATGGTGCAGGGGATCGACACGATCATGCCGGTGGACGTGTATGTGCCGGGCTGTCCGCCGCGACCGGAGGGATTGATCTACGGCATCCAGCTGCTCCAGAAGAAGATCGAGGGCGAGAGCATAGCGGACCACCGGTTGCGCGACGAGAAGCTGGTCAGCCCATCGGGCCTCTTTCTGCCCGCGGAGCAGGTGGACGAGCTCTCCGAGCCGTTCGGCAACTCCGTGCACCAGACGCGCTCGGCATGACTCCTGGCGTCGCGATGGCGGAGCTCTCCCCGTCGGTCTCAGCGCTCCGGGCGGAGTTCGGCGACGCCGTCGAGCGGGCCCTCGTGTCCTGTGGCGACACGATCGTGTACCTGCGGCGGGACCGGGCGCACGATGCACTTGCCTGGCTCAAGGACGCGCCCGCCCAGGCCTTCAACTACCTGACCGACATCACGGCGGTCGACTACCGGGATCCGGAGCGGCCGCTGGAGCTGGTGTATCAGCTCCGATCGCTGGACCGGAAGGTCGACCTGCGCCTGAAGATCGCCCTGGACAAGCGGGCACCGCTCGAGGTTCTGTCGGTCTACGACGTCTGGCGTGGGGCCGACTGGCTCGAGCGCGAGGTCTACGACATGTTCGGCGTGGTCTTCACCGGCCACCCCGACCTGCGGCGGATCCTGATGTGGGAGACGTACGCGGAGGGATACCCCCTCCGGAAGGATTTCCCGCTCCGCGGCCATTTCAGCCGCGCCGAGCAGACCCGCCAGGCGCTCGCGGCCAATCCCGAGGCGCATTACTCGCTGGAGGAGCTGTCCATCGCCGAGACCTACCACGAGCTGCCGCAGGACATGCGGGAGCGGCTGCGCCGCGGCGAGCGAGGACATCTGCGATGAGCCCGCGCACGGTCGAGTACACGGTGGCGACGCCCGGCGTGGACCCGCAGGGCCGCATCACGCGGTTCCCGCTCGGGCTCGGCACGAAGGACACCCACGAGTACCGCACGCCGGGGCACTTCGACGAGAACTTCGGCGCCGAGCACATGCTGGTGAACATCGGCCCCCAGCACCCGGCGACGCACGGCGTGCTCCGGCTCGTGATCGAGCTCGAGGGCGAGACCGTCGTCCGGGTGATCCCCCACGTCGGCTACCTCCACTCGGGGTTCGAGAAGCTGGGCGAGTACCGGCACTACAACCAGATCATTCCGCTCACCGACCGCACCGACTATCTGGCGCCGATGGCGAACAACGTCGCCTTCGCGCTCGCGGTCGAGAAGCTGATGGGGCTCGAGATCACCGAGCGGTGCAGGGTGCTCCGGGTGATCGCCTGCGAGATGAGCCGGATCATCTCTCATCTCGTCTGGCTGGGCACGACCGGCATCGACCTCGGGGCGTACACCCCGTTCCTCTGGTCGTTCCAGGAGCGGGAGCGGGTCTACAACCTGCAGGAAGCCTGGACCGGCGCGCGGCTCACCACCAGCGTGACGCGGGTGGGTGGCATGATGGCCGACGTGCCCGAGGGCTGGGAGGCCGGACTCCGCGACTTCTGCCGCACCCTCCCCGCCACGCTGGACGAGGTGGACGCCATGTTCACCCGGAACGCCATCTGGTGCGGGCGCACCCAGGGGGTGGGCGTGATGACGGCCGAGGAGGCGATCAACTACTCGCTGTCCGGCCCCATGCTGCGCGCGAGCGGGGTCGCGTACGACGTGCGCAAGGACGCGCCGTACCTCGGGTACGACACCTACGACTTCGACGTGCCCGTGGGCGAGCACGGCGACGTCTACGACCGCTACCGGGTGCGGCTGGAGGAGATGTACCAGTCCAACCGGATCCTGGTGCAGGCGCTCGACCGGCTGGAGCAGCTCCGGGGTGCGCCGCTCAACGTGAGCGACCCGCGGGTGATCCTGCCACCCAAGTCGCGGGCGATGAGCGATATGGAGGCGATGATCTTCCACTTCAAGCAGGTGATGGAAGGGGTCAAGCCCCCGGCCGGCGAGGCGTACCTTGGCGTCGAGAACCCGAAGGGCGAGTTGGGCACGTACCTCGTCTCCGACGGCACCGCCAAGCCGGTCCGCTGGCGGATCCGGCCACCCGCGTTCATCAACCTCGCGGCGCTGGCCAAGATGTGCGAGGGCGCGCTGCTCTCGGACGTCATCGCCATCAACGCGAGCGTGGACATCGTCATGGGAGAGGTGGACCGATGAGTCACGGCGCCCACGGCGCGCCCGCGCCGCCCCTCGCGCCGCACGAGCCGGTGCTGGTGGGGGAGACCCGGGCCAAGCTCGACCAGCTCCTCGCGCGCTACCCCACGAAGCAGGCGTGCCTGCTGCCGGCGCTCTGGCTGGTCCAGGAGGCGCGGGGCTGGATCTCCGAGGGCGCCATCGGCGAGGTGGCCGCCGCGCTCGGGCTCACCCCGGCCTACGTCAAGGGCGTGGTCACGTTCTACACGATGTACCATACCCATCCGGTGGGCCGGCATTTCATCCAGGTCTGCACCACCTCGCCCTGCGGGCTCTGCGGCGCGGAAGACACCATGCGGGCGCTGCTCCGGGAGACCGGGTGCGAAGAGCTCGGCGCCACCAGTCCGGACGGCCGGTTCACCGTGATCGAGGTCGAGTGCCTGGGGGCCTGCGGCTTCCCGACGCCGGTCCTGGTGGACGACGACTTCATCGAGAGCGTGACGCCGGCGAAGGTGCCGGAGATTCTGGCGAAGTACCAGGCGAACGGCTGACAGGCAACGAGGAACATGGGCTTCCCACACACCAGTCACCCGAGAGAGACCGTCGTTCTCTCGCAGTACTTCGGGGACCCGGGCGCGCTGAGCTATGCGGGCTGGCTCCAGCGGGGCGGGTATGAGGCGCTCCGGCAGGCGCTCGGCATGACCCCGGACGCGGTCGTCGCGGCGGTGAAGGAGTCGGGCCTGCGCGGGCGGGGTGGCGCCGGCTTCCCCGCCGGCCTCAAGTGGTCACTCATGCCCAAGCCCGACGGCCGGGCCCGCTACCTGGTCTGCAATGCCGACGAGTCCGAGCCGGGCACCTTCAAGGACCGCGAGATCATGCGGTGGACGCCGCACGCGCTCCTCGAGGGCTGCGCCATCGCGGCCCACGCCATTTCGGCCGAGACCTGCTTCATCTACATCCGGGGCGAGTTCACCGACCCGTGGCGGATCGTGAGCGCCGCGGTGGAGGAGGCCTACGCCAACGGCGTGCTCGGCCGCGATGCGCTGGGCAGCGGGCGCCCCCTGGACGTCATCCTGCACCGGGGGGCGGGAGCGTACATCTGCGGCGAAGAGACCGCGATGCTGAACTCGATCGAGGGGAAGCGCGGGAACCCGCGCATCAAGCCGCCCTACCCGGCGCAGTGCGGGCTGTTCGGCATGCCCACCACGATCAACAACGTGGAGACACTCGCCGCGGTGCCGCACATCATCCGGCGGGGCGCCGAGTGGTACAAGGGGCTCGCCCTGGGCAACCCGAAGAGCACCGGCACGAAGCTGATCTCCGTCTGCGGCCACGTGCAGCGGCCGGGCAACTACGAGATCACCCTCGGCTTCCCCATGAAGGACCTGATCTTCGAGCTCGCCGGCGGGCCGCCGGCCGGCCGGCGGCTCAAGGCGGTGATTCCGGGCGGGTCGTCGGTCCCGATCATGAGCGCCGACGAGGTCGAGGACTGCCCCACCGACTACGAGGGCGTCGCCGCGAAGGGCTCGATGCTGGGCTCGGGCGGCATGATCGTGATGGACGATTCCGCCGACATGGTCTACCAGATCTGGCGCCTCGCCCGCTTCTACGCCCACGAGTCCTGCGCGCAGTGTACGCAGTGCCGGGAGGGCACGGCGTGGACCGTGAAGGTCCTGGAGCGGATCCTCGGCGGGAAGGGCAAGGAGGACGACCTCCAGCTCCTGCTCGATCTGGCCGAGAACATGACTGGCAAGACGATCTGCGTGCTGAGCGACTCCTGTGCCGCGCCGGTGGTGAGCGGGATCAAGAAGTTCCGCGGCGAGTTCGAGGCGTACATCGCCCGGGCGCGCAAGCCGGCACTCGCGGCGGTGTGAGCCCATGGCCGAGGACCTGGTCACCGTAACGATCGACGGGATTCGAGTCGCCGTGGCGACAGGCACGACGATCATCGAGGCCGCCAAGCAGGCCGGCGTCCTCGTGCCGCACTACTGCTACCACCCGTCGCTCCCGTCGCCGGCGCTGTGCCGGATGTGCCTGGTCGAGGTCGAGAAGGCCCCCAAGCTCCTGCCTGCCTGCGTCACCCAGGTGGCCGAGGGGCAGGTGGTGCACGTCGGGAGTCCGAAGGCCAGGGAAGCGCGGCAGGGTGTCCTCGAGTTCCTGCTGATCAATCACCCGCTCGACTGCCCGATCTGTGATCAGGCCGGTGAGTGCGAGCTGCAGGATTACGTGTTCCAGGAGGGGCGGGCGGGGACCCGCTACGCCGAGTACGCCAAGCGATTCAGCCCGGTCGAGGACTTCGGGCCCGACATCCTGTATGTCCCGAACCGCTGCATTCTCTGCACCCGTTGCGTCCGGTTCATGGAGGACGTCGCCCGCGAGCCGGTGCTCAACGTCTCCGAGCGGGGGGACCGGGCGTACATCGGCATCGCCGACGATCAGCCGCTCGACCACGCCTGGGCGGGCAACGTCGTCGATCTGTGTCCGGTGGGCTCGCTGCTCTCGAAGGATTTCCTGCACAAGGCGCGCGCCTGGGATCTCGACAAGACCGCCAGCGTCTGCCCCGGCTGCACCCAGGGGTGCAACATCACGATCGACACCCGCGACGACGTCGTGGTCCGGCTCCGGCCGCGTCCCAACCTCGACGTGAATCGCCACTTCATCTGCGATTACGGCCGGATGAACTATCGCTGGATGAACCGGGGCGACCGGGTCGAGGCGCCGCTGGTGCGTGAGGGGCCGCGGCACGTCGCCACCGACTGGGATACGGCGCTGGACCGGTTCGGCCAGCTGCTGCGGGCGACGAGCGGGCCCGCGGTCCTGCTCGCCTCGGGCCGCGCATCCACCGAGTCGCTCGGCCTGGTACGACGGCTGGTCGAGGGGTGGCCGGTGAGCGCGGCGCTGCAGGTGCCCGTGGGAGAGGAGGTGCCGCTGGCGGGCATCCCGAACCTGGCGCTGCGGCCCGAGCGGGCGCCCAATCTCGCGGGCGCCAGGCTGCTGGGCTACGGCACCGACCGGGCCGGCGCGATCGGGGCGGTGCGCGACGCGGCGGTGGTGATCGTGCTCGACGCGGAGCTCACGGCCGAGGAGCGGCGCGCGCTCGCCGCGGCGAACGGGGCGGTGGTGCTGCTCGCGACCGTGCCGCCGGACGGGCTGGGCAACGCGCAGCTCGTGCTGCCGGTCACCACCATGGCCGAGGAGAACGGGACCTACGTCAACCGCGACTGGCGCATCCAGCGGTTCCTCCAGGCGAAGGCGGCCCCGGGCATGGCACGTCCGGCCTGGTGGATCGCCGGCGAGGTGCTGGCCGGTCCCGGGCCGGATGCCGACGCGCCCGCCACTGCGGAGCAGGCGTTCGCCCTGCTCGGCGGCGCCTTTCCGGTCTTCGCCGGCCTGACGTACGCCGATCTCGGGTTCACGGGCCGGGTCCTCGACCGAACACTGGCGGCGGTGCCGGCATGACGCCGGAGATGAAGGGATTCCTGCTGCTCAGCGTCGGAAAGATGCTGCTGGTCTTCACCGTTGTGATGGTGGGCGTCGCGTTGCTCACCCTGATGGAGCGCAAGGTGTCGGCCTGGATGCAGAACCGCTTCGGGCCCAACCGCGTGGGCCCGGGCGGTCTGCTGCAGCCCGTCGCGGACGGCCTCAAGAACATCGTGAAGGAGGAGACCTACCCCGCGCAGGCGAGCCGGGTGCTCTTCCTGCTTGCGCCGGCGGTGTCCTTCATTCCGGCGCTGATGCTGTCGGCGGTGATCCCGTTCGCGGCCCCGCTGCCGCTCGACTTCGACTTCACGCTCCCGCTCCTCGGGCGGGTCGTGCACCACGGGCCGACGCCCATGGTGGTGGCCGACGTGCCGGTCGGCTTCCTGTTCGTGCTCGCGGTCAGCTCGCTCGGCGTCTACGGCATCGCACTCGCCGGCTGGTCGTCCAACAGCAAGTACAGCCTGCTCGGCGGGTTGCGGGCCAGCGCGCAGCTCATCTCCTACGAGGTGGCGATGGGGATGAGCCTGGTCCCCGTGCTGCTCCTCGCCGGCAACGTGTCCTTCTCGGTGATCATTCGGGAGCAGCAGATGGGGCTGTGGTACGTCGGCCCGCTGTTCGTGTCGTTCTTCATCTTCCTCATCTCCGGCTTCGCCGAGACCAACCGGCTGCCGTTCGACCTGCCCGAGGCCGAGTCGGAGCTGATCGCGGGGTATCACACCGAGTACAGCGCGATGAAGTTCTCGCTCTTCTTCATCGCGGAGTACGCCAACGTGGTGACGGTCGCCGCGATGGTGTCGACGCTCTTCTTCGGCGGGTGGGACATCCCGTTCACCCATGCCGACGAGCAGGGCGGGCTGCTCTGGACGCTGCTCACCGGCGTAACCTTCTTCCTGAAGACGCTGTTCTGGATCTTCTTCGTGATGTGGATTCGCTGGACGCTGCCGCGGTTCCGCTACGACCAGCTGATGGCGCTGGGCTGGAAGCTGCTGATGCCCCTGGCGCTGGCGTACATCCTGGTGATTGCGAGCGCCGTGTACGTCGTCGAGCGGGGGCTCGGTATCACCGAGCCCCAGGGGCGCGCGCTCGCGCTCACCGGCCTCAACCTGGCGCTCGCGGTGCTCCTCTTCTTGGTGGTGGACCGGGGCGCGGTGGTGCGCGGCTCCGCGCGCGCCGCCCGGGCCGCCGCCCGCTCCGCCCGGCGCGCGCCCGCGAGGGTCTGATGGCGATCGGCGTCAAGGTCATGAAGCGTCCCGAGCGCGAGGTCAGCTACGTGCGCGCCGCGCTCAAGGGGCTGTCGCTCACCTTCAAGCACATGCTCCAGAAGAAGGTGACGATGCAGTACCCGGAGGAGAAGAGCACCGACGTGGCCCACGGAATGGGCCCCTGGAGCGTGTCGCCCCGCTGGCGCGGGACGCACCGCATGCTGACCGACGAGCAGGGTCGCTCCAAGTGCGTGGCGTGCGGCCTGTGCCCGCAGATCTGTCCCGCCAACTGCATCAAGCTGGTGCCGGGCGAGGACGAGCAGGGGCACCGCTATCCCCTCATTTACGAGATCGACGAGTTCCGCTGCGTGTTCTGCGGCTACTGCCAGGAGGTCTGTCCGGAAGAGGCGATCCATGTGGGCGTGCACTACGAGAACGCGGAGTACAGCCGCGGGCGCTTCGTGTACGACCTGGAGCGGCTCCAGTCGCAGACCCATCCGGTCTCGACCCTCTGGGACCCGACGGACCCGCGGGGCGAGTAGCATGGCCGAGGCGGTGTTCTGGATCTTCGCGGTCCTCGCGGTGGTGGCGGCGGCGGCCTGCGTGCTGCAGCGCAATCCCCTCGCGGCCGCGCTCTGGCTGGTGCAGGTGATGTTCGCGCTCGCGGCGATCTTCGTGGTCCTCAACGCCCAGTTCATCGCGGCGATCCAGGTGCTGGTCTACGCGGGCGCCGTGATGGTGCTGTTCCTCTTCGTGATCATGCTGCTGAGCCTGGGGCGCCCGGGGACCGACCTGCGGGGCCCTTCGGCGGTCGCGGCCGCGCTCGTGGTCGTCGGTCTCCTGGCGGTCGAGCTGGCCGCGCTCTGGGCCTATACCCCCGCCCGGCTCGTGCGGGAGGTCGGCGCCGGCGTCGCGCCGGACGGTGCCCGCGCGATCGCCGAGGCAGCCGCGGCGC
>DASUAH010000240.1:0-3262 GCA_035763885.1 Gemmatimonadales bacterium
GGCCGCGGTCTGCGACTACCTCACCCAGCGCGCCCGTCCTCAGCTCTTCTCCAACGCGCTGCCTCCGACGGTTGCCGCGAGCGCGCTCGCGAGCGTCGAGTACCTCGCGGCGCATCCCGAGCGGGTGGCGCGACTCCGCGAGAACGCGCGCTACTTCCGCGAGCGGCTGATCGAGCTGGGGTTCAATCCGCTGCCGGGAGAGACGCCGATCGTGCCCGTGATCGTGGGCGAGACGGCGTTCGCGATCCGCCTGAGCGAGGAGCTGCTGAACGAGGGGGTGTTCGTGACGGGGTTCGGGTACCCGGTCGTGCCGCAGGGACAGGCGCGCGTGCGATGCCAGCTGTCCGCGGCCCACACGCGCGACCACCTGGATTACGCCCTGCAGGCGTTCCGGAAGACAGGGGAGAAACTCGGGTTGCCGGGGAAGCGATAGCGCCGGCCCTCCGCGGCGCCGACCCCCTTACGCCGCTGGCCCCCGAGTTGCATTATCACGCGGTGCAACTTTCGTCGTGCAATCCCACGCAGCTTGCAAGCCATTAGCGGTCAGTAGCTTACGTCGCGCCCCTGCGGCCCGTTGATTCCCGCGCGGCGCATCAGAGTGGCGCAAATTGACGGAACGCGCACCCGATGAACCCCCGGACGGAGGCCCACAGATGAGCATGCTTTCCCGCAGCTTCGCGGTCGCGGTGCTGACCTTGGCCGTTGGCGGGACGAGCCTCGCCGCGCAGGCGCCGGTCCAGGGCGATTTCCAGTGGTACGTCGGGGGCCAGGCGGGCGTGCTCGTGTTCCGAACGCCCTCGCAGACGCGGGGTGGCAACTTCGCGGCCGGCGCTCACACGCTCATCACGGCGCGGCGCACCGGCCTCCTGCTGTCGGTCGAGGAGGCAATCGGCGACAGCACGGTGAGCTCCTACTACGACGACACGGGAACGATCCAGGACGTCGAGTTCAACGACATCCGCAAGTACTCGGCCGTGCTGATGGCGTTCCCGGTGCGCTCGGCGGCACAGCCATATATCGGCGTCGGCGTCGGTATCCTCCATGCCGTCAACCCGCAGCCACCCGAGACTGCGGCTTTCGCATCCCCGGCCGCTCGTGCACAGGCCGAGGCCGACGCAACCGACCTCGGCACCAACGGTTTCGTCACGGCGGTAGGCGGGCTGCAGTTCAAGGTCGGCCGCTTCGTCGCGTTCGGGCAGTATCAGATCACGTCCACCCAGGGCACCAAGACCCTGGAGAGCGGCGCGTCGGGCCGGCTGTTCAACGGGGCCACCCACACGTTCACCGGCGGGATGCGCATCAGCCTCGGGAGCGCGAAGGAGACGCCGCGGAGCTTCTCGCAGGGGAACTGACCGGCCGGCGCGACGCCCACGGCGAGCCCGTCACGGCGAAGCGCAGCGGCCAGTCGGCGGCCTTCGTGATCCCGACCCGCGGGGTCACCTCCGTGGCCGGGTCCGGGATGACGGACCCGGCCACGACCGTTACGGCCGACGCCCGCATCGAGGCCCCGTCGAGCGCGCGGCTGATGCCGAGCGCCTGACAGAGCCGGCCGGGGCCGGCGCAGAGCGCCCGCGCGTCGGCGAGACCGCGCCGCCGCATCATCACCTCGAGCCCCTCCAGCGGCTCCAGGGCCCGCAACAGCACGGCGCTCGCCCGGCCCACCTCCTCGCACACCAGATTGGCGCACCAGTGCATCCCGTAGGAGAGATAGACGTACCAGCTCCCCGGCGGGCCGAAGAGGGCGCCGTTGCGCGCGTTCCGGCGGTGGCGGTACCCGTGCGACGCGGGGTCGTCGTAGCCGAGGTAGGCCTCGGTCTCCACGATGCGTCCCGCGGTGAGCGCCCCGCCCGCCCGCGACACCACGATCATGCCAAGCAGCTCGCGGGCGACGACCGGGGCCGGGCGGCGGAAAAAGCGAACGGGCAGCGTGGCTGCCCGTCGTCCTGCCGTCATTCAGGCTTCCGCCGCGTCCGGGCTCGCGAGGGCCGCCTCGGCGGTGCTGCGGGCGGTTCGAGCTCCGCCGAGGGCCCAGCGGCGGCCTCGGGCTCCGCCGCCACCGGGCCAGGGCTCTCCTTCGACCCGCCCGCCCGCTTCCGCCCCCCGCGCACCCCGCGCCCCCCGCGCCCCGGCCCCCGCCCGTGGCGCGGCGCCGGGGCCGCCTCGGCCCCGGGCTCGGCGGCTGCCGGCTCGGCGGCCGCAGCCTCGGTGGCCTCGCCGGCGTCAACGTGCACCACGCCGATGAGCGGGACCGCGGCCATGCGGACGGCGCCCCTCGATCCACGCCGGAACCGGAGGCCCAGACGCTGGCCGTTCCGGGTCTCGGCCTCCGGCTCGGCCGGCGCCGCGGGTGCCACGGTCTCCGCCGGCTCGCCCGCCAGTGGGCGCGGGGCGGGACCGCCGTCGTGGGGGTGCGGCGATACCTCGTACTCGCCCTCGCTCACCTTGCGCACGTCGGCCACTTCCGCGTCGCTGGCCTGGCGGAGGAACCGGGCAAACCGCGCCGGATCCAGCAGGGTGTCGTCGCGGCCGTGCATGGCCACCATGCGGAGCCGCAGCGCCTCGTGGGGTACGGGAGCCTTGAGCTGCCCCAGCGCGTCGCCCAGCAGACGGAAGGCCCGCGCCAGCGTGAGCTGGCCGTCCCGCCGTGCCTCCGCGGGGCGGGCCGCGGGCGGCGCGGCACCCGCCGGGGGACGCTCGCGCTCACGCTCGCGCCCGCGGCCGCCCCGCCGGCCCCGGCCCCGGCGCCCCGCCGGCTCCGCCGCCTCCGCGGGCTCGGCCGCCGGGGGTGCGGGGGCCCCGGGGCCCAGGGCGGCGGCGGGGGCGGGGGCGGGGGCGCCCACCGGCGCGACCTGGTACTGTCCGTTCTCGAGCTTGCTCAGCTGGAGCACGCCGCGCTGGCCCGCCTCGATGACGAACTTGCTGAACCGGCTGAACCGCGGGCCGGCGTTGCGCTCGTCGAAGTTGGGATCGAGCTGCTGCATCACCTGCTTGAGGCGGTCGGAGCGCATCACGTCGCCGTTGCGGGCCATCTGCGCCACCGCCTCGCGCGCGAGCTCCCAGGGATCGCGCTGAACCGACGGCACCTCCACTTCCTTGGTCAGGCCGGCGAGATCGCTGTAGGAGAAGTACTCGTCGCAGTTCTGGATCAGCATGTCGCTCGCCGACTCGCGGATCCCGACCCCGATGACGTACTTGCCATATTCCTTCAGCTTGATCACCAGCATCGAGAAGTCGCTGTCCCCCGAGAGCAGAATGAACGTGC
>DASUAH010000241.1:0-7919 GCA_035763885.1 Gemmatimonadales bacterium
GCGAGCTGCGCGGCGATGGCGCGCTCGCGCTCCTCGGTGGTCCTGAGGATGGACGGCCACGCGAACCTCTTCAGCAGGAAGAAGAGCAGCGCGAAGACCAGCCAGGTCCAGAAGAACAACCCGAAATTGACCTCGAACGGCGACGCTGGAGCGCCGCCCTCCGAGGCCGCCACCACGAGCGCGAGCATGCCCGCCTCCATCGCCTTACGCGATCAGCTTGAACAGGAGCGCGAACACCAGCGAGATGATCGTGGCGCCCTCCAGCAGCACCGCGATCAGCAGCGCCGCCCCGCGGATCTCACCCGCGGCCTCCGGCTGCCGGGCGATCGCCTCGGCGGCGGAGCCGCCGATCCGTCCCAGGCCGATCCCGGCCCCCAGCACGGCGAGACCGAGCCCGATCCCGGCGCCGAGCAGCGCGTTGGTGTTCTTGGCCGCCAGCACCTCCGGTGCCGCGGCGGCGGCTTCCTGCAGGAGAAACAGCGCCAGCGAGAGCATCTGCAGCATCGTCCATTCCTTTGCACACGGGGAGATCGTCCACCGCCGCGCCTCCCGGCTCGCTCGCCGCGTCTCCCGCGCGGCGCCGGCCCGGCCGCCCGCCAACGGTCTCTCGACCAGCGGGCATCCCCGGCCCCCCGGCCGGGTACGGACAGGTCGCCGCGGAGCGCGCGCGGCGCCTGCGACTCACGGCGTCAGTGCTCGTGCTGCATGAGGCCGATGAACACCGACGTGAGCAGAGCGAACACGTACGCCTGCAGCAGCGCCACGATCAGCTCGAGCAGCATGATCCCGGTCACGAGCGCGATCGTGAGCGTGCTGATCCCCCAGTTCCAGACCGGGATCCCCCCGAACAGAAAGATGATCCCGAACAGCGACAGGATCACGAAATGGCCCGCCGTCATGTTCCCGAAGAGACGGACCGCGAGCGCGAACGGCTTCACCAGCTTGCCGATGATCTCGATCGGGGCCATCCCGATCGACAGCGCCACCGCGCCGACCCCGGTCACTCCCGGCACGGTCGGAAAGATCGTGTGCAGGTATCCCTTGGGGCCCAGCTTGACCAAGCCGCTGATCTCGATCACCACGAACGCCAGCAGCGCCAGGGCGCCCGTGACCGCGAGGTTGCCGGTGGGCGTGGCGCCCCACGGCAGCAGGCCCAGCAGGTTCGAGTAGAGAATGAAGAAGAAGAGCGTCATCACGAACGGCGCGAACTTCGCCCCGTCGTGGCCGATGTTGGCGATGACGATGTCGTTGCGGACGAAGAGGACGAGCGCCTCGACCGCCCCCGCGAAGCCGCCCGGGGCCTTGCCCTCGCGCTGCCGCCGCTCGAGCCCCCGCGCGGCGATACGCATGGTCAGGAACACCAGCAGCGAGGCGACCGCCATGTACACCACGTGCTTGGTGGGCGACAGGTTGAGCGTGAGCCCGCCGATGTGGATATCGGGCCACCGCGGCAGGTGGATCACGCCGAAGGGGTACAGGTCCACGGTCCAGGCGTCGGCCGTGTGGTGGAGGACGACTTCGCCGATGTCGAGAGGTTCTTGGACGGTCATCGAGCCAGCCGGATCTCGAGCAGCAAAAGCGGAATCAGCACACCCAGGAACCCGAACGCGCTCGCCAGCGGCGGAAACCGCCCGGGCAGCGCGACCATGAGGGCCGCGAGGAGCACCACGGCCGCGAACCGGAGCGCGATCCCCAGCGCCCACGCGCCGAGGAACCGGGTGAACCCCGACTCGAGCGCGCCGCGGGCGATGCGCGCCGCCGCGATCTGGGTGAGCGCGGCGAGCCCGCCGGCGGCGAGCCCCGCCCGGAGCGCGTGCTCGCCCCCGAGCCAGCCGATCAGGGCGCCCACCCCGGCGACCAGCGCCAGCGCCGCCGCCGCCACCACCCCGATGCTCACGGCCGCTTCCGGCTCTCGCGCTCTCGGCGCTCCCGCTCGGCGTCGACCTGCAGCCGGCGATAGACCACCGCGAAGCTCAGTCCGGCCCCCACCATCGTCCCGAGCACGGTACCAAACGGGGTGAGCCCGAAGCGGCGGTCCAGCCAGAAGCCGAGAGCCATGAACAGGATGATGCCGCCCGCGAAGGTGATCCCGAGCGACACGTATTTGTACCCCACGCCGACCTCGCGCGAGGCGTTGTGGTCCCGCGTCATGGCGGCGGCAATCTACGGGCTTGTGAAATTTTTCGCAAGGAAAGGAGGGGAGCGGATGAGCAGATGAGGCAGGTGAGCGGATGAGCTGGTGGGGCCATGCGGAGAGCTGCGTCTCACCATCTGCTCATCTGCCCCATCTGCTCATCTGCCTCATCCGCTCATCCGCTCATCTGCCATCTGTCCAGCCTCCGAGTTATTCTCCGAACTCCATGACCGCCGCCGCCCATGCCGCGCCCCACGACGACGTCCGCCAGCTCGAGCGGCTGGTCGGTGCCGTCACCCGCCTCCGCTCCCAGGTCGCCCAGCGGATCGTGGGGCAGGAGGAGGTCGTGGACGGGATCCTCACCGCGATCCTGGCGGGCGGGCACGCCCTGCTGATCGGCGTCCCCGGCCTGGCCAAGACCCTCATGGTGCAGACCATCGCCGAGGCCCTCAACCTCTCGTTCAATCGAATCCAGTTCACGCCGGACCTGATGCCGAGCGACATCACCGGCACCGACATCATCGAGGAAGACCTCACCACGGGCCGGCGCGCGTTCCGCTTCGTGCACGGCCCGGTGTTCGCCAACGTGGTGCTCGCCGACGAGATCAACCGCACCCCGCCCAAGACGCAGGCCGCGCTGCTGCAGGCAATGCAGGAGCACCAGGTCACCGCCGGCGGAGCCACCTATCACCTGCCGGACCCGTTCTTCGTCCTTGCCACCCAGAACCCCATCGAGCAGGAGGGAACCTACCCTCTTCCGGAGGCGCAGCTCGACCGGTTCATGCTGGAGCTTCGGGTCGGCTATCCCAGCCGCGCCGAAGAGGAGGCGATCGTGGAGCAGACCACCGGCGCGCTGCACGGCCGGCTGGAGCCGGTGCTCGACGCAGCCTCGCTGCTCGCGATGCAGGAGCTCGTGCGCCGGATCCCGGTGTCGCGCGGGCTGATCAAGGCCGCGGTGGCCCTGGTGCGGCTCACCCGCCCGGGGAATCCGGAGGCGCCGCCGTTCGTGAAAGAGTTTGTGGAGTGGGGTGCCGGCCCCCGCGCGTCCCAGTACCTCGTGCTCGGCGCCAAGGCCCGGGCTGCGCTGGCTGGTCGCCCGATGGCCGACCTCGACGACGTGCGGACCGTCGCCCCGTCGGTGCTGCGGCACCGGGTGGTGACCAATTTCGCCGCCGAGGCGGCGGACCAGACCAGCGAACACCTGGTGCGCCAACTTCTGCACGGGCACGGCTGGCTGGCTGGCCCCTGAATTGCCCCTCCCTGCCCCCGGCGAGGCCCGGGGGCGCCGCTGCACCTGCCCGGCTTCGACCTCCTAAGCAACTCGACCACAACGGCTTATGAGACCGGAGGGGCGTTCCATGTCACAGTTCCGTCGGGGGCTCAGCTTGCTTGCGCTTGCGCTTTGCACGAGCGCGGTCGTGGGGTGCGGAGACTCGACCGGGCCTGGCGCGGGCAACCTGTCCGACCCGGCCGGCCTGAGCGCCGACGTCCAGTCGCTCGAAGCCCCGCTCAACGCGCCCGCGATGCAGAGCTTCAGCGCGGTCGCGCTGTCGAGCGCCGGCACGCCCGTGGCCCGCACGGTGTCGATGCTCGCGGCGCTGAGCCCCGGGGGCAAACTCTCGGCTGCGGGCGCGACCGAGGGGCAGGCCTACGCCCTGCGCGCGCTCCGGCCTTCGCTGTCGCTGCGTCCCAGCTTCGCGGTGATTCCGGCCGAAGTCTGGGGCAAGGTCTACGTCTGGGACGAGGCCAGCGACCAGTACGTTGAAGGACCCGGCACGGGGCCCGCGAACGGCGTGCGCTTCATTCTCTACGCCGTGAATCCGCTCACCCAGCAGCCAGCCGAGCCGGTGGTCGAGGTGGGCTACGCCGACTTCCTCGACCAGAGCAGCGGCGCCACCAACAGCCTGCGGGTTCAGGTCGTCGGCGGTGGCACCACCTACGCCGACTACGTCGTGAGCGGGACGTCCGCGGCCAGCTCGTTCACGGCGGCGGCGGACGGGTACATCACCGACGGCACCCATCGCCTCGACTTCACCGCGGACCTGAGCGCGAGCGGCTCCCAGGTTTCGCTCGACTACGCGCTCAGTCTCGATCAGCCCGCCATCACCGCGCACCTGCAGCTCGACCTCGGCTTCGGCGGCGAGACCGCGACGCTCACCACCAGCTTCGCCGTCACTCGCGGCGGCGAGACGGTGGTGCTCGCGGGCACACTGACGGTCACCTCGAACGGCCAGACCAGCACGCTGACCGCGAACTTCAGCATCCAGGTGAACGGCGGTCTCTTCGCCACGATCACGGCCGCGGCCTCGGGCGGCACGGCGGCGAGCTATACCGTCACCGGACCGGGCGGCCGCGCGCTCACCGACGCGGAGCGCGAGGCGCTCGACCGCCTGTTCGAGGCGCCGAGCGAGCTCACCGAGCTGCTGGACCGGGTGTTCCACCCGGTCGAGGCGATCTTCGGGGAGTACACCGCCACGCTCTGAGCTGCGCGTCGCTGCCACGCGGTGCGCACGGGCGGCCCGGTCGGGCCGCCCGTTGCGTTTCGGGGGATGTTACGAAAACGACACACCCGTGACGTCCCAACTCAAAACCTGAAGCGCAACCTTTCCGTAGGGAGGGCGCATCTAACCAACGTGCGACCCCGGCACCGGGGAACAGCGCAACCCTCCTCAAGGAGAGAGCAGATGCGGACGCGGATCGGAGCGCTCGCGCTCGTCCTCGGCGTCGTGGCGGCGAGCCCGGCGGCGGCGCAGGACCCCGAGCAGAACAAGGCGCTGTACACCGTCGTGGTGCAGCAGGTGCTGAACCAGGGAGACCTGGCCCTCGCGGATGACCTCGTCTCGAAGGACGTGACCCACAACGGCTCACCCCTCGGCCTGGAGGGGTTCAAGAACATGGTGAAGGAGATGCGCGCGGAGGCACCCGGTGCGCGCTACGCGGTGTCGGAGCTTGTGGTCGATGGGGACCGGGTGGTCGGCCGTCTGACGCAGAGCGGCGGCGCGAGCGCGGAGAGCCAGATCGTGGTGCTGCGAATCCGCGACGGCCAGGTCGTCGAGCACTGGAGCCTGGCGGACGAGCCGTCGCTGCGGGCGCAGTTCGGGCTCGAGACTTCGACCACGAACCCCTCAGCGGCGCCGAACTGAGGTCGGTCGTTGCAGGAGGTGTTCCACAGTCTACGGTCGGCCTTCGACCGTAGACTGTCGGCGCGCTATCGCGCGCCCCGAACGAACCGGATCTCCGGCTCGTCGCCGCAATTCTCCCACACCAGCCGGATGTAGCCCTCCTCGCCGTTGAACGTCCCGGCGGCGCGCAGCTCGCCCGCGACCAGCCGTTGCGCCTCGTTGCACTCGGCGTCGTGTTGCAGCGGCGCAGGCGTCGAGATCGCCAGCGAGAACGACTCGCCGGGCCGGCTCCAGTCCAGCGTGGCGCCGATGTCGATCGTCCAGTCGGGAAGACGCGGTTCCTCGAGGTTGCGATTTGACGGTCGCGCCGGGCGGCGTTAAGTCCTGATCGAGCGCCCGCGAGCATACGACAGGTGCTCCGCCGGACAACCGCGGGCCGGGCGCCGATTCCGACACAGGTTTGACGGTCGGTTGTCGGAGCCTGCGTAGCCTGGAGCCGACCCCGCGACCTTATGGACACCCGCTGCTTTCTGCGCACTCTGGGTCTGCCGGCGCTGTTCGGCCCGGCGGGGGAGGCGATCCGCTTCCGGGTCAAGAAGCACCTGGCGGTGCTGGTGTATCTGGGCGTCGAGCCGCGGGTACCGCTCCGCCGGGAATTTCTCGCCGATCTCCTGTGGCCGACCGCGACCGCCGGCGAGGGCCGGCATTCCCTGGCAACGGCGCTCTCGGTGCTCCGCACCCGCCTCGGACGGGCGGCGCTCGAGACTACCCGCGACGTGGTCCGGCTCACGGGGACGGGCCTCCTCGTGGATCTGGAGCGGCTGGCGAGCGGGGACGTCCTGGGGGACGAAGTCCGGGCGCCGCTCGAGGTCGGCGGCTTCCTCGACGGGTTCGACGTCCCCGACGCCGACGAGTTCATGCGGTGGAAGGAGCGCCAGCAGGCGAGGCTGCTGCCGGCGATCCTCGAGGCGATGGTCAAGCTGATCGACCGCTGTCGGCGCACCGCCGACTCACGGCAGATGGAGCGCATCGCCGACCGGATGATCGGGCTGGATCCGCTGAGCGAGGACGCGATCCGCGCCAAGATGGAGGCTCGCGCCTTCGCGGGCGACCGGGTGACGGCGCTGCGCGTATTCGAGGAGTGGAAGGAGCAGCTGGCGCGTGAGCTCGGCGCCGCGCCTTCGACGACCGTCGACGGGTTGGCGTCACGGCTGCGGCGCCGCGGGTGGGAGCGGACGGACGGGCCGCCGGTGCCGCCCATCGCGACCGAGCAGTGGCGCAACCGGCCGTTCATCGGTCGTATGTCGGAGTACCGGGTGCTGTACGAGCAGTGGGAGCGAGTGCGCAAGGGCGAACCGGGGCACGTGCTTGTCCGCGGCGACTCGGGAATCGGGAAGACCACCATCGTGGAGCGCCTGTCCACCGCGGCCGCGCTCGAAGGTGCGGGCGCGAGCCGCGTGCAGTGCTACGAGCTGGAGCGGGAGATCCCGTATGCCGGTGTGACCGGGCTCGTGATCGGACTGCTGGAGAAGCCGGGTGCGGCGGCGGCGCCGCCGGACGCCCTGGCCGAGCTATCGCGGACGGTGCCCGAGGTGCGGCAGCGGTTCCCTTCCATTCCCCCGTCCATCGACAGCCAGGGCGAGACGGCGCGCATCCGGCTGACGGAGGCGCTGCACGATCTCACCTCCGCGATCGCCGAGGAGCACCCGGTCATCCTCATCGTGGACGATCTGCACCTGGCGGACGACGCGAGCCTGGCGGTGCTGCATCTCCTGATCCGCCGGGCCGTGGGGCAGCCGATCATGCTCGTGCTGACCGTGCGTCCCGGCGAGCTGGGCCGGTCGCCGCAGGCGCTCCGCCTCCTCGAGTCGGCGACGTCGCTCGGGTTCCGGGAGGTGGAGCTGAGTCCGCTCTCGGAGGCCGAAGCTTCGGAATTCCTGGATTCGGTCGTGCCGCCGGGCGAGCCCCGGCCGGGCGCGGCGGCGCGCCGGGCCCTGCTCGCGGCGGGGGCGGGCTACCCCATGGTGTTGGAGCTCCTGGTGAGCGACTGGCACCGCAACGGTGAGCGCTCGCTGGCGCTGTCGCTCGGTGCGATGACCGCCGACCTGCATTCGGGGGACCGGGCGCAGGCGGGGCCGTACGATGCTGTGTTCGAGCGGATTCTGCAGTCGCTGGATCCGACGGCACGGGCGGTGCTCAATCTGGCCGCGATCCTCGGGCACCGGCTGAACTCGCTCCCGATGTACGGGATCGTCGAGCTGGGGTTGGGGCAGGCGATGCACGGCCTGTCGGAACTGGCGAAGGTTCGGGTGCTCCGGGACGCGGGCCAGCGACTGGAGTTCCTGAACGAGCTGATCCGGGCGTGCGCGTACCGGGCGGTGCCCTCACCGGTGCGGCGGGAGCTGCACTCCGCGGTGGCTGATTGGCTCATTGGTCGGAAGGCGGGCGTTCAGGAGGTGCTTGGGCTGGAAGTGGCTTGGCACTGCATGCGAGCCGCTCGTTTGGAGGAAGCGATTCCGCATCTGCTTGCGGGCGCTCGGGAGGCACTTCGGTCTGGGGCGCCTCATGAGGCGGAACGCGCTCTCTCCACAGGCCTACCGTCTTTGCCAGAACGCCCTGCAACGGAAGCGAGATTGCTGCTCGCAGAAACGCTCCAGGAGCAA
>DASUAH010000242.1:0-8092 GCA_035763885.1 Gemmatimonadales bacterium
TCAGGCGCCAGCACGTTCGGCGCCACGCCGCCCTGGATGGTGCCGACGTTGAGCGTGCCCGGCCCGAGCAGCGGATCGGAGGGGAGGGGCAGCGCCCGCACGCGTTGCAGCGTATCGAGCAGCGCCTCGATGGCCGAGCGGCCTTCCTCCGGATAGCCCGAGTGGGCGGCGCGTCCGGTGGCCTCGAAGTCGATCCGGAGCGATCCCTTCTGCCCGATGCAGAGCCGGTTCTCGGTGGGCTCGCCGTTGATCAGGAAGCGGCCCTTGGGCTCGAGCGCCGCGGCGGCGTGGGCCCCGTCGGAGCCGTTCTCCTCGCCCACGACGAAGAGCAGTCCCACCCGCCGCTCGCCCCGCTCGGCCAGCCGTTCGGCGGCCGCGGTCATCGCGGCAGCGATCCCCTTGGCGTCGCAGCTGCCGCGGCCGTGGAGCCACTCGGCGTCCTCGCGCCCCGGCATGTACGGGGGCACGCAGTCGAGATGGGTGGAGAAGACCACCGTGGGTGGCTCGCGCCAGGCGTAGAGATTCTCCCGGCCCGGGCTCACCGGCTGGCGGGTGACGCGATAGCCTGCGCGGGCCAGCACCCCGGCGAGGTAGCCGACGACCGGACCCTCCGCGCCCGTGGGCGATTCGATCGCCACCAGCTCGCGGGTCAGCGCGACCGGGTCCATAAACGCAGGGCCCCGCCGGGCTCTTGCGCGGCGGGGCTCCTGGTACGGGTGAACTCGCCTGCACTCACGCCGACCAAGGCTCGCCGCCTTCGTCGCACTTCCTCATGGTGGTGCACGTGAGCGTCATCGGCATACGCAATCGTATGCAGAGACGGCGCGGGGAGCAAGTAGGTCCGCATCACGGCCAGCGCGCGAGGATCTGCCCCGGCTCGTGTCGCATAGCGGTCATCGCTTGCTCGACGACGAGCGCTTGCGCGACGAGGAGCGGCTGCGGCTGGACGAGCGGCTGCGGGGCGAGCTGCTGCCCCGCTTGGCCGGCACCTTGGCGCCCTTCTTCCGGGCTTCCGAGAGCCCTATCGCGATCGCCTGCTTGCGGCTCTTCACCCTGCCGCCCTTGCCGCCTCGACCGCTGCGCAGCGTTCCGCGCTTCCGCCGACGCATCGCGCTCTCCACGCTCTTGCTCGCCTTCGGGCCGTACCTGCGGCCGCTCGACTTCTTCGATCGCTTCGTCGCCATGCCTGGCTCCCGGTTCGGGTCCATCGAGCGATAGCGCCGTCGCGCGACAGGAGCCGTGCGCCAGGTCACCATCGCAGCCGGAACCGGGTCCCAGCAACCGCGCCGCCGGGTCGCTCACGGCTCCGCCTCCCGCGCCGCCTTGCGCCCGGCGTCCACGTCCACCGCCGCGAGGATGGCCGCGCCCACCGCGAAGAACCCGATCACCGACAGGATCGCCACCCGGCTCTCGCCGGTGAGTGCGATCGCGCCCGCGAAGAAGAGCGGCCCGATGATGCCGGCGAACTTCTCGAACACGCTGAAGAACCCGAAGAACTCGCCCGACTTGTGCGGCGGAATCATGCTCGCGAAGAGCGAGCGGCTCAGCGCCTGGGTGCCGCCCTGTACCGTGCCGATGAGGATCGCCAGCGCGAAGAAGTGGGCCGCCGTCCGCATGAAGTAGCCCAGCACGCTCGCGACGGTGTAGACCAGCAGCCCCAGAAAGATCGCCCGCTTGGCCCCGATGCGCGCGGCCAGCAACCCGAAGCCGAAGGCGCAGGGGATCCCCACGAACTGGACCAGCAGGATCGCCGCGATCAGCGACCCCTGCCCGATGCCGAGCTCGGTGCCGTACGCAGTCGCCATCTTGATGATGGTCTGGATCCCGTCGTTGTAGATGAGGAACGCGAGCAGCAGCAGGAACGCCTGCCGGTAGCCGCGCAGCTCGTGGAAGGTCTCGCCCATGCGCTGCAGGGCGACCCGCAGGGGGTTCTCGCCCGGCCGCTCGTCCGGCTCGAGCCGGCGCGGCGGCTCGGCCACCCGGCGAAACAGCGGGATCGAGAACAGCGCCCACCAGACAGCGATGGACAGAAACGCGACCCGCACCGGCAGCGTCGCCTCGGCCTCGGACAATCCGGGGCCGCTGGGCAGCCCGAACAGCTCCGGCTTCTGGATCCAGGCGAGGTTGAGCGCCAGCAGGAGCCCGCCACCGACATACCCGAGGGCGTATCCGGCGGTCGACACCCGGTCGATCTCGTCGGGCCGCGCGATGTGCGGCAGCAGCGACTCGTAGAACACGACGCTGCCCGTGGCGCCGATCATCGCGAGCACGAAGAGCAGAGATGCGAGCCCGAGGTCGCCGGTGCCGACGAAGAACATGGCGGCGATCGCGGCCACGCCGATCGCGAGAAACCAGAACAGGAACCGCTTCTTCGCCGCGCCGTAGTCCGCCACCGCGCCGAGGAACGGCGACAGCAGCGCGATCACGGCCAGCGCCACCGTGTTCGCCGTGGCGAGGTGCTGCGTGGGCCGCCCCTCGGCGAGGCCCGCGCCCGCGACCTTCACGTAGTAGATCGGGAAGATCGCGGTCATGATGCCGGTCTGCATCGCGGACAGGGCCCAGTCGTACGCGGCCCAGGCGCGGAGCTCGGGGCGGTGCAGTCCGAGCCGCGGCAGCAAGCGGGTGATTGGCATGGGGCGAGAAGGTACTCCAACCCTGAGAGCGAGGCGACCATCCAATCGAGACCGCGCCCCTCCCCTGCGCGGGTTGCAGCCTGAAACGCGCTTCCTCGACTCTTCCAAGGGAGGCACCCATGAGCCTCGCAAGCCTGGTGCTCGCCACCGCTGTGCTGGGACCTGGTTGCGGCGACTCTCTCACGGCGGCGGACTGGCAGGCCGACCTCCGCCACCTCGTCGCCGAGCTGCACCGGCTCCATCCGGCACTCCACCGCCACCTTCCGAAGCCACAGTTCGACAGCGCGGTCGCTGCGCTGGACGCGCGAATACCGGCGCTGAGCCCCGACCAGCGGCTGGTGGAGCTAGCCCGGCTCGTGGCGTCCATCGGCGACGGTCACACCTTCCTGCCGGTGGGGCAGCCGATGGCGGCCGTGCGGATGCGGGGATACCCGGTCGCCTTCCACCACTTCAGCGACGGCCTGTTCGTTGAGGCCGCGGAGAGCGCGTACGCCTCGCTCGTGGGGGCCCACGTGGTGCGCGTCGGCGGCCGGCCGGTGGACGAGGCGCTCGCGGCCGTGGGCGCGCTGGTGAGCGCCGAGAACCCGATGTGGGTGCGGCGCTGGGCGCCGGTCCTGCTCGCGCGCGCTGAAGTGCTGCGCGCGCTTGGCCTCGCCGACTCCGCCGCCCGGGTCACGCTCACCGTCAGGCGGGACGCGCGGGACACCACCGTGGTGCTCCAGCCGTCCGCCACGCCGCGTCCCACCGGCCACGGCGGCTACATCCGCGGGGAGGGCTGGGTGGTCGCGCGGGGCGACCGGGTGCCCCTGTGGCAGCGCAACCCCGACCAGCCGTTCTGGTTCCAGTACCTGCCCGCCTCGCGCACGCTCTACCTGCAGTACAACGAGATCACGGACGGCGAGAAGGAGCCCGTTGCGGGCTTCTTTCAGCGCGTGGCGGCCTTCGCCGCCTCGCGGCCGGTGGACCGGTTCGTGCTCGATCTCCGCCTGAACGGCGGGGGCGACAATACCCTGAACCGCGCCGTGGTGAAGACGATCCTTCTCTCACCCCGGCTGAACCGCCCCGGCCGCTTCTTCACCCTGATCGGGCGGCAGACCTTCTCCGCCGCGCAGAACCTGGTGAACGAGCTGGAGAAGTACACCAACACGGTGTTCGTGGGCGAGCCGACCGGCAGCCGGCCCAACATGGCGGGAGACGCGGTGCCGGTGCGCTTGCCCCGGACCGGTGTCACCGTCTTCGTTTCGACGCTGTGGTGGCAGGACATGGACCCGCGCGACCGCCGGCTGTGGACGCCGCCGGCCGTTGCCGCGGAGTTGTCCTCGGTTGATTTCCGCCGTGGCCGCGACCCCGCGCTCGACGCCGTACTGCGCGGTGGCGCCGGAATCCCGCTCCCCACGATGATGCGGGAGGGGCTGCGGGGAGGCGGCCTCCAGCTTGCGCTTCGGCGATATCGCGAGTACCGCTCCGACCCCGTGCACCGTTACGTCGACACCGAGCCGCTGGTGCGCGATCTGGCGGTATCGCTCGCTCAGGAGGGCCAGACCGCCGAGGCGTTCGCGCTCATCGAGCTGAACGCCGCCGAGCACCCCGCCTCGGGCGACGCGCAGTACATGCTCGGCGAGGCGTACCTGCGAACCGGTGATCGGCAGCGCGCGGCGGAGCTGCTCGAGCGCGCGGTGGCGCTCGATCCCCGTCATGCGGGCGCGATTCATCGGCTGCACGAGCTGCGCGAGGCGGGTCAGGGGCATTGAGGGTGCAAAGCCCCCGGGCGACGGCGTCCCCACGATGCAGCAACGTCCAGGTTCACTGCCCATGACCCGGTTTCTCCTGCTGGCCGCGGCACTCCTGCCCACCGCGGCAGGGGCTCAGAACGCGCCGGCCGAGCCCGTCTCCCTCCGCCATGAGCTGCGTCCCGGGGACCACCTCGTCTACCGCGAGGCGCTCGAGCGGGAGATCGACAACCGCAGGCCGTACGGCCTCCGCAACCCGCCCGACCGCCCCTACGGCGAGAAGGCGGAGATCACGGCGCGCGCGGAGTGGACCGCGCACCTGCTCGTGGTCGGCAGTCCGGGCGACAATCCGGTCGTCGGCATGCAGCGGAACCGCGGCCGCGCGGAACTGGTGCGGTACCGGGTGGACGGGCGGGACCGCCTCGAGCAGGGACGCGCAGCCTTCGAGGAACGGCACCGGAACACGACCGTGACCGGGCACGCGACCCAGGTCTCGACGACGGGTGCGCTCCGCCGCCCGCTCAGTCTCGGGCGCGAATGGCCGAGCAAGGTGCTGTGGGGGGTGTCCGAGATCGTGCCGCTGCCGGCGGCACCGGTGCGGGCGGGCGATCGCTGGACGGTGGACAACCCGCTCGGGTTCGCCTTCCGCGCGGTGCGCTGGACCACGCTCGGTGAGGAGAGCTGCCTCGAGGTCGAGGGCACCGCCACGCCCGACCTGCTGGTGCCGCGCAGCGACGGGGCGCGCGACCTGCTCCGGATCCGTTACTGGTTCTGCCCCGCCGCCGGCCTCGTGTACCGGCTGGAGCTGACCGCCGAATACCCCGGAGCGAACCTGGAGAAGATCACCGAGCGTCTCACCTTCGAGCTGACCGGGCGGCGGCGGGGTGAGCCTATCGACGCCTGGCTCGGCAACGGAGAGACGCGCGAGGCGGTGCTCGCGGCGTGGCTTCTCGACGACGCACTGCCGGTGGACTCGGCTGCACTGATCGCGCTGCTCGCCGGTGCCGACCCGCGGATCGACCGGCCGGTGCTGGCGCTCGCGTTCCGGCGGGGCATCGGTCTGTCGTCCGCCGCGATTGCGCGGCGGCTCGATAGCCCGCACCCGCGGGTGCGCACGCTGGCAGTACGGCTCCTCGGGCGGATCGCGCCGGACGAGGCCGGTCCGCTGCTCGAGCGTGCCGCCGCCGACTCCGACTCCTTCGTGCGCCAGGCCGCGCGCGAGATCCTCCAGCCCGCGCCGCCGAGCCTCGTCTCGCCCGACGCGCTCGGGTTCTGCGGCATCGACTCGGCCTGGACCGCCCTTCGCATCGCGAGCACGCGACGGCCCCCGGCGCCGCCGGGCCCGGCGCTCCGCGGCATGGCCACCGAGCGCTACCGCGGCTGGCCCTATATCGTGTCGGTGCCCGACGACTACCTCGGTGATCGCCCGGTGCCGCTCCTGATCTACCTCGCGGGGAACGCGGGCAGCGCCATCGAGGGCATGCAGATCGTCCATGAATGGCTCGACCCGACCGGGTATCTCGTCGTGTACCCCAACTCCGGCGAGTGGTGGTGGAACGATCCCGCGGCCGCGATGGTCGAGGCGCTGATCGAGGAGGTGCAGCGCAGCTTCGCGGTGGATGCCCGGCGCATCTACCTGACCGGGCTGAGCAACGGCGGCTCGGGCGCCTTCTACTACTCGACCCTCTGGCCGCACCGGCTCACCGCTGCGGTTTCGGCCATGGGCGCCGGTGTCTTCCTGCCCGGCGTGGACGAGCGGGACCGGCCGTTCGCCGCCAACACCGCCACCCTGCCGCTCGCGTTCCTGCACGGCGAGCAGGACAAGGTGATCCTGCCCGAAACCACGCGGCGCACCCTGCGGCTGCTCGGGGAGCGGCGCGCGCCGCTCGAGACCCACTTCTACCCCGACCTGGGCCACGGCATCGTGATCGGGCGGAGCGATGAGGGCCGCACGCTGGCGTTCCTGGAGCGCTTTGCGCGACAGGTCCCGCCCCGCTATGTCCGGTTCGAGACGTACGATCTCGAGCGAATCCGCCGGCAGTACTGGCTCGACGTCCTGGAGCGCACGGCGCCCGCCGCGCTCGCGGCGGCCGAGCGGATGAGCAGCGACGCGCGCCAGGTGCTGGCGCCGTTGCTCAAGCGCGATACGGTCGCGGTGGAGGGGGAGATCTCGGCCGACAACGAGATCCGGCTCCGGACCCGCGGTGTCGAGCGGCTCCGGTTGCTGCTGCGGCGCGATCTGCTGGCGCCGGGCCGGCCCGTGAGGGTGCGGGTGAACGACCGGCAGGTCTTCGCCGGCGAGGCGCCGCCCGACTGCGCCGTGCGCGACCGCAGCCTGCGGGAGACCGCGGATCCCTTCCTGGCGTATGACGCCGAGCTGGTGGTGGACGTGCCGGAAGGTCGCTAGGGTCTGATTCGGACGGCCGTGCCAGCCGGCCATCCGGCTACGCGGCCAGGCGCGCCTCCCGCGCGCTGCGCCGGAGTGAGAGCGCGACGGCCGTCGCCAGGATCGCCACGATGACGCCCAGGGAGACCAGGGTGGGGATCCTGACCCATTGGCTGCCGACCATCTTCGCACCCACGAACACCAGGATGAGCGCCACGCCCGGCTTGAGGTAGGTGAACTTGTCGATCATCCCTGCGAGCACGAAGAACAGCGCGCGCAGGCCGAGGATCGCGAACACGTTCGAGCTGTAGACCAGGAAAGGATCCCGGGTGATCGCGAAGATCGCGGGGATGCTGTCGATCGCGAACACGAGATCCGACCACTCGACGACGAGCAGGACCAGGAGGAGGGGCGTGGCCAGCCAGCGGCCGTCCGCGGCCCGGATGACGAAGCGGTTGTTCTCGTACGCCCGGGTGAACGGAAGGAAACGGCGCGCCAGCCGGACGATCGGGTTCTTCTCGGGCTCGATGTGCGCCTCCTCCTGCGTCAGCATCCGGATGCCCGTCAGGATGAGGATCCCCCCGAACACGTAGATGATCCAGTGGAACCGCTGGAGCAGCAGCGCACCCAGCGTGATCATGACGAGCCGCATCACGATGGCGCCGAGGATGCCCCACTTGAGCACCTTCGGCTGCGCCTCCGCGGGAACCGCGAAGTACTGGAAGATCAGGATGAAAACGAAGAGGTTGTCGACGCTGAGCGACAGCTCGATGAGATAGCCGGTGTAGTACTCCAGCGCCGACTGGGTCCCCTCCCGCCAGAGCATGAAGAGGCCGAACAGGTGAGCGAGGGCGATGAGCCCGCCGCTCCAGCTCATCGCCTCCTTGAACGTCAGGACGTGCGCCCTGCGGTTGAGCACGCCCAGGTCGAGCACGAGCAGTGCTACGACGAGGACGGTGAACCCCAGCCAGACCGCGGTGGGGTGGTCCCCCAATTACCGCCCCGCTGCCATGGCTTCGAGCCGCGCGACCCGCTCCTCCGTGGGCGGGTGGGTGCTGAAGAGCGTCGCGATGCCTCCACCGTACGCCGCGAGCGGGTTCACCTGCGCCAGGGGCGCCGCGGCGGGTGCCACGTTCATGGGGATCCGGTGCGCCAGGGCGTCGAGCCGCCTGAGCGCGTTGGCGAGCGGCATCGGCCGGCCCAGGATCTCCGCGCCCACCCGGTCGGCCTCGAACTCGCGCTGGCGCGAGATGGCGAACTGGATCAGCATCGCCCCCAGCGGGCCGACCTGCCGATGCCGGTCGTCGCCGTGGCGCCGCACGAGCAGCCGAACGCATTCGCGA
>DASUAH010000243.1:0-2289 GCA_035763885.1 Gemmatimonadales bacterium
CATCGGCGGCGCTGAGCCGGCCCAGGGCGACCTCCCCGGCGGCGGCGAGCGCACGGGCGGCCACGCCGCGGGCGAAGGCCTCGCGTGCGGCGTCGCGGCGCGGGTCGAGGAGATTGGCGGCCGCGGCCCGGGCGATGGCGGCGTGCTCGCTGCGGCCGGCCTCGGCCAGGATGAGCGCCATCTCGCCGAGCCGGCGGGCCCAGAGCTGCCGCGCCGCCGGTGTCATCTCGCGCTCGACCACCCGGCGAAGGATCGCCTCCTGGCGCTCCGCCTTTTGCTGGTCGGAGAGCACGAGCCGGCTCTCCCGCGCCTGCAGCAGCTCGAGGGCGTCCGTCTGGACCGACGCCGGCTCGAGAAACCAGCCGGCGAGCTCGGGAAGCTCGAGGAGCTCGCTGGCGCGCTCGGCGAGCGCGGGATCGGGATCGCCCAGGTCCGGAGGCATCGCCGGCGGGGTCCCCTCGAACAGCGGCTGCCAGCGCCCGAATGTGGCGGGGGGCTCCGTGCCGGAGGCCTGGTGGAGCGCGAGGGCCTCGGCGATGAGGCCTATGGCGCGATCGGGAGGGAGACTCACCCAGGGCAGCTTCTGGGCGGCCCGCAGGTCGGCCAGCTCACGATCGAGCCGCTTCTTGGTGATGTCACCTCCGGCGGATTCCAGGATCCCGGCGGTGTCGTTGAGAATGACGGAGCACAGCCGGAGCGCGCCCCACTGACCTTCGAAGACGATCCAGACGGCTCGCGACCCGCTGCCGTCGATCCCCGAGCCCCACGCGCGCACCGCACGCAGGGGGTGTCGGCCGGTAGCGGCGGGCACGGTGACCGGCGCGGCGGGCGGCGTGACGCCGCCCTGGGCGAGCCGATAAAGCGCCCGCTTGGCGGCGCGACGCACGGTGCGCGGCGCGGGCTCGGCAGCGAGCGCGGTCAGGACGGAGAGTGCCGCGGCGCCGTGGCCGCCGGCGAACTGCCGTAGCGCGTCGTCGAGGGCCGTGGCGGACAGCTCGGCCAGCGTCTGAAGCTCGTCAGGGGTGGGCGGGGTGCCGCGGGTGAGGAGACTCTCGAGGAGCGAGCGGCCGGCTGCGCCCGGGTCATTCAAGCGCGAGCCGGAGCAGGGGATGCCCCGGACCCTGGGGGAAGTGGACCCGCCGCGTGTAGTCGAGGGCGCCAACGTAGCGCTCGAAGTGCTCGGCGAGCCGGCGATAGGGCAGGCTGCCCGCGCCGGCCCGCGCCCGGGCGTGCTCGGAGACGAAGCGATAGGCGCGCTTGCCCTGGGAGATGTAGAAGCTCGTCGAGGCGATCCGGTCGACACGCTCGCGGAACACCCCGGTCATGAACATCGTGTAGTCGCCGATGTGCCGGCGCACCGTCACCTCGTGCTCGGGCTGGAACCCCGGAGCGTCCTCCTGCCAGACGGTCTGGATGTCGAGCAACATGTCGACGACGGTCTCGAGTCGGGGCAGCGCGACACCGCGCGGGTAGAGGTTCTCGGCACGGGCGAAGCGCGCGAGGAGGTCGGCGAGGTAGGTGGCGGCCGGCTCGTCGTCGAGTGCCAGGTCCCGGAAGCTGGCCCGAATCGCTCGAGCGAAGAAAACCCGCAACTCCACGAGTTCGATGATAGCAGATTTGCTAAAATCCCCGATCGTGGCCCACGCCGCACGGCTGCCCAGGCTCCCGTGGATGCTGGTGGCCTCGAGCCTCCTGCTCCTGGGCCTCCTGCTCTATGTGATGTTCGTGAACTACCTTCCCGCCAAGCAGCGAATCCGGGGTCTCGAGCGGGAGCTCAAAGAGGTCTACGCCCGCGAGGTCACGCTGCAGACGCGGCTGGCCCAACAAGATTCGCGCCAGCGGGATCCCCAACTGGCCGCGCTCCGGGCCGAGCGCGAGGTGCTGGCCCGTCGGATCCAGGAGCTGGAGCGCGAACTCGCCACCGCGCGCCCGCGCGACTCCGGGCGTCGCTAGCTCACGCCGCTTCGCGGTCGAGCACGGCGAGCAGGCGCTGATTCGTCTCCCGCGTACCCACCGAGATCCTCAGGTGATCGGGGAAGCCGACGGCGGTGCCGTCCCGCACGAGGATCCCGCCCCGGGCCAGGGCCTGGCGGATGCGATCGGCGCCCGGCACCTTCACGAGCAGGAAATTCGCCTGTGAGGGCGGAAAGGCCAGGCCGCGCCGGCTCAACTCCCGGCTGAGGAACGCGCGCTCGACGATGACGAGGTCGCGGCTCTCCTGCCAGTGCGCCCGGTCTTCGAGCGCGGCCAGGGCGGCGACCTGGCCCAGGCGGTTGACGTTGTAGGGCG
>DASUAH010000244.1:0-15099 GCA_035763885.1 Gemmatimonadales bacterium
CCGGGACCGCTACGGCCGGACGCTGGCCTATGCCTGGCGGGGTGACACGCTGGTAAACGAGACGGTCGTCCGCGCCGGGTGGGCGTTCCTCCTCACCGTGCCCCCCAACGTCAAGTATGCCCGGCGGCTGGAGCGCGCGCAAAAGGCGGCGCGCCGCGCGCGCGCCGGGCTCTGGCGTGAGCCCGGGCTCGCCTGTGCGCCGCGGGACTGGCGGGCCCGGCGCTGCTGATCGGCCCATGTGGGAGGTCGTAGCCGACCAGCCGCAGCACCCAGGCGGCAGGCCGGCGCATCGGAACGGGATTCAGCGGGCGGCGCGGGCCCGCCTCACGAGCAGCAGCTCGGAAATGTTGTCCATCGTCAGCAGGCCGACGAGCGCGCCCCCGCCATCGACGACGGGCAGTGCCGGAAGGCCGCTCGACCGCAGGCGGTGGAGCGCCTCGTCGAATGCGAGCGTGGGAGAGACCGTCGGCGCCGGCGCGGTCATCGCCTCCGCCACGATCGACTCCGGGCCCCGCTCCCGCAGGCCCCGCAGCAGATTGTCGCGGGTCAGGATCCCCTCTGTGCGGCCGAGGTTGTCCACCACGGGAAACTCGCGCTGCTCGCCCGACAGCAGCAGATCCACGACCTGCGCCAGGGTCGCATGGATCGGGATCGTGTGGAACCGGGTCACCATCATCTCCGAGACCCGCAGGCCCTGGCCGATCACGCGGGTCTCCACCGCGCTCATCTCCGCTCCCGCGCCGAGGAAGACGAACAGCGCGATGAGGGCGAGCAACTCCGCGCCGGCCCGGAGCCCCACGAGGAACATCACCACCGCGAGCATCTGGCCGATCGTGCCCGCCAGGCGCGTCGCGCGCAGGACGCCCAGGCGGGAGGCGAGCGCCGCGCGCAGCATGCGCCCGCCGTCCATCGGGAACGCCGGCAGGAGATTGAACGCCAGCAGCCACAGGTTCACCGCCATCAGGCGGGTGACGAACGCGCCCCGCTCGAGCGTGAGCGCGCTCAGCGTGACGCTCTGGCCGGTCAGGCGGAGCCAGCCCCAGAGGGCGGTTGCGATGACGAGCGTGACCACCGGCCCGGCGATCGCGATCGACAGCTCCTGCCGCGGCTCCTCCGGAATCCGCTCCAGCCTGGCCACGCCGCCAATCGGCAGGAGAATGACATCGGGTGTGCGCACGCCGAACCGCCGTGCCATCAGAATGTGCCCGAACTCGTGCACGACGACGCAGCCGAAGAGCGCCAGAAGAAAAAGGGTGCTGGCAAGCGCGGCGCTCGCGCCCTCGGCCCGCCAGGCGGAGAACCCGTACCACGCGAGGAGCAGGAGGAAGGTCACGTGCACCTTGATCTCCGTGCCCGCGACGGTCCCGATGCGATACGACCACTTCACGCGAGTATTCCCCCTGAACGACCGGCCCCCGGGAAAATACACCCGGGGGCCGGTCGGGACGTGCTCGGTCGTGCGGCGGCTAGACGATGACGCGGAGACCGAACGCGGGGGCGGGCACCGGCGCCAGTGTGGGAGCGGAGGCCGGCTCCGGGTGCGCCACCGGCGCGGGCGGGTCGACGTGCAGGCGGGGCGCCCCGGTGGGAACCAGATGGCGCTCGCCGAAGCGGGCCAGCGCGGCCCGGAACACCGCGTCGCCGTCGCGCACCGGCAGGTCGAAGCTGCGGATGTACAGCATCACCGCCTCGTCCGCCGGCAGCGTCGCCGCCACCAGCTCCGCCACCTCCACGGCCATTCGGGTATGGGTCTCGGTGACTGCGGCGTCGGCCAGGCATGCCGCCATCCGGCACTGCAGGCCGGTCTCTTCCACCCACTGCGCCCGGCGCCGGACCGATTCCACGAGCCGGTCCGGCCGGAGCCGCTGCCAGGGGTCGGCGGCGTCGGCCGGGTCCGCCACGGGCGGGAGGGCATCTGCGAGCTGGAGCAGCGCGCGGGCCCGCACGGTCTCCTGCATGGCCACCGGGACGGCGACCTCGCGGAAGTACCGATCCAGGGACTCCTCGAGGGAGAGCCGGTCGGCGAGCCGGCGCGCGAACAGGACAGCCTGCTGGTAATGCGTATCGGAGAGCGCCTCCCACGCTCGCGCGTAGGCGACCTGGAGCCGTCCCCGAACGGCGGGGGGCAGGCGGCGCTTGGAGATCAGGGTCTGGGGGAACATTGAAAGCCTCGCAGTCGGAGCTGAGCTGACAGTGCAACCGTTTGCAATAGATTGCTTTAGCGGTGCACGCCCGACCGAGGCGCGAGGTTCGTGCCGCGTCGGAACCGCGGCACGAGGTACGAGTTAGCCGGTGGCCGCCGGCGCACGGTCGCGGCACCGTTGTCTCGGAGAGACGCCCCCTCTGTGGCGCGAGCGCGACAGGACAGAGGCCGCCCCCGCGCGCCACCGGCGCACCGGCGCTGCAAATCGAGGCAGCGGGATTTATCATTGCTCCCCGGTACCCCAGCCCAGGAGCTCGCCATCACAACGACCGTCTCGTCCCCCGCGATTCCCTGGACCGCGAAGGACTCCGAGAAGCTCTACAACATGAGCGGCTGGGGTCTGGGCTACTTCCGGGTCAACGACGAGGGGCACGTCACCGTCCATCCCGACGGCAATCCCAAGCGCGGCCTCGATCTCTACCAGCTCGCCCTCGACCTGAACGCACAGGGCGTGGGGCTCCCATTGCTGCTGCGGTTCTCCGACATCCTGCGATCGCGGATCCAGACGCTCTCCAGCCATTTCCACAACGCGAGCAAGGAGTTCGGGTACGAGGGGCGCTACACCACGGTGTACCCGATCAAGGTCAACCAGCAGCGCCACGTGGTCCAGGAGATCCTCGAGTTCGGCGCACCGCACGGGGCGGGGCTTGAGTGCGGCAGCAAGCCGGAGCTCATGGCGGTGCTCGGGCTCAACGAGGGCACCCAACACCTGATCGTCTGCAACGGCTACAAGGACGAGGAGTTCATGCGCCTCGCCCTGATGGGTCAGCGGCTCGGCCACACGGTGATGATCGTGCTGGAGCAGCTGAACGAGCTGGAGGTGCTGTTCCGGGTGGCCGACGAGATGCGGATCAACCCCACGGTCGGCGTGCGGATCAAGCTCGCGAGCGAGGGATCGGGCCGCTGGGCCAAGAGCGGCGGGGAGAAGTCGAAGTTCGGGCTCGGTGCGGTGGAGCTGATGAAGCTGCTCGATCGGCTCACGTCGCTCGGGCGCAAGGACATCCTGCGCCTGATCCACTTCCACCTCGGCAGCCAGATCCCCGACATCCGGGTGATCAAGGCCGGGCTGGAGGAGATCGGCCGCTACTACGCCGAGCTCCGCGGGATGGGCTTCGACCAGCTGGACTATGTGGACGTGGGCGGAGGCCTCGGCGTGGACTACGATGGGTCACGGTCCACGCGGCCGGCCAGCGTGAACTACTCGATGCGGGAGTACGCCAACGACGTGGTGTATACCCTCGGGACCGTCTGCCGCACCGAGGAGCTCCCGATGCCCAACCTCATCTCGGAGTCGGGCCGGGCGCTCACCGCGCACCACTCGCTGCTGCTCGTGAACGTGATCGACGTCGAGTCGCTCACCGAGCCGGTGCCGCCGGCGCTGCGCGACGACCCCCACCCGCTGCTCGTGGAGATGGCGGAGGACCTCGAGTCGGTCTCGCCGGACCGGGTCCAGGAGGTGTTTCACGATGTCGTCTTCGCCAAGGAGCGGGCGCAGGAGTACTTCGCCAGCGGCGTGTTTTCGCTGCGCGACAAGGCCGACGCCGAGCGGTTCTACCTCTGCACCCTCAAGGCGATCGCCACCGCGATCGCGGACGACCGCGCCGCGTTCCCCGAGATCGCGGCCCACATCGAGGCCGTGCTGGTGGACCGGTACTTCTGCAACTTCTCGGTCTTTCAGTCGCTGCCGGACAACTGGGCGATCGACCAGATCTTCCCGATCGTGCCGATCCACCGGCTGCGGGAGCAGCCGGTCCGCCGGGGCACGCTGCAGGACATCACCTGCGACTCGGACGGCGTGATCGACCGCTTCGGCGGCGGGCGCAAGGGCAAGCCGTCGCTCGAGCTGCACCCCGTCGTGGAGGGGGAGCCCTACATCCTGGGCATCTTCCTCACCGGGGCGTACCAGGAGATTCTCGGCGACCTGCACAACCTGTTCGGTGACACCAACGCGGTGCACGTGCGGCTGACCGAGCACGGCTACGAGGTCACCGACCTCGTGCACGGGGACACCGTGACCGAGGTGCTCAACTACGTGCAGTTCCACGCTTCGGACCTGCTCGCGACGTTCCGGCGCAAGGTGGCGAAGACCAAGGACCTCACCCGGCACGAGGCCAACAGCTTCATCGCCGACTACGTGGCGGGGCTGGAGGGGTACACCTATCTCGAGGGGGACATACCGAAGGAAATCGAGGTGGAGAACGTGAAGTGAGCCGGAGCGACCCGCCCCACCGGCTGGAGCGCCGGGACCCCGGCCGTGCGCCTAACGCTCGTCGGTGGCGACGAAGGGCCGCTCGCCGTGCCCCACGTAAATCTGGCGCGGCCGAGCAATCTTCTGCTCCTTGTCCCGGATCATCTCCTCCCACTGAGCCAGCCAGCCCGGCGTGCGACCGAGGGCGAACAGCACCGTGAAGTAGTCCGTCGGGTATCCCATCGCCTGATAGATCAGCCCCGAATAGAAGTCCACGTTGGGATAGAGCTTCCGCTTGATGAAGTACTCGTCCTCGAGCGCGATCCGCTCCAGCTCCAGCGCGATCTCGAGCTTCGGGTTGAGGCCGGTCTGCTGGAACACGTCGTAGGCCACCTTCTTGATCAGCCTGGCGCGGGGGTCGTACGACTTGTAGACCCGATGACCGAAGCCCATCAGCCGGTCGGAGCCGCCCTTCACCTTCTCGATGAAGGCCGGAATGTTCCTCTGGTCGCCGATCTCGTCGAGCATCAGGAGCACGGCCTCGTTCGCGCCGCCGTGGAGCGGGCCGTAGAGCGCGGCGATGCCGGCCGAGACCGCGGAGAACGGGTCCACCTGGGAAGAGCCCACCGCGCGCACCGAGCTGGTGGAGCAGTTCTGCTCGTGATCGGCGTGGAGGATCAGGAGGATCTCGAGGGCACGCTGCAGCACCTTGTTGGGTTTGTGCCGGCCCCCGATGCTGAACGTCATGTTGACGAAGTTGCCGATGTAGTCGAGATCGTTGTCGGGGAGCACGAACGGCAGGCCGCGTGAGTGGCGGAAGACGAAGGCGGCGATGGTCGGCAGCTTGGCCAGCAGCCGGACGCGCTGCAGCCGGCGGTTGACCGGGTCGTGCACGTGCTTGGCGTCCGGGTAGAACGTCGAGAGCGCGCCCGCGGCGCCGAGCAGCATGCCCATCGGGTGGGCGTCGTAGCGAAACCCCTCGAGGAACTTGGTGAGGTTGGTGTGGACGTAGGTGTGGTAGCGGATCTCGTCTTCCCACGCCTCGAGCTCGGCGCGAGTCGGAAGCTCGCCTTCGATCAGGAGCCAGGCCACCTCGAGAAACGAGGCCCGCTCCGCGACCTCCTCGATCGGGTACCCGCGATAGCGGAGGATGCCGCGATCGCCGTCGATGAAGGTGATCGAGCTCCGGCACGCGGCGGTGTTCATGAAGGCCGGGTCGTATGTCATCAGGCCGAAATCGTCGCTCGACACCCGGATCTGCCGGAGATCCATGGCGCGGATCGTCCCGTCGGTGACGGGGAGCTCGTAGGTCTTCCCGGTGCGGTTGTCGGTGACGGTCAGCGTATCCTTGGGCACGGCGGGTCCTCGCATGGGTGGCGCCGGCCGGCTCGGCGCCGGTCCGAACCCAATGATACGCCGGAACCCCTGCGCTCGGGAGACTACGAGAGGGTGGGACGCGGCGTCCGGCGCGCGGCAGCCACGTGCGCCAGCAGGTGCGCCCCGTCGGAGGAGAAGCAGGGGAACAGGTTGAAGTACCCCGAGAGGTTGGCTGCGAAGGCGAAGAGCGAGAGATCGCCCCCGACCGTACCGAGGGGGGGCTTGCCGGCGAGCGTCCAGTACGCCACCACGAGCAGCAGGCCCAGCAGGTTGCTGGCCCCGCCCGCGGCGGAGATGACCGGTGCGCGCCACGCCCCACGGACCCACTCGAACCGCCAGGCACCCGAGCGGATGTCGCGATAGCCGATCGCCGACGCGGCCTCATCCGCCAGGACCACCGACCCGATCAGCGGCAGCAACCCGATCCGCAACTGGCAGCCGGCCACCGCCCCGTCGAAGAGGGTCGGGCCCACCCCCATCCGGACGCCCCACACCCGTACCCCGAGCGCGTGGGCCGCGCCGGCGTGGCCGATCTCGTGGGTGTACAGCGCGATCCACGAGGCGAGGTAGAGCAGCAGGAGGGATTCGGCGAAGGCGAGGAGCAGGTCCGTCATGATGCATCGATCGTTCGGGGTGAGCTGCGCCGGACGCTCCGGCAGTGCGCGGGGCTACCTCGGCAGCGCGACCGTGCAGGTCGTCTCGAAGCCCCCCCGCACGTTGTATAGCGTGGTGACGACGAGACGGCGGGGCTGGAGCACACGGTGGAGATCTTCCGCGATGCGCGCCGTGGCGTGCTCCTGGTAGATGCCGACGTTTCGGTAGCTGGTCACGTAATACTTGAGGCTTCTGAGCTCCACGCAGCGATCCGAGGGCACGTACCGGATGGTCAGCGTCGCATAGTCGGGCAGCCCGCTAAAGGGGCAGACGGCGCTGAACTCGGGCGTCTGGGTGGTGATCTCCTGCTCCGGCCCCTGGTAGGGAAACGTCTCCAGGACCGACGCGTCGATGGCTTCGGGTCCGGAGAACGGGATCGTGCGACCTTCGGCGATCGGCATGGGGGTAATGTAGACCCTCCGCGCCTATCTGACGATCCCGTCCTCCATCCAGCCGAACTCGCCTCGAAGCACCCGCTGGGCCGTCGCGTAGGTCCTGTCGTCGTCGTTCGACCAGACGGCGGCGAATCGCTCCCGCACCCGCCGCCGCGCCTGCCGGCTGAACAGATCGGCCAGCTCCACCGGACTGCCGGCCGTCCGGCCGTCCGCCCGTTCGGCCTTCCGCGCGAGCGCGTGGGCGCGAGCGCATGCCGCGGTAATGGCCAGGAGCTCCGCACCGATCTCCACCAGTCGCGCGAGCACCGCCTGCCGCTTCTCGAGCTTCGGGCCGAACCGGAGCATGCAGTGGAACAGCGTGCGGGCCAGCTGTCGCGAGGCGCGGTTCACGAACCGCAGATGCGTGGCCAGCGGGCCGAATTCGCCGTACTGCGGCACCCGGCCCCAGCCGACGTACAGCCTGGGATACCAGGCGGCGTAGTAGGCCCCGGACCGGAGCAGCGCGCGGATCCTGTCGCCCATCGGCGACTTCGGGTCGATCAGCGCCCCCGCTACCCGGAGGTGGGTGTCGACGGCTTCGCGTGCGATGAACAGCCGCATGACCTCGCTGGATCCCTCGAAGATCAGGTTGATGCGCATGTCGCGCATGATCCGCTCGACCGGATCGGGCCGCTCGCCGCGGCTGCGCAGGCTGTCGGCCGTCTCGTATCCGCGCCCGCCCTTGATCTGCAGGGTGTCGTCGGCGATCCGCCACGCCGTCTCGGTGTTCCACATCTTCGCCATCGCCGCCTCGAGCCGGATGTCGGTCCGGCCCCGATCGGCCATGAGCGATGCCAGGTCCGACACGGCCTCCATGGCGAAGACCTCCGCCGCCATCCGGCCGATCTTCTGGGCGATCATGTCGTGCTTGCCGATCGCCTGGCCCCACTGGACCCGTTCGGCGGCCCACCGGCGCGCGATCTCGACGCACCGCTTTCCGGCCGCGACGCACGAGGCGGGGAGCGTGAGACGGCCGGTGTTCAGCGTCACCAGCGCCAGCTTGAGTCCCTTGCCGTCGCCCCAGAGCACGTTGTCGACCGGCACCTTCACGTTGTGGAAGCGGATCACGCCGTTCTCGAGGGCCTTGAGGCCCATGAAGTGCAGCCGCTGCGCCACCTCCACCCCGGGCCAGCTGGTCTCGACGATGAACGCCGTGATCTTCTTCGGCCCGGTGCGCGCCATGACCACCATCAGCTCGGCGATGGTCCCGTTGGTGCACCAGAGCTTCTCGCCGCTCAGCACGTAGTGGGTGCCGTCGGCGGACAGCTCCGCGGTCGTCATCATCGCCGCCGGGTCGGAGCCCACGTTGGGCTCGGTGAGCGCGAAGGCCGAGATCGCGCCCCGCGCGAGCCGGGGCAGGTACTTCCGCTTCTGCTCGGGGGTGCCGAAGAGCTTGAGCGGCGTGGGGACGCCGATCGACTGCGCCGCCGAGAGCAGGGCGGTGAGGTTGCCGTCCTGGCTGGTGACGAGACCGATCGAGTGCGTGTAGCTGGTCTGGCTCAACCCCAGCCCGCCGTACTCCTCCGGAATCTTGATTCCGAACGCGCCGATCTCCCGCAGCCCCTGGATCACCTCGGGCGGGATCTTTCCCTCGCGGTCGATCCGGTCGCTGTCCACCTGCTCCCGCAGGAATCGCTCGAGCCGCTCGAGGAACGGGCGCGCCTTCTCGACATCTGCCGGATCCTGCTCGGGATAGGGGTGGACCAGATCGAGCCGGAACGATCCCTCGAACAGCTCCCGCACGAAGCTGGGCGCCTGCCACTCCTTCTCGCGGGCGGCCTCGGCTACCTCACGGGCCTCCTGCTCGGTGGCGAGGGCGGACTGGTAAGGCTTCGGGGCCGCGGCGGGGGCGTGCATCAGATCGGTCATGGGGTCCTCAGGTGTTCGCTGTCCGCCATCCGCTGGTCGCCGGCCGCGACCGCCCGGCCATGCACGCCATGCAGCACCAGCTCGATCACGTGCCGCTTGCGGCGCTCCACGGCTTCCGGTCCGCCCAGGTCCACGCCGAGGGCGGGCGCGATGATCCCCGCGTGTACCACCGGGAACCAGCACAGTGCAACGATGCTCAGCAGGAGTTGGGCCGCCTCGCCGGAGGGGCCGGGATCGAGCCCCAGCTCCTGGGCGAGCGCCGCGAGAGCTTCCCGGCCCGCCTGGATGTGCGCGGGGGCGTTCGGCAGCGCGCCGTTGCCGCCGAGCGCCTGCCGCTCGAGCAGACGCACGAAATTCGGGCGCGCGACCAGGAAATCGAAGTACTCGGAGACGGCACCCGCCAGCACGACCTCCGGCCCCTCTCCGCTCGCAAGGGCGCGGTCCCGTCCCGATCGCACCGCGCCGTGCACCTCGCCGAAGCAGCGCTCCAGCACGGCGCGGTACAGCTCGGCCTTGGACCCGAAGAAGTAGCCCGGCGTGCCTCGCGACACGCCCGCGGCCTTTCCCACCTGGCTCAGGCTGGTGGCGTCGTACCCCTGCCGGGCGAACAGCCGCTCGGCGGCGTCCAGAATCGCCTCGCGGGTGCGGTCGGGATTACGCTCTCGGTCGGGGCCAGTGGTCATGATGGTTACTTGCTTGTCGTTCAGCAAGTATGCGAAACGGTAGAAAAACCCGCAAGGGGGAACTCCCCGGGTAGTGGGTCACCCACCGCGGCCCGCGAGCCCTCAGCGGCTCCCGGCCAGCCCGCGCGCGACTCGCCGGACGCTGGCGTACCGCAACGACGGTAACTCGTTGTGGGTCGCCACGATGGAGTACATCTCCCGGGCCTTCGCGGCGTCGCCCTGCCCTTCGTATGCCCGGGCCATCGCGTGGAGAACGTACGGGTCCTGACGGTCCGCCTGCTCCAGATGAGTGAGCGCGCCGCCGTAGTCTCCGGTCGCCAGGGCGACAAGGCCGACAAGCTCCTGGGCCTCCCGGTCGCGTGCGGGATTCTGCGCGTTCCCCGCGCTCTCGGCGAACGCATCGGCCGCCCGACGGGCCCCGGCGGTATCGCCCTGCTTGAGGGCCACCCGGGCGATTTGCGCCCGGTGCTGCAAGCGCGCGTCGGCCTTGATCTCCTCGGACAGCGCGGATCCCTCCACGATCTTCAGGGCCCGCCGGTACTGGCCGAGGGCGCGGCCCGGCTGTCCGGACTCGAGGTAGACGGTTCCCATCAGTGCGGCATCTTCCGCCATCGCGGCGGCGTCGCCGTCCCGCTCACCGAGCGCGTAGCGGGTGGCGAGCTGCTCGATGGCGGCGCCGGGTTTTCCCTCGTCGAGGTAGGCTACCGCCATGGCCAGGCGCGCGGTCCGGCGTTCGCCGTTGTCCCGCGCGCCGGCGAGCAAGCGCTCGAGCTCCACCTGCGCCTCGGCATGCCGGCCCTGGTACATCAGATTGCTCGCGATGCCCACGTGCGCGGACACGAAGTGCCGATCCGCCTCCAGCGCCTTCCGGTACATCGCGATGGATTCCTCGTGGCGTCCGGTCTTGAGCAGGAGCTCGGCGTAGGAGTCGTACGGGTTCGGCTCCTTGGGGATCAGCTGGATGTAGCGCTTGAACGCCCGCTCGGCCTCGTCGAACCGGCCCAGCGGGCGATAGGCATAGCCGAGCGCATTCCACGCGGGCGAGTAGTCCGGGTCCAGCTCGGTAGCCCGGGTGAACTCGGCGATGGCCTTCTCGAACTCCTGCCGCCCAGCGACGGCGAATCCCAGGAGGAAATGGGCGTACGCGTCGTTGGGGTAGGCCGTCACCAGCTGCTCGTAGTACGAGAGTGCCTTCGCCGGGTCGGCGTTGGCGCTGGCGTGCAGGGCGTTGATGATCAGCCGCTCGCCCTCCGATGCCTGCTCCGCGAGCGCCATCGCCCGGTGCAGCCGATCGAAGAACGCTTTCGTCGTCGCCTCGCTGAGCGCGAGGTGGTAGTGCGCAATCGCGAAGTTGGGATCGGCGTCCACCGCGAACTGGAAGTGCTTGCGCGCCTCGTGGAACCGCAGCTTGTCGAACAGGTCCCGCCCCACCACATACTGCCGGCGTGCCTCCTCCGAGCCGGTCGTCAGCGGGACCGTCCGTCGGGCCTCGGCGATCCCGGTGTCCACGGGCCGGTCGGCCTGCGGCTCGCACCCGGCCAGCGCCGCGATAGCCAGCGCCGCCATGCGGTGACCTGGATGTATCCGCATTTCCGTGCCCTCCCCCAGTCCGCCCAAAGCCGAAAGGCCGGCCCACGCGAATCGCGGCCCGGCAGCGGCGAGCGGAGTTGTCGGTGACCAGCAATGGCCACGGTAGGGCGGAGTCGGAGAGCCGTCAATACTGCAGAAGTGGACTGCTACAACGTGATGCCGAACAGGATGGCCCAGGCGCGATTCTCGGCCGGGTCACCGGGGGTCACGGGGCGGAGCCCGAGCGTGCGGCGAACCTCCAGCCGGGCGGCCGAGTGGCGCCAATCGTACTCCACGCCCGCTCCCACGACGAGCCCGTAGTCGAACGTGTGCACCTCCACGGCGGTGCCGCCGGTGTCGCTGCACTCCTGCTGCGGGATGAGACCCGGAATCTCCGCCTGAATGTCGCACCCGATGTTGAGAGCGACCGTTCCGCCGCCGAACAGGTTCGGGTGCAGGCGTCCGCCGACGGGCACCGCGACCCGGGCAACGAGCGGAAGCTCGATGTAGACCAGCTGTAGGCTGAGGCGCGCCGGTATGTCGCGCACCACCGTCGACAGACCGCCGCCCTTCTTCGCGAGAGACAGCTCGGCCTGGGCGCTGAGCGGGCCGGCCACGGGGGTGCCGAGGAAGACGCCGAACATGCTGCCGCTCCGCGACTCGCCGAGACCGGCAGGCTGGTCGGTGAACCCGGCCAGCGAGTAACCGAGCTGGAACCCCAGGTCGGAGTGCTCGCCCTGGGCGGCGAGCGGAGAGGTGAAGGCGAGGAGTGTGAGGACCGGGAGGCGGCGCATGGGGGAAAGCTAGCCCCCTATGCGCTCCGTCTCGCCAGGGCCAGCTCCGGCTCCACTCCGCGGGGGCACCGGAGATACGCGGCGCGGATCTCGGCGACGTATTGCGCGGCGCCTTTTGCGGCCACCTTGCGGAACAACGGGCGGTAGCGGTCCCAGTGCACCAGGATGTGCCGGGCCCGCGGGCTGGTCGTCTTGTCCTCGTGCTCCCGGATGAGCCGCAGCAGGACGTCCTCGTCCACGCCGTCGAGATCGACCAGTTCCACCATGTCGGGATTGTGCCGCTCGTGCAGGGTCCGGGTCTCGTCGAGCACGTACGCCACCCCGTTCGACATCCCGGCGCCGACATTGCGACCGGCCCGCCCGAGCACCGCGACGATTCCACCGGTCATGTACTCGCAGCAGTGGTTGCCCGCGCCCTCGATGACCGCGATCGCGCCGGAGTTGCGCACGCCGAACCGGTCGCCCGCCTGGCCCGCGGCGAACAGCCGGCCGCCGGTCGCTCCGTAGAGACACACGTTGCCGATGATCAGATTCTCGTGGGTCGCCTCCGAGTACGCCGCCCGCCGGAAGGGGCGGATCGTGATCTCGCCCCCGGAGAGCCCCTTGCCGACGTAGTCGTTCGCCTCGCCCTCGAGGTCGAGGTGCATCCCGGGGGTTGCGAACGCGCCGAAGCTCTGTCCCGCGGGGCCGGTGAACCGAAGCCGGACGCGTCCCTCCGGCAGGCCGGCGTCCCCCCATCGCTCGGCGATGACGCCGGCCACCCGCGCCCCTACGGTGAGATGGTGGTTGCGGATCTGATAGCTCCCGGTGAACGGCAGTCCGCTCTCGAGATATGGTGTCAGCTCCTCGAGGATCTCGGTGTCGAGCGAGACGAGCCCGGGGCGGTCGTTGCGGAGTGAGGCGCTGTGGAGGACCGGCGGAGAAGCCGGGCTCAGCGACTGACCGTCCGGCCGTCCGGGTGTCCGGCCGTCGGGCGCTCCGAGCAGCATCGAAAGATCGAGCATCTGCGCCCGCGGCAGGTCGGGACGCTCGACGCGCTCGAGCAGATCGCTGCGTCCGACGATCTCGTCGAGCGAGCGCACACCCATTCCCGCGAGGATCTCGCGCACGTCCTCGGCGAGCAGCGTGAAATAGGTGACCACCTGCTCCGGGGTGCCCTTGAACTTCGCCCGGAGGTCGGGCCGCTGGGTCGCGATTCCGGTCGGGCAGGTGTTGAGGTGGCACTGGCGCGCCATCGCGCAGCCGATCGCCACCAGCGCGGCGGTCCCGAACCCGTACGCCTCGGCGCCGAGCAGGGCCGCGATCACGACGTCACGACCGGTCTTGAGTCCGCCGTCGGTGCGCACCTCGATCCGGTGGCGCAGCCCGTTGCGGACCAGCGTTGCCTGCGTCTCGGCCAGCCCGAGCTCCCAGGGGGCACCCGCGTGCTTGATCGACGAGAGCGGGGATGCGCCGGTGCCGCCGCTGTGTCCCGCGATCAGCACGTAGTCGGCGTATGCCTTGCACACGCCGGCCGCCACGGTCCCGACGCCCGTTTCCGCCACGAGCTTCACGCCGACCCGGGCGCGGGGATTCACCGTCTTGAGATCCAGGATCAGCTGCGCGAGATCCTCGATCGAGTAGATGTCGTGATGGGGCGGCGGCGAGATGAGCTGGATCCCGGGGACCGCGTGGCGCAGCCGGGCGATCAGCTCGGTGACCTTGTGTCCCGGGAGCTGGCCGCCCTCGCCGGGCTTGGCGCCCTGCACGATCTTGATCTCGAGCTCCTCGGCGCGGATGAGATACTCGGTCGTCACGCCGAAGCGGGCGGAGGCGACCTGCTTGATCCGGTTGTCCAGCCGGTCGCCGTTGGGCAGCGTGCGGTAGTTGTGCGGGTCCTCGCCGCCCTCGCCCGAATTCGATTTCGCGCCCATCCGGTTCATGCCGACGGCCAGCGTGGCGTGCGCCTCCGGTGAGAGCGCGCCGAGCGACATGGCCGAGCTGACGAACCGCCGGCGGATGGCCTCCACCGGCTCGACCTCCTCCAGCGGGACCGGTGTGCCGAGCCGGATCGCCAGCAGGTCGCGGGGCACCGCCGGCCGGCGGGCGCTCTCCTTCGCGAGGTAGGTCCCGTACGCCTCGTGCGTCCCCGCCTTCACCGCCTGGTGCAGCGCCACCACGGTGGTGGGGCTCCAGCCGTGATCCTCGCCGTCCTTGCGGAAGCGAACCCGGCCGTAATCGGGGAGGGACTCGTCGGTGGCGTCCCCGAACCCGGCGCGGTGGCGCGCAATCACGTCGTCGGCGAGTTCCTCGAACCCGACGCCGCCGATGGGCGACGCGGTGCCCTCGAAGCAGAAATCGATCACCTCCGCGCCGAGCCCCAGTGCCTCGAAGATCTGCGCGCCGCAGTACGACGAGAGCGTGGAGATCCCCATCTTCGACAGGATCTTGAGGAGTCCCTTCTCGGCGCCGGCGCGGAAGCGAAGCCGCGCCTCGGCCGGCGACAACCTCTCGCCGTCCGCCTGCCGGCGCTCCGCTCGCGCGCCCCCCGGGTCCTCGGCCCGGCCGTAGACCTGGTCGACGGTGGCCAGCGCGAGCCAGGGATGCACCGCCTCCGCGCCGTAGCCGATCAGCGCGGCGAAGTGGTGGATGTCGAGCGCATCGCCCGCCTCGGCGACCAGCCCGACCCGCGCGCGGAGGCCGGTATGCACGAGATGCTGTCGCACCGCGCCGATGGCGAGGAGCATGGGGAGGGGGGCGCGGCGCTCATTCACCCCGCGGTCGCTCAGCACCAGGATGCGGGCGCCGCGCCGCGCGGCCCGCTCGGCCTCGCGCCGCAGCCGGAGCAGCGCGGGCCTGAGCCCCTCGGCGCCGTCGGCCGGATCCCACAGAGCGTCGATGGTCACCGCCGAGAACCCCGCCACGTTGTGCAGCGCGGCCATCTCCTCGGCAAGGAGGATGGGGTGCTCGATCCGCAGCATGCGCGCGTAGCTGGGCCGCTCGAGCAGCGGTGAGCCCCGCCGGCCGAGGTGCATGCGGAGCGACATGACCATGGCCTCGCGCAGGGAGTCGATCGGCGGGTTCGTCACCTGCGCGAACCGCTGGCGGAAGTACGCGTAGACGCTCCGCGGGATGCGTGAGAGCGGCGCGATGGGCGTGTCATCGCCCATGCTCCAGACCGTGTCCACGGCGGTCTGCGCCATCGGCTCGATGCCGTGCCGCAGGTCCTCGAAGCCGTACCCGAACGCGCGCTGCAGCCGGCCCACCGCCTCCGGCGCCGGCGCGGCCGGCACCCGGTCGGGATCCGGCTCCAGCCGCGCCATGTAGCGCGCCACCCACCGCGCGTAGG
>DASUAH010000245.1:0-6657 GCA_035763885.1 Gemmatimonadales bacterium
GTGTTCCGCGGCCACATCGGCTCGGTGGTGGACATCTCGGCGCGCCCCGAGACACCGGACCCGCTGCGGGAGCTGGGGCGACGGCCGGCCGTGGAGCGCACTGCCGACGGGACTCCCTCGGCCGCGGTCGGCACCCATCCCGACATCAGCGGCCGGAAAGAGCTCGAGGCGGCACTTCGGCGGAGCGAGGAGCGCCACCGTGCCGTCGTCTCCAGCCTGCGGACCGTCGTGTTCCAGGCCGACGCGGAGGCATGCTGGCTCTCCCTCAATCCGGCCTGGGAAGAGATCACGGAGTTTCCCGTCGGCGAGACGCTCGGCACCGCTTGCCTCCAGTACATCCATCCGGAGGATCGCGCGCGCGCCCGGGAGCTGTTCCAGTCTCTGGGGCGGCGCGAGGAGGACTGGTGGAGGCAAGAGATCCGGTGCCTCAGCCGGTCCGGCGGCTCGCGGTGGATCGAGGTGTTCGCGCGACCGACCGTCGGCGAGGGCGGGGAGATCATCGGCACGTCGGGCACGCTGACCGACGTGACGGAGCGCCGCCGCCTGGAGGACGCGCTGCGGGCGAGCGAGGCGGAGCTGCGCGGACGGCTCCGCGAGCTCGAGGGGCTGTACCAGAGCTCGCCCATCGGGCTCGCGTTGATGGATCCCGCCAACCGCTTCCTGCGGGTCAACAGCCGCCTCGCGGCCATCAACGGGCTGCCGGTGGCGGAACACCTCGGTCGCACCCTGCGGGAGGTGGTGCCGCAGATCGCCCACGTGGTGGAGCCGATCTACGAACGGGTGCTCGCCACCGGCGAGCCGGTGCTCAACGTGGAGCTGCGCGGCGCCACGCCGGCGGAGCCGGACGTCGAGCGGGACTGGGTCGCCCATTACACGCCGGTGAAGAGCGACACCGGCGACATCACCGGCATCAGCGTCGCAGTCGAAGAGGTCACGGAGCGCAAACGGGCCGAACGGGCGCAGCACGAGTCGCACCGGCGGTATCTCGATCTCGTGCACACTGTGGACGGGATCGTGTGGGAGGTCGAGCTGCCCAGTCTGCGCTTCACCTTCGTGAGCTCGCAGGCGGAGCGTCTCCTCGGGCACCCGATCGCCCGCTGGTATGACGACCCGGCGTTCTGGTCCGATCACATCCATCCCGAGGACCGGGAGGAGGCGGTCCGATTCTGCCTGACCGAGACCGAGCGGGGGCTGGGCCACAACTTCGAGTACCGCTTCGCCACCGCGGACGGCCGCTACCTGTGGCTCCGGGATATCGTTTCCGTCGTCGTCGAGGACGGCCGCCCGGTTCGGCTGCGGGGCATCATGGTGGATGTCACGGCCGCGAAGGCCGCCGAGCAGGAACGGCGACTGCTCGAGGCGCAGCTGCATCAGGCACAGCGGATGGAGGCGATCGGACGGCTCGCCGGCGGCGTGGCCCACGACTTCAACAACCTCCTGACCGCGATTTTCGGAGGTCTCGAGCTGGCGCTCGAGGCGGTGCCGGAGAACAGCCCCGCGCGCGGGGATCTCGCCGACGTCCGGCAGGCCGCTACTCGCGCCGCGGCGCTGACGCGGCAGCTGCTCGCCTTCGGGCGGCGGCAGGTGCTCCAGCCCCGGGCGCTGAGCCTCAACGCGGTGATCGCCGATGCCGAGACGCTGTGGCGCCGCCTCGTCGGCGAGCGGATCGTGATCGAGACGGTGCTCGACCCCCGCCTCGGGGCGGTCCGCGTCGACGTGGGCCAGATCGAGCAGGTGCTGCTCAATCTGGTGGTGAACGCCCGGGACGCGATGCCCGCTGGCGGCACGATCACCGTGGAAACCCGTGAAGTGGAGGTCGATGCGCGGCTGGCAGCCCAGTGCGCCGGCATCACGCCCGGGCGGTACGTCGCGGTCACGGTCCGGGACACCGGCCAGGGCATGGACGCGGCCACCCGGGTGCGGATCTTCGAGCCCTTCTTCACCACCAAGGGGGTGGGGCAGGGCACGGGCCTGGGCCTCGCGGTCGTGCACGGCATCGTCACCCAGTCCGGCGGGGCCGTTCGCGTGGACAGCGCGCCGGGGCAGGGGGCCGCGTTCGCCGTGCTGCTCCCGCGGGTGGAAGGCGAGGGAGCGGCAGCCGACGAGCCGGCCGCCGAGAGCGTGCCGCGCGGCCGCGAAACAATCCTCCTGGTCGAGGACGAGGACACGGTTCGCAACGCCACGCGGCGCATTCTCGAGCGGCACGGGTACCGCGTGCTCGAGGCGCGCGACGGCGCCGATGCACTCGTGGTCTGGCGCGAGTCCGGCCCGCACATCGACCTGGTCATCACCGACGTGCAGATGCCCGAGCTGGGCGGCGGCGAGCTGGCGGCGGTGCTGCGGCGCGATCGGCCCGAGCTGCCGGTAGTGTTTACCTCCGGCTATGCCAGCGATGAGGTAGCGGCGCTCGAGCTCCGCGACGGCCGCACGACGTTTCTTCCGAAGCCGTTCGAGTTCGGCGGGCTGGTCCGCGCGGTGCAGAGCGTGCTCGCCGGTTAGCCCGACCGAAGCGGCGGCTGCGACGGTCCGGATCCGCCAGACATCCTCCACAGGTCAACCCTGTGGAGACTTCCTGCAATGACGGGACGTGCTGCACATCGCCTGGGACTCGCCGGTCTCGGCGCCGGCGCCTTCGCCACCGGCCTGCTGCTCGCGGGCCTCCTGCACCTTCCGCCCACGACGTCCGCCCAGCAGCCGGCCAGCCCGGCGCGGGTGGCCCCCGCTCTCGACGGGGGCGGCGACGTCGCCAGTCTGCAACGGCTGAGCGAGGCGTTCGCGTCGGTAGCCGAACGGGTCAAGCCGAGCGTGGTGTACATCCGCGCGGAAGGCCGCACCGAGACGTCCCGGGCGCCGCGGACCCGGGTGCCGCCGGGGTTCGAGCGGCTCTTCCCCCAACTTCCCGATGCGGACGGCTACGAGCGGTCGTCCGGCTCCGGCTTCGTGGTGAGCCGTGACGGCTATGTCCTGACCAACGCGCACGTGGTGGACGGCGCGAAGCAGCTCACGGTGCGCCTTCTGGACCGCCGCGAGTTCAAGGCGAAGCTCGTGGGCGCGGATCCCAGCACGGACGTCGCCGTGCTGAAGATCGAGGCGCCCGATCTGACGCCGGCGCCGCTCGGCGACAGCGATCAGGCGCGCGTCGGCGAATGGGTGCTCGCCGTCGGCAATCCGCTGGGCGACAACCTGACCTTCACCGTCACCTCGGGCATCATCAGCGCGAAGGGACGCACGCTGAACCTGCCCGGCCGCACCGATCGCAGCATCCAGGACTTCATCCAGACCGACGCCGCCATCAACCCGGGCAACTCGGGTGGACCGCTCGTGAGCGTGGAGGGCGAGGTCGTCGGCATCAACTCGGCGATCGCGAGCCAGACGGGGTTCTACTCGGGCTACGGATTCGCCGTGCCCGTCAACCTGGCCCGCCAGGTCATGGATCAGCTCATCGCGGCCGGCCGGGTCCACCGCGCCGCGCTCGGCGTGCTGGTGCGGGATGCCACGCTCAACGACGCGCAGTACGTCGGGCTCCCCCAGACCACCGGCGTGCTGGTGCAGGACTTCACCGAGGCCGGTGAGCCGGCGCGGAGGGCCGGGCTCGAGCCGGGCGACATCATCGTGTCGGTGGACGGCAATCCCGTGGAATACACCGGGCAGCTGCAGCAGCGGATCGCGTTCCGGCGGCCGGGCGCCGAGGTGAAGATCGAGGTGGCCCGAAAGGGCGGGGTGCGGAAGACCCTGACGATCCCGCTGCAGCGCGTCGAGGCGCCGCGCGAGGATGGGGCGGGGGCGCCCGACGAGGTCGCGTCCCGTGGGGGCGATCCGGAGGCGGCTCCCGTCGCGACGCTCGGCGTCGCAGTGGCGCCCGTGGATGCACGGACGGCGGAGCAGCTCGCGCTGCCCGACGGGCTGCGCGGGGTGCTGGTGGCCGACGTGCGCGCTGGTGGCCCCGCCTTCGAGCACCTGGCGGAGCCGGGCCGCGGCGGGCCCGACATCATCCTCGCCGTCGAGGGCACGCCGGTCACGTCGCCGGCGGAGCTCAAGCACGCGCTGGCGGGCATGAAGCCGGGCGACATCGTGAGCCTCCGGCTCTACAACGTGCCCTCCAGGACCCGGCGGGTGGAGCGGGTGAAGCTGGAATAGATCATTCTCGACCGGCCAGCGCCGTGATCGGCGCCACGCCCGGCCTCGCCTAGATTACAGCCGCCTTCCACCGGGAGACGACGCTGGTTTCCGCCCTCGCCGCGCTGGTCGTCCTGCAGGATACCACCCGCCAGCATCCCGACTCGGCGGTGCACACCCTTCCCGAAATCTCGGTGACCGCCACGCGGCGGCCGGAAAGTCCGTTCGCCACGCCCGCGGCGGTGACGCGGGTCCGGCCGGAGGGCGCCTTCGGCAGGAATGGCACCGGACTCGACGCCGCGCTGCGCCTCGTACCCGGCGTGCTGGTGCAGTCGCGCTCGGGCAGCCAGGACGTGCGCCTCGTGATCCGCGGCTTCGGGGCGCGGGGAGCGGGCGACCGGTCCAACTCCGGCACGTCCCGCGGGGTGCGCGTGCTGGTGGACGGGTTTCCGGAGACCGAGCCCGACGGGCGCACTTCGTTCGACGGCCTCGATCTCGCCGCGATCGAAGACATCGAGGTGGTGCGCTCCAACGCGTCCGCGGTGTGGGGCAACGCGGCGGGAGGCGTGGTCAGCGTGTCCACGCTGCCGGCGGTGGCGCGGCCGGGCGGGGAGGCGCGCACCATGGTCGGGGGCTTCGGGCTCCGGCGTTACGTCGCCCGCGGGGGTGCGCCACTGGGCCCGGGGGCGACCGCGTACGGCACGTTCGTTCGGAGCTTCTTCGACGGCTGGCGCGAGCACTCGGCCAGCGATCGCGCGCTTCTCAACCTCGGCGCGGGGACGGGGGTCGGCGCGCGCACCCGGCTTTCGGCCCACCTGCTCGGCACGATCAGCGACTTCCGGATCCCCGGTCCCCTCACCAGGGCGCAGGTCGCGGCCAATCCCAGTCAGGCCAATGCGACGTACGGGGCCCGGGACGAGCGGCGATTCAACCGGGTGGCGCGGCTCGGGCTGAGCGCGCGTCACGGGGAGGGGGGCCCCTGGAGCCTGAGCACGACCCTGTTCGCGGCGCCCAAGGATCTGACCCGGTCGGAGCGAGGCACGTTCCGCGAGTTCGACCGCTGGCACTTCGGCGGCAGCGTGGTCGGGCGAGGCAGCGTCGGCTACGGCGGAGCGGCTCGCGGGGTCGTGAGCGCGGGCGTGGACGAGGCATATCAGAACGGGCCGGGCCGGTTCTGGACGCTCACCCCTGCGGGCGGGCGCGGCGACACGCTGGTGGCGGACCAGCGTGAGGGCGCCAACAACTTCGGGGTGTTCGCCGAGCACGCGCTGGAGCTGGGCGGCCGGCTGTCGCTCACGACGGCGGCGCGGTACGACGTGATCCGCTACGACTACGAGGACCGGCTCGACGCCCGGCTCGACGCGGCGAAGTCATTCGCCCGTGTCACCCCGAAGGTCGGGCTGAACTTCCGGCTCGCGCAGGCGCACAGTGTGTACGCGAGCGTGGGCGGCGGGGTGGAGGCGCCGGCGGGCAACGAGACCGATCCGCCGGCGACCTTCGGGCAGGACACGGTGACGGGGCTCAACCCCCTGCTCGAGCCGATCGTGTCCACGACTTGGGAGCTGGGCACGCGCCACACGCTCGCCCCTGCGCGCGGCCCGCTTCGCGCGCTGAGCTACGACGCCGCGGTCTACTACACGCGCGTGCGCAACGAGATCGTGCCGTACCGCGGGGGGAGCTTCTACCTGAGCGCCGGCCGCGTGCGCCGGGCCGGAGCCGAGTTGGGACTCCGCGCCGAGCTGGCCGGCGGGGTGTCCCTCGCCTCGGCGCTCACCTGGTCCGACAACCGCTACACCGAGTATGTGGTGGACTCGGTGCATTACGGGCATCCCGGCCGGACGGCGGATTTCTCGGGCAACCGTATCGTCGGGGTCCCGGATGTCACCGCCGGTGCGCAGATCGGCTGGGAGCCGGGATTCGCCGCGCCCCTCGGCTGGCAGATCTCCCTCGACGCCAGCGGCGGCTACTGGGCCGATGATGCGAACACCGTGCGGGTGGACGGCTATGCCCTCTGGTCGCTCACCCTCGGTCTCCGCAATCCGCTGGCGATCGGCGGAGGGCTCGCCGTCGCCGGGTTCGTCACCGTCGCGAACCTGTTCGACCGCGCCCACGTCGCCTCGGCCTTCCTCAACCCCGATGTGGTGAACGGCATCCCGGTCGCGTTCGAGCCGGGACTGCCGCGGCACGTGCTGGTGTCGTTCAGCCTGAGCTATCGGTAGACGCCAGACGGCCAGACGGCCAGACGGCCGGACGGCCGGATCCCTTCCCGCCCTCGCTCTCAAAGGCGAGCCTAGCCATACTGGCCGTCTGGCCGTGGGGTCGAGCCGCACCAGCTGCGCAGATCGTTCACGACCGCGCCGAGCAGCCGGACCTCACGCGCGTCGGGCCGCTCGAAGCCGGCGATGAGGCGCAGCAGGGTCGTCTTGCCCCAGCCGGAGGGGCCGACGATGGAGAAGAGCTCGCCTCGAGCACCTCGAGGGAGACGTCGCTGACCGCGCGCACGAGGCCGAACGCCCGCGAGACCTGCTCGAGCCAGACGGC
>DASUAH010000246.1:0-4218 GCA_035763885.1 Gemmatimonadales bacterium
GCGGCGGCGTGGGACGGCACCGGCTCGATTCCCGCCGGGGTGCCGACGGAGCTCTTCCCGGCGGAAGGGATGGGGGGCCGGCCGCGCGGTCCGGAGCTGCTCCAGGTGTTCGACACCTACCTCATGTTCCAGACCGAGGACGGCGTCGCGATCGTGGACCAGCATTCGGCGCACGAGCGAGTGCTCTACGAAACCGTGATGCGGCAGCTCGGCGGCGACGGCGCACCCGCGCAACGGCTGCTGCTGCCGCTGACGCTGGAGTTCACGGCATCGGAGCTGGAGGCGATCGAGGCCAACCGGGAGCTGTTGCAGCGCGTGGGCTACGAGCTGGAGCCGTTCTCGGGCCGCACGGTGGTGGCGCATACCGCCCCCAATCCGCATCCGCGCTTCGAGGCCGCCCGCTGCCTGCAGGAGCTGGTGGGCGATCTGGCGGGGGGACGCTTCGGCGGCTGGGCGAACCGGCTGGAACGGTTCGCGGCGAGCTTCGCCTGCCGGGCGGCGATCAAGGCCGGGCATCACCTCGATCCCGAGGAGGCGCGGGAGCTGGTGCGGCGCTTGCTCGCGGCTACCTTGCCTGCTCACGACGTGCATGGCCGTCCAACCATCGTGCAGCTGCCCAAGGGTGAGCTGGAACGGAGGTTCGGGAGATGAGGCGAGCGGCGATCGGGCGGACGCGCGGACGGGCGGTCAGGACCGTGGTGCATCCGACCGCCCGACCGCCCGACCGCCCGCTCACTCCGGTGTTGGTCGGCCCCACGGCGAGTGGGAAGACCGCCCTGGCGGCCGCATTGGCGGAGCGCATCCCGCTCACCGTGATTTCGGCCGACGCCCGGCAGGTGTACCGCGGCCTCGACATTGGGACCGCCAAGCCCGACGCCGAGCTGCGCGCGCGCGTGCCGCATCGGGGCATCGACCTTGTGGAGCCCGGCGAACGGTACAGCGCCGGGCGGTTCGCGCGCGATGCCGCCGGCTGGCTCACGGAGGCCCGCGCGGCGGGACGGTTGCCGCTCGTGGTGGGCGGCACGGGGTTCTATGTGCGCGCGCTCGCCGACGGGCTGTTCCAGGAGCCGCCGCTCGATCCGGCGCGCCGCGAGCCGCTGCGCGACTGGACGGCGGGCCTCGTCGGGTCGGACGTGGCGCGCTGGGCGGCGCGGCTGGACGCGCAGTTCACGGGCGGGGGCCGTCAGCGGGCGGCGCGCTCGGTCGAGGTGGCGCTGCTCACCGGACGGCCGCTCTCGCTGTGGCAACGGATGGCGCGCGCGGCCGGCGTGATGCGGCCGTGGTACATTCTGCTGACGCTGCCGCGCGAGCTGCTGCGGCGCCGGATTGCGGAGCGCGTCGATGCGATGCTCGCGGCCGGCCTGGTCGACGAGGTGCGCGCCGAGCTGGCGCGCGGCACCGCGCCCGACGCGCCCGGCCTGGACGGCGTGGGGTACCGGGAGACCGTCGCCATGGTGACGGGGCGGCTCGATCCCGCGCTGCTGCGGGACGCGATCGTGCGCGCGACGCGCCGTTACGCCAAACGGCAGGAGACGTGGTTTCGGCATCAAATGCGCTATCGGCTATCGGCTGTCGGCTATCAGCCCGAGGAGGTCTGGACTCTGGATGCGACGAGAAGCTCAGCAAGTCTCGCGGCAGAGGTGCTGGATCGTTGGCGCGTCGTTTCAGGCCGGTAGCTGATAGCCGATAGCTGATAGCCATGAAAATCGGCATCACCCTCTATCCCACCTACGGCGGATCGGGCGCCGTCGCGACCGAGCTCGGCCTGGAGCTCGCCCGCCGCGGCCACGAGGTCCACTTCATCTCCTACGCGAGCCCGTTTCGCCTGCGCGGCGTCACCGAGCGGGTGACGTTTCACGAGGTCGTGCCCGCGGACTATCCGCTGTTCGAGCAGTCGCAGTACGCCTTCGCCCTCGCCGTGAAGCAGCACGAGGTGGCGCTGCGCGAAGAGCTGCAGGTGATGCACGTCCACTACGCGATTCCGCACGCTGCCACGGCCTGGCTCGCGAAGCAGATGCTGGCCGAGGAGCGGGATCTCAAGCTGGTCACGACGCTGCACGGCACCGACATCACCCTGGTGGGGAAGGATCCGTCTTACTTCAGCCTCACCAAGTTTTCGATCGAGCACTCGGACCGCGTGACGGCCGTGTCCGAGTTCCTGCGCGAGGAGACGCACCAGTTCTTCGGGTGCGACACGTGCGAGATCGTCGTGATTCCCAACTTCATCAATCGCGCCGAGTACTTCCCGCCCCCCGACCCGGCGACGCGCTGTCGCCTCGCCCCGGCCGATCACCGGGTGATCATGCACGTGTCGAACTTCCGGCCCGTGAAACGCGTGCAGGACGTGGTGCGCGTGTTCGCGGGGGTACGCAAGACGATGAAGGCGACGCTCATGCTGGTGGGCGACGGCCCCGACCACGACGCGGCCCAGCGCGAAGCGGAGAGGCTGGGCGTGAAGCGCGACGTCCGGTTCATGGGTCGCGTGGACGACGTCGCCGACATTCTGCGCGGCGCGGATCTCTTCCTGTTGCCTTCGGAGACCGAATCCTTCGGCCTCGCGGCGCTGGAAGCGATGGCCTGCGGCGTACCGGTGATCGCGAGCAAGACGGGCGGGCTCCCCGAAGTCGTGGAAGACGGGGTGTCGGGGTTTCTCGTTCCGGTCGGCGACGTCGCGGGCATGACCGAGCGGGCGGTCGAGCTGCTCAAGGACGCCGGCCGCCACGGAGCGGTGCAGCGGGAAGCGCTGCGCCGCGCGGGGGAATTCTCGGCCGACCGGATCGTCCCGCAGTACGAACGGCTCTATGAGGACGTCCTGCGTGACTGAGGTGTGGCGCGTCACGCGGGCTCACAATCTGGCGATCGCGGCGGCCGGCGTTCTGGCCGGCGGATGGATCGCGCTCGGGACCATCGCGGTGCCGAAGCTGCTCGCCTTCGCCGCGCTGTCGGGCGTGGGCCTGGGCGCGGCGGGCAACGTCGCCAACGATCTCGCCGATGCCTCGGTCGACCGCCTGAACCCCGCCGCGGCCGGCCGACCGCTCGCCGCGGGACGGATGCGGCGCGAGACGGCGCACCTGCTGGTGTGGCTGGGGGCGCTCGCGGGGTTGGGCGCCGCCGCCCTCGTGTCGGGCCGGCAGGTCGTAGCCGGGCTCATCGCGCTCCTCGTGATGCTCGGCTACTCGCCGTGGCTCAAACGACACGGGATTCCTGGGAACCTGGCGGTGGCCGGCATCGCCGGCCTGCCGCTGTTCTACGGCGCGCTGGCCGTGGGCCGACCGACCGCCGGGCTCGTGCCGTGGGTGCTCGCGGCGTGGATTCACCTGGCGCGCGAGCTGACGAAGGATCTCCAGGACGAGCCAGGCGACCGGGCCCAGGGACGCCGCACGCTTCCGGTGCGGCTGGGGCGTGCCGGCGCCGCCCGGATCGCGTGGTGGTGCTGCCTCGCCTTCGTGCCACTGTCGGTCGCGCTGCCGCTGGTGGCGCGCTACGGCGCGCTGTACTTCGGCGTGGCCGTGGCGGCCCAGGTGCTCGTGCTGGTGGCCGGACGAGGGTTGCTGCGCGAGCGGTTCGCCCGGGCCAGCCTGCTGCTCAAGGTGGCGATGGTGGTCGGTCTCGCGGCGCTCGTTCTCGGCGGTATCGCATGACCGGGACCGGAGTGACTCTCGACGGTCTGCCTGGCGCGGTGCTGGCACGCCGTTGGGGAGTCCCTCGGTGCCGCCTGGCGCGGGAGGTCGGCTCGGCCCTTGATACGGCACACTCCCTCGGACAGGAAGGCGCGCCCGCGGGCACGGTCGTGATGGCCGACGTGCAGACAGCGGGGCGGGGGCGAAACGGCCGGACCTGGTACTCCCCTCCTGGCGGCATCTGGCTGGCGCTCCTGCTGCGGCCGCACTCCGCGGGGCTCGGCGTCATGTCGATCCGCGCCGGCCTCGTTGTGGCCGACGTCGTGGATGAGCTGCTGGGCGCGTCGCTGGCGCGCATCAAGTGGCCCAACGACGTGCTGCTCAACGATCGGAAGCTCGCCGGGGTGTTGTGCGAGGGACGCTGGCAGGGGGAAACCCTGCTATGGCTCGCCGTGGGCATCGGTGTGAACGTGACGAACGAGATCGCGCCGGAGCTGCGGGGGAATGCCATCGCCCTCCACGAGCTGCTCCCCGGGGTGCGCCGACTCGATGTGCTGGATCGACTCGTCCCCGCGCTCGCCCGTCTCGGCGCCGGCGG
>DASUAH010000247.1:0-24531 GCA_035763885.1 Gemmatimonadales bacterium
GACGCCATCGTCGAGATCCGCGCCGGCACCGGCGGCGACGAGGCCGGTCTTTTCGCGGGTGATCTCTTCCGCATGTACACCCGTTTCGCCGAGCGGCACGGGCTCGTCGTCGAGCCGATCAGCGTGAGCGAGGGCGCGGCGGGTGGCGTGAAGGAAGCGATCTTCGCCGTGCGCGGGCCCGACGCGTACGGGCGGCTCCGGTGGGAGTCCGGGGTGCATCGGGTGCAGCGGGTTCCCGCGACCGAGGCGCAGGGCCGGATCCACACGTCCGCGGCCACCGTGGCGGTGCTGCCGGAGGCCGAGGAGATCGACGTGAAGATCGAGCCGCAGGAGCTCAAGGTCGACGTCTTCCGCTCGAGCGGTCCCGGCGGCCAGAGCGTGAACACGACGGACAGCGCCGTGCGCCTCACCCACCTGCCCACCGGCATCGTGGTCCAGCAGCAGGATCAGAAATCCCAGCTGCAGAACAAGATCAAGGCGATGGAGGTGCTGCGGGCGCGGCTGCTGGACCGCATGATCTCGGAGCAGGAAGCGGCCCGCGCGCGCGAGCGGCGCGCGATGGTGGGTACCGGCGACCGCTCGGCGAAGGTGCGCACCTACAACTTCCCCCAGAGCCGCGTCACCGACCACCGGATCAATCTGTCGGTCTACAACCTCGCCGAGGTGATGGGCGGCGAGATCGATCCCCTGGTCGATGCGCTGCGGATGGCGAGCCGCGAGGAGCGGGAGCGTGAGTGAGCGGTCCGGCGGGCCGACGGCCGGTCCTTCCGTCGGCGCCCTCCTTGCCGACGCGACGCGGCGGCTCGCCGGTGCGGGCCTCGGGGAGCCACGGCGGGCGGCGGTGCGAATCTGGGCCGATCTCGCGGGAGCCGAGCCCGGTGGGACCTTTCTGCAGGCGCGGGAAGCGGTCGCGCCCGAAACCGCGGAGCGGTTCGTGGCTGCGGTCGAGCGGCGCGCGGGCGGGGAGCCCCTGCCGTATGTTACGGGGTGCGCCGGGTTCCGGCGGCTCACGCTCCGAGCGGATCGCCGCGCTCTGATCCCCCGGCCGGAGACGGAAGGGCTGGTAGACGTCGTGCTGGGGGTGCGGCGGGGGGGTGTGGTCGCCGACATCGGCACCGGCAGCGGCTGCATCGCGCTGAGCCTCGCCACCGAGGGGAGCTACGATGAAGTCCTCGCGCTGGACTGTTCGGCGGAGGCGCTCGCGCTCGCGGCCGAGAACCGCGAGCTCGCCGACGCGGGCCGGGTGCGGCTGGTCCGCAGCGACCTCACCCAGGCGCTGGCCGCGGCCTCGCTGGACGTGCTGGTCTCGAACCCGCCGTACCTCACCGACGGCGAGTACGAGCGGCTCGATGATGGGGTGGCGCGCTGGGAGCCGCGGGAGGCACTGGCAGCGGGCCCCGACGGCCTCCGCCACATCACGGGGCTGCTGCACGACGGCCGCCGGGTGCTGAAGCCGGGAGGGTGGCTGGCGCTGGAGGTCGACTCGGCGCGAGCCCGCACCGCGGCGGCGCTCGCGCACCGGCTCGGCTGGACCTCGGTGCAGATCGTCATGGACCTTTTCGGGCGCGAGCGCTACCTGCTTGCGCGGAGGAGCGATTCACCGTGATCTGGGACAAGGCGCAGGAGCTCGGCCGGACGATCGGACAGACGCCGGAGTATCAGGCGCTGCGGCGGGCGGAGTCGAACCTCCGCGAGGACAAGGAGACCGTGGCCAAGCTCGACCAGATCCAGCGCCTCGCGCGGCAGGTGGATCACATGATGGCGCAGGGCCAGATGCCCGACCAGGCCACGGCCGAGGCGTACGAGAGTGCGGTCCGCGACCTCGAGATGAGTCCGGCGGGGCAGGCCTACGTGGTGGCGCGGGCGAACTTCGAGAAGCTGATGAACAAGGTGAACCAGCAGATCAGCGAAGGCATGGAGAAGGGGGCGACCAGCAGCATCATCACGCTCTCGTGACGTCGCCGGGCTTCTTCGTCGTGGTCGAGGGGCCCGACGGCGCCGGGAAGAGCACGTTGACCGCCGGGCTCGCCGAGCGGATGCGCCGCCACGGCGTCGAGCCGGTGGTGGTGCGTCAGCCGGGGGGGACTCCTGCCGCCGAGCGGATCCGGGAGGCCTTCCTCGATCCGGCGGTCCGGTTCGAGCCCCAGACCGAGCTCCTGTATATCTGCGCGGCCCGGGCCCACCTTGTGCAGGAGGTCATCCGGCCGGCCCTCGCTGCCGGGCGGGTGGTGGTCTCGGACCGGTACGACCTGTCCACGCTGGCCTACCAGGGGGCCGGAGGGGGGCTTGACCCCGCGGTCGTTGCATCGGTCAACCGGGTCGCGACTGGGGGACTCCGGCCACACCTGACGCTCGTGCTCGACATCCCGCCCGAGATCGGGCTCGCCCGCCAGCAGGCCGCCGGCAAGGACGGTGACCGGCTCGAGCGACAGGACCCCGAATTCCACCGGCGGGTGGCCGCGGTCTATCTGGCGGCCGGGGGCGAGGGAGTGCGACATTTGGACGGAACGGCGGCACCGGCGGCGCTGCTCGACGCGGCTTGGGTCGAGGTCGCTGCGGCGGCGCCGGGCATATTCGGGCGGGGACGCCCGGAGGGGTTATGAAGCAGCGTTGGGGTCTCATCGCGCTGGTGGCGGTCATCGCGTTCCTGAGCGGCGGCTGGCTGCTGCAGCGCGGCGTCGCGGTCGGCGGGAACGTGTACCAGCAGGCGCGGCTGTTCGACGACGTGCTCTCGCACGTGCACACCTACTACGTCGACTCGCTGGGCGAGACCGACCTCTATCAGAAGGCCACCAACGGGATGCTGGAGCAGCTCGGCGACCCGTACTCGGTGCTCCTCACCGGAGATGACTACCGGCAGCTCACGGAACAGACCTCGGGGAACTATGCGGGGCTGGGCATCCAGATCGACGTCCGGGACGGCTGGATCACGGTGGTTGCGCCGCTCCCCGACTCGCCGGCGGAGCGCGCGGGCGTGCAGACGGGCGACCAGATCATCGACGTGGACGGCAAGTCGACCGAGGGATGGAAGAACGACCAGGCGGTGAAGGCGCTCCGGGGCGAGGCCGGCTCGAAGATCGCCATCCGGATCCGCCGGGCCGGGATCGAGCAGCCGATCCGGTACGAGCTGACCCGCGCCACGATCCACATCCGGTCGGTTCCCCCCGGGAGCACCTTCGACAACGGGGTCGGCTACATCTCGCTCAACCCGGTGAGCGAGACGTCCGCGAGCGAGCTGCGTGACGAGATCACGGGGCTGCGGGCCAAGGGGATGAAGTCGCTCGTGCTCGATCTGCGGCTCAACCCGGGCGGCCTGCTGGATCAGGGCGTCAAGGTGGCCGAGCTGTTCCTCGATCGCGGCCAGGAGATCGTCTCGACCCGCGGCCGCGCCCGCGGCTCCAGCAAGAACTTCGTCGACGAGCAGCGGCAGCTCTGGGCCGACCTTCCCATCGTCGTGCTGGTGAACGAGGGAACTGCCAGCGCCGCGGAGATCATCGCGGGCGCGCTGCAGGATCACGACCGCGCCGTGGTCGTCGGCTCACCGACCTTCGGCAAGGGGCTGGTGCAGACGCTGTTCCCCCTGGGCGAGGGCGTGGCGCTGAAGCTCACCACCGCGCGGTGGTACACCCCGAGCGGCCGGACGATCCAGCGGGAGGCGAAGGATGAGGACGCGCAGTTCGAGCTGGCGCAGCAGGCGGTGGACAGTACGCCCGACCCGGCGACCTCCGACTCCGCGCTGAAGGAACGCCCGATCTTCCACACCGACGGCGGCCGGCTCGTGCGCGGCGGCGGCGGCATCGTGCCGGACATCGTGATCCGCCCGGACACTCTGACCGCGGGCGAGCGGGAATTCGGCCGGGCGCTCGGCTCCAGCGTGCCGGCGTACCGGGACGTGATCACCACATATGCCCTCGAGTTCAAGCGCACCCGGGCGGTGGCGGGCGAGAGCTTCCGGGTGACGCCGGAGATGCGGCAGGAGGTGTACCGGCGGCTTCGCGGCAAGGGGATCGACCTCTCGCCGGCGGTGTTCGAGGGGGCGCGGCAGCTCATCGACGAGCAGCTCGGCTACGAGATCGCGCGGTACGTGTTCGGCCGCCAGGCGGAGTTCCGCCGCCGCTCGCTCGACGACAAGCAGCTCCAGACCGCGGTCGGCCTGCTCCGCCAGGCGCAGACCCCCCGCGAGTTGATGGGGCTGGCGATGAGCAGCACGGCCGGCGCCCGCAGCAACTGAGCCCGCCCGGTGCGGTCGCGATCCTCGGCCCCGGCAGGATGGGGCAGGGGATCGCGCTTGCATTGGCGGGACGGCGATGGGAGGTGCGGCTGCTGGCGCGCTCGCCGCGACCGCTCCCGCCGCCACTCCGGCTGGCGGCGGACTGGCGGGATGCGATCGCGCGCAGCGCGGTCGTGCTGGTCGCGACCGGGGATGACGCCATCGGCGGGGCGGCGCGTGAACTGGCGGCGCTGGGGACGGTCCGGCCAGAGCATGCGGTGCTCCACCTCTCGGGACTGCTCGACCGCGGGGCGCTCGCGCCGCTCGAGCCGAGCGGCGCGGCGCTCGGTTCCTTTCATCCCCTGCAAAGCGTGGCCGATCCGGCGACGGCCGCCGAGCGGCTCGCGGGCGCCTACGCGGCGCTCGAGGGCGACGACCGGGCGCTCGCGGCGGGGGAACGGCTCGCCCTGGCGCTCGGCATGCACCCGGTCCGTCTGGCCCCGGACGCCAAGGTGCTGTACCACGCCGGGGCGGTGATCGCGGGGAACTATCCGCTGGCGCTCGCGGGAGTCGCCGAGCGGGTGGCGCGCGAGGCCGGCGTGGCGCCGGACGTTGCCGCGCGCATGTACCTGCCGCTGCTCGCGGGCGCGGCGGCCAACGCGGCGCTGCTGGGTCCGGCGCGCGCGCTCACGGGGCCGGTCCGGCGCGGCGATGCCGCTACGATCCGGCTGCACCTCGCGGCGCTCGAGCCGGCGGATCGCGAGCTCTACCGCATGCTGGGTCGGGCGGCGCTGGCGCTGGCGCGCGAGGCGGGCCTGGACCCGGCGGCCGCGCGCGCAGTCGAGCGGGCGCTCGCCGGCTAGCCCTGCTCGACCACCCTCACCCCGTCGGGCACCTGGAACCGGAAGGTCGCGTCGGTGATCCGCACGTTGGCGCGGAGGTTGTGGAGCGTCAGCGTGCGCCGCTGTCCCGACGTCTCCTCGATCTCGATGCGCCGGGGGAGCCCGTCGCTCCGATCGAGCCAGACGGTGGCTTTCGTGAACGGCATGTCGGGCACGGCCGGGACCATCTCGACGACGTCCACCGCACGACCGTCGAGGCGGTCGGCACGGAGCCACATCGACTCGTACCGCTCGTGGGGACGGTCGAGCAGCCAGGCGATCAGATTGTACCCGTACACCGGTCCCCCGCTGGGCAGCGGGAGGCGCAGGACCTGGCCCGGCGTGGTGCTCGGCGTGTAGACCCAGACGTAGCGGCCGTCGATGACGATCGCTTCCCCCGGCGGGTCGGTGAAGCGCATCGCGAGCTTCGCCGGGCCCGACTGCACCAGCACCCCCCGGCTCTCCTGATCGCCGATCATCGGGTTGGCGATGGTCTGATCGAAGTCCGCCCGGAGGGACGCGAGGCCGCGATAGACCGCGGCGGCGCGGGAGACGATGGGGCGAGCGTCCTTCTCCTGCGCGGAGACGATGGACGGATGGACCGATGGACCGATAGCCGGCAGCGCGACGCCGACCAGGACGCTGCGCCAGCGACGCACCAGCTTCATCCGTCCATCCGTCCATCCGTCCGTCGGGCCATCGCGCTCGGCTCCGCCACCCGCCGCCCGATCGCCTCGGCGATCAGCCGCACTTCGCGCATGAGCTGGGCGAACTGGCCGGGGAAGAGGCTCTGCGCCCCGTCGGACAGCGCCCGCTCCGGATTGGGGTGCACCTCGATCAGCAGGCCGTCAGCGCCGGCCGCCACCGCCGCCCGCGCCATCGGCGTCACCATGTCCCGGTGGCCGGTACCGTGGCTGGGGTCGGCGACGATCGGCAGGTGCGACAGCCCGTGCACCGCCGCGATGGCCGCGAGGTCAAACAGATTGCGCGTCGCGGAGTCGAACGTACGCACGCCGCGCTCGCAGAGGATCACGTTCGGGTTGCCCTCGACCAGCAGGTACTCGGCCGAGAGGAGCAGCTCCTGGATGGTGGCGGCGAGCCCGCGCTTGAGCAGCACCGGCTTGCCGCACCGGCCCGCGCGCTTGAGCAGCGAGTAGTTCTGCATGTTGCGGGCGCCGATCTGCACCACATCGGCGATCTCGGCCACCGCGTCGAGCCCCTCGGGGTCCATGGCCTCGGTGACGATCAGCAGTCCGGTCTCCTCACGGGCCTTGGCCAGCAGGTCGAGCCCCTGGCGGCCCAGGCCCTGGAAGGAGTAGGGCGAGCTGCGCGGCTTGAACGCCCCCCCGCGCAGCAGGGTGGCGCCGGCGTCGCGGACCGCCCGCGCCGCGTCGAGGATCTGCGCCTCGGTCTCGACCGAGCAGGGTCCCGCCATGACGACCATCTCGTCCCCGCCGATCGTGATCCCGCACGGGAGCTGGACCACGGTGGGCTGCTGGCGCCACTCGCGGGAGACCTGCTTGTACGGCTTGGTGACGGGGATGCACTCCTGCACGCCGGGGAGGCCCGCCAGCCGCGACGGGTCCACCCGACCGTCGTTGCCGACGACGCCCACGGTGGTGCGCTGCCGGCCGGGCAGGACCCGCGCCTCGTAGCCCATGTCCTCGATGGCCAGGGCCACCCGACGGATCTCGTCCTCGGTGGCGTAGGGGTGCATGACGATCAGCATGGGTGTGTCGGTTGAGTGGCTGTGAGCTGGGAGCTATGAGCCATGAGCCATGAGCTTGTGCGCTCTGGGCAGGCGCCATGGGTCGGGCGGGTTGCGCCACGCGTGCCACGTCCCTGCCTGCCCCCCCTTAGCCCATAGCTCATAGCCCATAGCTCATAGCTCATAGCCCATAGCTCATAGCCCATAGCTCATGGCCCATAGCCCATAGCCCATAGCCCATAGCCCATAGCTTCCGGCCCCCCTCACGCATGCTGCAGCTCACCCAGCCGCACGCCCACGATCGTGGACACGCCGGGCTCCTGCATCGTCACCCCGAAGACGGCATCGGCCGCCTGCATCGTGCGTGGGTTGTGGGTTATGACGATGAACTGAGTGGTCTGCTTGAACTCGTCCAGCAGCCGGGTGAATCGCCCGACGTTGGAGTCGTCGAGCGGCGCGTCCACCTCGTCCATGAGGCAGAAGGGACTCGGCTTGGTGAGGTAGATCCCGAACAGCAGCGAGGTCGCCACCAGCGTGCGCTCGCCCTGGGAGAGGAGCCGCACGTGCTGGATCCGCTTGCCGCGGGGGGCGGCGAGGATCTCGATCTCGCTCTCGAGCGGGTCGTCGGGGTTCGACAGGCGGAGGTCGCACTCGCCGCCGCCGAACAGGGTCTGGAACACCTGGTGGAAGTTCGCCTGCACGGCTTGGAAGGTCTCCACGAACATCTGGCGCGCGGTGCCGTCGATCTCCCGGATCGCCTGGAGCAGCGCCTGCCGTGCGCCGACGAGGTCGTCGCGCTGCGCGGTGAGGAACTCGAGCCGCTTCACTTCTTCCGCATGCTCCTCCACCGCCAGCGGGTTCACCGGGCCGATGGCGTCGAGCGACTGCAGGATGCGGCTCGATTCGGCCTCGAGCGTCTCGAGGTCGAGGTCGAGGATCGGGGCCTGCTCCATCAGGGTGTCGAACGGCTTGCGCCACTCGGCCTCCACGCGCTCGACGATGCTCCGGCGCAGCCCCGCCGACTCGGTGAGCCGGAGCTGCAGGCGGTGGCTCTCCTCGCCGTGCGCGTCCAGCGTGGCGCGCGCGTCTGCGACCGCGCGCTCGGCGGCATGGAGCGCGGCGTCGGCCGCGCGGAGCGCCGTGTCGGCATCGGCGTCGGCGGCCTCGAGCTCCAGCAGCGCGACCTGCCGCTCGGCGCGGCTCTCCTGCCACTGCGCCTGTCGCGCGGCGAGGCCTGCGACGTCCTGCTCCAGTCGCTCGAGCTCCGTGCTGAGGGAGCGCACCGAGTCCTCGGCCGCCTGCTGGGTGGCGAGGGCGCGCTCGAGCCGTTCCCCCGCGCCGCGGAGCGCTGCAGCCACGTGCGCCTCGCGCACCTGCCAGTGCGCCCGCTGCTCGCGCACCAGCTCCTGCGCGGCCTCGAGCTCCGCGAGCTGGGCGCGGCCGGCCCCCAGCTCCTGCTCCAGCCGGGCGCGGCTGAGGTCGCCCTCGACGAGAGCGGCGTCGATCTCGACCAGCCGTTGCTCCCCCTGCTCGAGACGCTCGCGGAGCCGCGCCAGTTGCGCTTCCGCGTCACCGAGCTCGCGGCCGAGGTTGCCCACGAAGCGGAGCGCATCCTCGCGGGCGGCCACGGCCTGGCGCTCCGCCTCCCGGGCGACGTCGGCTTCGGCCTGGGCCGCGGCGAGTCCCTGCTCGCGCTCGGCGAGGCGGGCCAGGGCGGCGCTGAGGCCGGCCTCCGCCGCGCCGAGCGCGAGGCTCGCCTGCTCGGCCTCGTGGCCGAGGCTCACCAGCTCGGCGCGGCGGCGGAGGGGGCCGGACGGCGCGGCGGCCCCCCCGAGGAAAATGGCGCCACTCGCCCGCCGGAGGACGTGTCCCGCGTCATCCAGCACCTGCGATCCCGCGAGCGCCGCGCGCACCCAGGGGGCCGCGGCACCCTCTGCGCGGAAGCGCGCGTCCGCCGGCACGTCGGGGATGGCGGCCGCGGGTCCCGGCTCGATCGGCAGCAGCAGCAATGCGCCGGGCTGCGTGGCCGCGTGCCAGCCGCGCACCGCATCGACCGTGGCGAGGTCACGCACCAGAACGGCGTGGGTCCAGTCGCCCAGCAGCCGCTCGGCGAGCTCGGCGTTTTCCCGGCTCGCGCTCACGAAATCGCTGAGGGGTCCGAGCACGCCGCCGTCGAACCGGTCGCGGGCGTCGAGCAACGCTGCCGCGCCGGGCGCGAGGCCCACGCGCTCGCGCTCGAGCTCCTCGAGCGCCTCGCGCCGCGCGGTGACCTGCGCCAGCGCCTCCTCCGCCTGCCGCCGCTCGGCCCGCACGGTGGCCTCACGCTCTCTCGCTTCGGCCACGAGGTGACGCGCGTGCTCCGCCTCGCCCGCCGCCCGCTTCGCCTCGTGGCTGCGGAACGCCGCCCGCTCCACCACGCCGTCGCGCCGCCGCTCGGCCGCGCCGAGCTCGGTGCGCAGGCCGGCTCGATGCGCGTCCGCCTGGCCCACTCGCTCGCGCAGCGACGCGAGCTCGCCATCGAGAGCCGTCCGCTCGCCTTCGAGCGACCGGAGGATCTGCGCCCGGGCCTGCAGATCCTGCTCCAGCTGTCGCACCGCACCCCGGCGCTCGAGCAGGCGCTGGCGCCCGGCCTCCTCGTTGGTCGCTCGGGCGGAGACCTCGGTCTGAATGACCGCGTACTCCTGCTCGGCACCGGATTGTTCCGCGGCCGCCGCGTTGCGCTCGCTGGCTGCGACCGCGGCGCGCTGCTCCATCTGGGCCCGCTCCTCCACGGCGCGCGCGCGGCGGGCGGCGGCGTTGGCCAGCCGCTCCGCCGCGAGCGCGAGGTCCCCCTCGAGACGGCCCAGCTCCACCCGCACCTCGGCAAGGCGCCGCGCGATCTCGGTGCGCTGCAGCTCGGCCGCGGCCCGCGCGCGCGCCGCCTCTTCGCGCCGCAGGTCGGCTGCCTGGAGCTGCTCGCGGTCGGCGGGCAGCAGCGCCTGCAGCTCGCGGAACCTGGCGTCCATGCCCGCCGACTCCTCCGCCAGCCGGTCGAGGTGCCGCCGCGCCAGAGTGAGCTGGACCGCGTACTTCTCCTCGGTGAGCTTCCCATGGCGCTCGGCCCGGCCTTTCTGGCGCGCGAGGCTGCGGATTTGCGACTGCACCTCGGTGAGCAGGTCCTCCACCCGCTGGAGGTCGGTGGCGGTCTCCTCCAGCCGCCGCTCGGTCGAGTGCTTCCGGTCGCGGTAGAGGCCGATGCCCGCCGCCTCCTCGAACAGCGAGCGCCGCTCGTCCGCCCGGTCCGACAGGAGGGCCTTGATCATGTCGGTCTCGATCACAACGCCGGCATCGCTGCCCAGGCCGGTCCCCCGGAGCAGGTCCTGGATGTCGCGCAGGCGCACCGGCGAGCCGTTGAGCAGGTAATCGCTCTGGCCCGAGCGCGACAGTCGCCGCGCGATCACGACCTCACGATACGCGATCGGGAGATCGCCGTCGCTGTTGTCCAGGTGCAGCGCCACCTCGGTCACGTTCACCGGACGCCGGCTGGCCGAGCCCTGGAAGATCACGTCCTCCATCTTGCCGCCGCGGAGGAGCCGGGCCGACTGCTCGCCCAGGACCCAGCGCACGGCGTCCGACACGTTGGACTTGCCGCAGCCGTTCGGGCCGACCACCGCGGTCACGCCTTCGTCGAACGTGAGGGTGACGGTGTCGGCGAAGGACTTGAACCCCGAGAGCTCCAGCCTGGTCAGCTTCATTCCGGTTCCTGGGTCGAGATGACGAAGGACGGCATGCCGAGAGTCCGTCCGGTGGCCTCGGCCTGCTCACGGGTGGCATAGGGCCCGATCACGACGCGATAGGCTTCCTCGCCCCGTTTCGGGGGCAGCACGGAGGCGGGGAGGCCGGCGCCCTTGAGCTTCGCGGTGAGCTCCTCCGCCCAGTCCGGATTGCGCGAGCTGCTGACCTGGAGGTACACCGTCGCGCTCGCGGCGGCCGAGTCGGCCGCCGCCGAGTCGGCCGCCTCCTCGTCGCGGGCCTCGCCCGCCGGCAGCCAGGCGAGCGGCAGCCAGGCGTCGGCCGCGCCGCCGTCCACCTCGCCGGTCACGGGGAAGCCTCCGGCCTCGAGGTCGAGCGCGCGCACGTCGCCGCCGGCGCGGAGGAGCAGGGTACGCGGTCCGGCGACGACGGGAAGGTCGCCGCTCCAGCGGGTCGCCACGCCGCCGGCCAGCTCGTTGGCCGCGAGGTCCACCACCCACACGGAGTCGCCCTGCTCCGGCCGGGCGAGCAGCCAGCGCCCGTAGAAGTGCATGCGGAGGTCGCGCGCCGGACCCGGCAGATCGACGGTCTCGAGGACCTCGCCGCTCACCCGGTCGATGACCCGGATGTCGCCCCGCTGGCGCGCCACGTAGAGCCGGTGTCCCGAAGGGGAGAAGGCCACCGCCCGCGCGCCGGAGACGTCCAGGCTCCGGACCGGGGTCTTGGCCTGCGGCTCGTACAGAATCACCGCGGTGTCGGCGGCGACCGCAACGAGATCGCCCAGGTACGTGGCCGCCGCATCACCGGCGGGCAGCCGGGCCGGGGACTGCGCCTGGTCGTCGCTCAACAGCACCGTCTGTCCGCGCCCGCCGGTCGGGAGAGCGATCACCGAGCCGTGCAGGGTGCCGAAGAGGTCGCCGGTGGCGGACGCCAGCCGGGTGCGGAACCTCACGGGGCTCCGTCGGACGAGGCGCGTCACGGAGGCGGCGGAATCGACCGCGTACAGCGCACCGTCCGGCCCGATCGCGGCGTCGCGCACGTTGGTGAGGAACGGGCGGACCCGATGTGATTCGAGGTCGAGCCCGACGAGGTTGTGCTTGTCGTCCAGGGCGTAGACGATGCGCTGTTCGAGGTCGGCGCCGACCAGCTCCGACAGCGCCGGGAGCTTATCGACCTGCTTCCACGCCGACGGCTCCAGCGCCGGAAGCCGGTAGAGCCGTGCGGCGCCCCGGTCGCGCGGCAGCCGGAGCACGCTGGCAGCGGCGTGGGTGCGGGGTGCGTCCGGAAGGCGGCCGCCGTGAGAGTTATCGCCGCAGGCGGCGGTGGCCGTCAGAGCCGCGATGGCTATCTTGCGATGGATCACGGAGATGAAACATAGACGGCGGGAGGGGGTGGGAGAAGGCGGTGCGCCGGGGAGCTATCAGCTAACAGTTATGAGCTATGAGCTATGAGCTATCGGCTGTGGGCTGTGCTCATCGCTCATACCCCATAGCTGATAGCTCATAGCTGATACCTGTTAGCTCCTTCCGCCATTCCCGGCGCCGGTCAGAACGTCGGCCCCAGGCTCAGGGTCCAGAGGCTCTTGAGGTCCCGACGCAGCGGCCGGGAGTAGTCCAGTCTGAGAATGAGGAAGCCGAAGAGGTTCGACCGGACCGACGCGCCGTACGCCATCAGGGGTTCGCGCACGTTCACCGGATCGGCCGGGTCGCGACGCCACTTCACCGTCTGCCCGTCCTCCCACGCGAGCCCGATATCGAAGAACAGGGCGGCCTCGATCGGCGGCACCGCGGAGGGCAGATTGCGGAACACCTGCGGCGTGAGCAGCGGGAAGCGCAGCTCGGCCGAGCCCACGGCGATCCGCGTCCCGACCAGCCGGTCGAGCGCGGCGCAGCCGGTCAGCGTATTGGGGTCGCTCACGGCGGCGCACTCCTCGCGGCGGTACGACCCGGAGGTGTGGCCGCGGAGCAGCTCCGGGATTCCCGCGAAGATCCGGAACTCCCGCTCGTCGCGGCCGATCCGGCCGACGAAGAGCCCGCGGGTCGCGAAGGTCACGGGGCCCGCGATGCGGTCGTAGCGCCGGTAATCGCCGAGCAGCTCGGTGAACCGCCAGTCACCGATGTTCTGACCCGCGCTGAACCGGTACCGCCGCCCCGCGAACGGACCGGTGTAGCCGAAGAGTGAGTTATCGAACACCAGCGCCGCGCTGGGCTGGAAGTAGCTCTTGTTGTCGACGTCGAACTGCTGGATCGTGACCTCGCGGAAGACGTTCAGCGGCTCCACGATCCGGTACACGTCCTCGTTCACGTTGGTGCCGCGCACCCCGAGCTCGAGCCGCTGGAACCGGCTGAACGGATAGCTGGCCTGCGCGAACACCGACCGGAACACGAGGCGCCGGATGTCGGTCACGAGGCTCACTTCCCCCGGCACCGGTACGTTGCCGACGAACGCGCTGAGGTCGGTGTAGAAGTAGGGCTCCTGCTGCACGCCCACCGCCCAGTTGAGCCGGCGGGAGAGGTTGGCGTAGGCGGCGAGGATCTGCGCCTCGGTGATCCGGCCGTTCACGAACCCGGCGAAGAGCAGGTTGTGGTTGCCCAGCATGTCGCTCAGCTGGATGGCGCTGCCGCCGTAGATCCCCTGGCCGAAGTTGTCCCGGACGTACCCGATACTCGGCCGGGCGATGTAGTCGGCCGAGAAGCTCACGTGGTAGTCCTTCTGGGTGAACTCGCTGGTGTCGGGGAGCGCGAACGTGGCCGAGTCGAGGAGGCGCGCGATGCTGACCGGGGGAACGAAGCGCGTCGTGTCGGTGACCCGGCCGAGATCGGCCGAGGCGCGGAACCCCCGGGGGCCGCGGTAGATGGACCCGCCGGGGCCGACCTGGGGTCCCGCCGCCACCACCGGGGTCTCGGCGGGGGTGGGGGCGCGCGCGACGGCGGTCGCGCTGTCGGGCCGCGGGGGCAGGTACGGCGCCTTCCGCAGCGCGCGCGGGTTCGTCAGGGTGTACACGTCGTAGCGGCCGCTCTCGTAGTAGACGAAGGCCAGCCGGTCCGCCCCCGGCGCCCACGAGAGCACCGGCGAGAGCGGGGTGATGCCCTGCGCCCCGGTGAAGAAGTCGGTCAGCTGATAGACGTTCCGGGTGGCGAAGTCGTAGAGAAAGACGTTGCTGACGCCGTTCCGGTCGGACACGAAGGCGATGGACTGCCCGTCGGGGGCCCACTGGGGACTCACGTTCTTGCCCGTGTCCATGTGCTCGAGCACCTCGATGCTCCCGCTGTCCAGCCGGTACAGCGCGATGCGCCAGTTGCCGATCTTGAGCGTGCGGAAATCGGTCTCGGGCCCGCGGTCGGTGGCGAAGGCGATGGTGCGGCCGTCAGGCGACCAGACCGGGTGCAGATCGGCGTACTTGTCCTCGGTGAGTCGCCGCAGCCCCGTGCCGTCCCGGTTCACCACGAATAGGTCGGACAGGCCGCCGTCGTAGCCGGTGAAGACGAGCTGCTGCCCGTCGGGGCTCCAGCTCGGCGTGGTGACGCCGTTCAGCTCCACGGCGATCCGCTGGACGCGCCGGTTGCGGGCGACGTCGAGGATGGCGATCTCGTCGCGCGGGCCCCGCTTGGCCGCGAAGGCGAGGAACTTGCCGTCGGGCGAGAAGCTCGCCTGGGAGTTGATGAACCGGAACGTCTCGTAGTCGCTGCTGAAGGTCGACTTGAGCAGCCGCCGCTTCACCTCGCCGGTCTTGCCGTCGGCGAGGTAGAGGTCCACGAAGTACCAATCCTTCTCGCTGAAGTACGCGATCTGGGACCCGTCGGGCGAGAACGCCGGCGCCAGGTGCAGGGTCCCGTCGGAGCGCTCCTTGGTGAGCAGCGGCTCGGAGATCGCCCGGGCCCGCACCCGGGTGCCGACCTCCGGCAGGTACCGCTCCCGCACCGCGTCGCGCCACTGGGCGGAGAGCTGGTTGAAGCTGAGTCCGGTGACCCGCTTCACGGACGCCTCGATCCCGCCCTGGATCGCGCCGCGCAGGATGTCGCCGATCGCCTCGTCACCCCAGCGCTCGCCCACGTACGACCAGATCGCGTGCCCGTAGCGGTAGGGGAAGATCCGCGGGTCGTAGGTCAGCTGCTCGAGGGTGGGCAGCGAGTCGCTCAGCGCGGCGTCCCGGAGCCACATCGCGGTTTCGGGCGTGGTGGGGCCGAGCGAGAGGTACTCCGACATCCCCTCCATGAACCAGAGCGGCGGCTGGACCTGCAGCACGCCCTGCAGGGCGGAGCCACCGCGGCCGTGGGAGAACACATCGAGCTGGAACTGGTGGACCATCTCGTGCGTGAGCACATGCTCGATGTCCGCGTACGAGCCGGTCAGCGGCATGATGTTCCGCTGCTTGAAGAAGTCGGTGAACCCGCCCGTGCCCTCGCCGACCTCGCCGGTCGTGGTGTTGGTCTGCTGGAAGTCCGAGTGCGAGGCGTAGAGAATGATGACCTTGCGCTCGCGGAATCGGTGGCCGAGCACGCGGGAGAGGCGCGCGTAGGAGCGCTCGGCCATCCGCGCGGCGTCCATCGCGGCGACCCGCTCGGCCGGATAGTAGTGGACGTCGAAGTGTTCGGTCTGGACGATCTTCCAGTCGAACGTCTTGTACTGGACCTTGTTCTGCCCGAAGTACTGGGCCGACAGGAGCGCCGGGGTGCCGACGAGCAGCAGCAGCGCCACACCGCAGCGACGAAGCATAGCGTCTCCGCTCAGGAGGACCGGATCAGCAGCTCGGGCGCGTCGCCCCACAGCCGCTCCAGCTGGTAGAACGCGCGGGTATCGGGGTGGAAGAGGTGGACCACGAAGTCCACGAAGTCCAGCAGGACCCAGCGCCCGCCGGGCAGCCCCTCGACATGGTGCGTCCGATGCCCGCGCTTGTGCAGCGTCTCCATCACCCGTTCCGCAATGCCGCGCACGTGCGCGTCCGAGGTGCCGGACGCAATCACGAAGTAATCGGTGGCGTCGCTCAGCCCCCGCAGGTCGAGCACAACCGGGTGCACCGCCTTCAGGTCCTGAATGGCCTCGACCGCCAGACGCAGGCCCTCGGGCAGGCGGGGAGTCACCGCGCCGCTCACCCCGCCGCCGCCTCCGGCGCGCGGCGGGTCGGCGTCCCGTCCTCGACCTGGTAGAACACCGCCCAAGCCCCGGGTCCGACGTGGGTGCCGAGCACGCCGGTGGCCAGCGCCACGAAGCAGTCGCGCGGCCGGAACGCCGCCACCAGCGCGGTCCGCACCCGCTCGGCCATCGCCGGTGCGTCCGCGTGCGCGACCCCGAAGCGGACCACGGCGGGCCGAGGGGTGAGCCGCCGCTTCAGGAGCGAGAGCAGGCGCGGCACCACGTTGTCCCGCCCGCGAACCCGATCGACCGGCACCACCCGCCCCTGCTCGTCGAGCGTGAGGATCGGCTTCACGTCGAGCATGCCGGCGAGCCAGGCCTTGCCGCGACTCACGCGGCCGGAGCGGAGCAGGTTGTCGTAGCGGTCCACGGTGAGAAACATACCCGTGTGGCGCCGAACCCGGTCCAGCTCCCGCGCGATCTCGGCGCCGCGCCAGCCCGACTCCGCCAGCTCGGCCCCGCGGAGCGCGAGCATACCGAGGCCGAGCGACGCGCTCCGGCTGTCCACCAGGTGAACGCCCTCGAGTCCCGCCGCGCGCGCCGCGGCCGCCGCGGACTGAAACGTGCCCGACAGGCGGGCGGACAGCAGCACCGCCACGACCTCGTCGGCTTCCTGCGTCGCATCGCGGAACACGCGCACGAAGTCGGCCGGCGCGGGCTGCGAGGTGGTCGGCAGCTGCCGGGCCTCGCGCAACCGGCGGTAGAACTCCTCGGGGCGCAGCTCGACCCGGTCCCGGAAGGTGGCATCCCCGAACATGACCTGGAGCGGCACGATGGCGATGTGATGCCGGTCCAGGACCCCGTCGGGCAGGTCGGCCGAGCTGTCGGTCACGATGGCCACCGGGCGGCGCTCCACGTGCGCCAGCCGACGGTGCTGCGCCCGCATGTCGTCGGCCTTGGTGGTTTCGACCCGTCCCCAGCGCGTGGCATAGTTGAAGACGGCCTCGGGCGTGTCCGTATGCACATGGACCTTGAGGATGTCGGCCATGACCGCGACCACGACCGAGCCGCCGAAGCCGTGCATCGCGCTGCGCACCTCGTTCGCCGGCGGCAGCTGCTCGCCCCGCACCAGCACTTCGGTGCAGAACTGGAAGTCCCGCTCCGCCGCCACCTCGATCTGCGCCGCGGGCGCCAGCTCGGGGGCGAGCAGCTCGGGTGTGGCGGGGAGGATCGGGTCGCCCTCGATGAACCGCACCACCCCCTCGATCATGCGGACGAACCCCTTGCCGCCGGCGTCCACTACGCCGGCTTCCTTGAGCACCGCCATGAGCTCGGGGGTCCGGGCCAGCGCCTCCTCCGCTTCGCCGAGCAGCCGGGCCATGAACTCGCCGAGGTCGGCCGACTCGGGCGCCGCCCGTTCCGCCGCGGCGGCGGCCTCGCGCGCCACGGTGAGAATGGTCCCCTCGCGCGGGTCGTCGAGCGAGTCGTAGAGCCGGACGGCGCCGCGCCCGAGCGCCGCGGCGATGTCGCGCGCGGTGGCGTGGCGCCGGTCGCCGAGCGATTCGGCGAAGCCCATCAGGAAGTGCGCGAGCATCATGCCGGAGTTCCCGCGCGCCCCGAGCACCGCGGCGCGGGCGGCGGTCCGCGCGGTCTCCGAGAGCGACGCGTCGCCGAGGGCGTGAAGCGCGTCGGCGACGGAGCGGAGGGTCAGGGTGAAGTTGGTGCCGGTGTCCCCGTCGGGCACCGGGAAGACGTTGATCCGGTTGATTTCCTCGCGGCCGGCGGCGACCCAGTCGGCGGCCGCGCTCAGGGAGCGGGAGAGCCGCGGCCCGTCGACGTAGGCGATGCCGACCGTCATGGCGGCGCCGGGCCTATTCCGCGACCACGTTCACGCGGACCTCGGCGTGCACCTCGGGATGGAGACGCACAACCACCGCGTGGGGGCCGACCGCCCGGATGGGATGGTCGAGCTCGATGCGGCGGCGGTCGACGGGCTGCCCCGCCTGCTCCAGCGCGGTCGCGATGTCCTGCGCGGTCACCGACCCGAACAGCTTGCCCTCCTCGCCCGCCTTGGCCGTGATGGTCAGGGACACGGCGCCGAGCCGTGCGGCGAGGGCCTCGGCTTCGGTCTTCTCGGCGGCGAGGCGGGTGGTGCGGGCGCGGGTCTCCGCGGCGATCCGCTTCTTGTTGGCCTCGGTGGCCTCGTAGGCCAGGCCGCGGGGCAGGAGGAAGTTGCGAGCGTAGCCGGGCTTCACGCGCACCAGCTCGCCGGCCTTGCCGAGGGACTTCACGTCCTCGCGCAGGAACAGCTCCATCATCGGTCGAACCCTCCGGTAGGCGTCGCCGGGCGACGCCGGAAATCTAGCCAGGTGTCGGCGAGACCGAGCAGCGTCAGCCCGCCCACGATGAACGGCAGGAACACGAACGCGGCGAGCGCGGCCGCCGCCGCCGCGGGGGCGGCCACGCGTCCGGCACCCGACCGCACGACGGCGAGGCCCCGGGTGGCATACACCGCGACCGCAACGATCACGAGGTTCGCGCCCAGATCACGCCATCCGCCCGCCGGCGCCAGCAGCGCCAGCGCGAGCCCCGCGACCGGCAGCCACACGAGCTGATCGCTGAACCGGAACGCCGCGAACGGCTGGGGCGGGTCGCCCAACGGTCGCCGGGCGACGGTGTGGTACAGCGTCCATCCGAGCACGAGGCCGGCGACCGCCTGTACGAACACGACGCCGGGCACGAGGGCGGCCCACGATCGGGCGGCGTCGGCGACCCGCCAGAACGGCTCCGCGGCGTCGGCGCCGGCCGCGAGCTCGGCCTGGCGGGCGAACTGGCCGAAGGCGTGGCCCAGCTCACGCGCGATCGCCCCCTTCAGCCGGTCCCACTCGATGTGAAACGCGGCGCACCAGACGCCGAGGGCCACGAACGCCGCGGCGGCCGCGGCCAGTGCCCGGTAGAAGAGCGGAGCCGGGCGAGCGAGGCTGAGCGCGAGGAAGCCACCGACGGCGAGCACCCCGACCGCGCGGAGCGCCTGGTCGGCCACCCCGCCGGATTCGCGCAGCCAGAACACCAGCCACGCGCTGGCGGCCGCGAGCCACGCGACCTCCCGGCCCGACCTCGGGCGCGACAGTACCAGCAGCCCGGCCAACGGGCCGAGCAGGAACACCGGCGGCGCGACGAGCAGGTAGGCCAGAGCCAACAGCGCCGGGCCGCGGCCCGAGCGGCCGGCCCGGTTCAGCCGGCCAGGCCCTTGATGTACGGCAGGAGCGCGAGCTGGCGGGCCCGCTTGATGGCGGTGCTCAACTGGCGCTGATGGCGCGCGCAGGTGCCCGTCAGCCGGCTCGGCAGCATCTTGCCGCGCTCGGTCAGGAACCGCTGGAGCGTGCGCTCATCCTTGTAGTCGACGATCCGGACACCCGACTCGCAGATCGCGCAGGTCTTCTGGCCCCGCCTCATTCGTCTTCCTCCTCCTCGCTCTTGCCCGTGGCCACCGGCACCGGCTGGGCCCCCTCGTTCACCACCACCAGGAAGCGGAGGACCCCCTCGTCGAGCTTGACGGCCCGCTCGAACTCGGGGAGCGCCGTGGCCACCGTCTCGAACTTGGCCACGACGTAGTACCCGCTCTCGTGCTTCTTGATGGGGTAGGCCAGCGTCCGTTTGCCCCAGTGATTCACCTGGGGCGGCTCGGCGCCGGCCTGCTGGATGAGCGCGTGGAAGCGCGCGAGACGTTCGTTGATGGCGGGCTCTTCGAGCGCACCGTCGAAGATATAGACCACCTCGTACTGCCGCAGCATGCCACCTTCCTTTGGTCTGGTCGCCCCAGTCCCGGTGGGGGGCTGGGGAGGATGATTGGGCGAGCCGCCAAGTATAAGCAGTGCCTTGGGATAATGGAAGTGAGCGCTGCGCCAGCTGGTAGGGCTTCTAGGAGGAAGCCCGCGAGCTCGAGAGCGACGAAGTGACCGGCGGCGTCCTGCTCGTTGCAGCCGCTGGAGAGCAGGACCGGCAGGTCAGGGGCCCTGGCGGCTCAGGAGCTGAAGCGGAAGAGCATCACGTCGCCGTCGCGCACCACGTACTCCCGGCCTTCGGCGCGGACAAGTCCCTGTTCCCGCGCCCCCTTCCAGCCGCCCGCGCGAACGAAGTCGTCGCAGGCGACGGTCTCCGCGCGGATGAACCCGCGCTCGAAGTCAGAGTGAATGACGCCCGCCGCGGCCGGCGCCTTGTCCCCGCGGTGGATGGTCCAGGCCCGCACCTCCTTCTCGCCCGCGGTGAAGAAGCTCTGCAGCCCCAGCAGGTGATACGCCGCGTGCGCGAGCCGGTCGAGGCCGGACTCGGTGAGGCCCAGGGAGTGCAGAAACGCGGCGCGATCCTCGGGCGCGAGCTCGGCGAGCTCCGCCTCGACCTTCGCGGCGAAGATCACCACCTCGGCCTGCTCCGCGTCCCGCTCGAGCGCAGCCCGCAGCGCATCCACGTACGCGTTGCCCCGCGCGACGTCGTCCTCTGATACGTTGGCGGCGTAGAGTACCGGCTTGGTCGTGAGCAGGCTGAGGGCGCGGTACGCTCCGCGCTCCTCGTCGGTCGGAACCACCGCACGCGCGGGCCGACCGGCCGAGATCGCCTCGCGCAAGGCCTCCAGGAGCCGCTGTTCGAGCCTGGCCTGCGGGTCGCCCGACCTGGCTGCCCGGGCGGTCCGCTCGAGCCGCTTCTCCACCGTGGCCAGGTCGGCCAGACCCAGCTCGAGGTTGACGACCTCACGGTCCCGCACCGGGTCCACCGGGCCCATCACGTGCGGGATGTCGGGATCGTCGAAGCAGCGCACCACGTGGACGATGGCGTCGACCTCGCGGATATTGGCGAGGAACTGGTTGCCGAGCCCCTCGCCCCGGCTCGCGCCCTTCACGAGACCGGCGATGTCGACGAACTCGACCGCCGCGGGTATTACGCGCTCCGGCTCCACGATCTTCGCCAGCCGGTCCAGCCGCGGGTCGGGCACGGTCACGACGCCGGTGTTCGGGTCGATGGTCGCGAACGGGTAGTTCGCGACCAACGCGCCCGCGGAGGTCAGCGCGTTGAAGAGGGTGGACTTGCCGACGTTGGGAAGCCCGACGATCCCGAGGCTCAGCATGGGGCGGGGCGCTAAGCCGTCATCGGTTGAACCGGTTCATCGCCTGCTCGATGCCTTCGGCGAGCCAGCACTCGACGGCCTCCGCCATGGGCTCGAGCAGCGCCTCGACCGCCTGCCGCTCCTCCGGCTCGAACTCGGCGAGAACGTAGTCGGCGAGGTCGTCGACCTCGGGTGGCACCGGCCCCACCCCGATCCGGAGCCGGGCGTAGTCCCGGCGCTGCAGCGCGCCCTCGATGCTCTTGAGCCCGTTGTGGCCGCCGGGCGAGCCGGCGCCGCGCAGGCGGAACCGGCCCACCGGGAGCGCCACCTCGTCCACCAGAACGAGCAGGTGGCGGGACGGGTCGAAGTCGGGGCGGTCACGCAGCGGCGCGAGCACGGCCCCGCTGCGGTTCATGTAGGTGAGCGGCTTGAGCAGGACGACGCGGTGATCTCCCACCGTCCCCGACGCCTGGCGCGCGCGGTCGGCCCGGCGGAAGGGTCCGAAGGACCAGCGCCGGGCGAGGTGGTCGGCCAGCAGGAACCCGGCGTTGTGCCGGGTTCCCTCGTACTCCGGACCGGGGTTGCCGAGTCCAACGATGGCGCGCAGGGGCTACTCTTCGGCCTCGCCCTCGGCCTCGGCCTTCGGCTTGCGGATGAGCTCCGGCTCGGCTGTGACCACCGGCACCTCGACGGGCGCGGGCACTTCCTCCGCCCGCGGCGCCACGACCGAGCAGACGGCCAGCTCGGGCGCGTTCAGGATCCGGGCCTTCGGCACCATCACGTCGCGGACGAAGAGCACCTGGCCGATGGCGAGCGGGGTGACGTCGAGCTCGACGTGCTCGGGGATGTCGCCCGGCAGCACCTCGATGTCCAGCGTGTACAGCACCTGGTCCAGCACGCCCCCGAAGTTGCGGACGCCGTCGGCGGTGCCCACGAGGTGCACCGGCACCGCGACGGTGATCTTCTCGTCGGCGCGCACCTCGTAGAGATCGACGTGCAGGATGTCCACCGGCCGGAGCGGGTCGCGCTGGATCTCGCGGATCAGCGCTTTCACGGGCGCGCGGTTGTCCACGATGACGTCGACGATCGTGGTGGCCGCGCGGATTCCGCCGAGCATGCGCTGGAGCGCGACCGTGTCCACCGTCACCGCCTCGGCGGCCCGGTTGTGGCCGTAGATGACGCCGGGGACCTTGCCGCCGCGGCGGAGCGCGCGCGCTGCCCCCTTGCCGGTGTCGGCGCGGGTGGCGGCGGCGATGGATGCCTGCTGGGTCATGGGTTTCCTCTGAGCTGCGAGCTATGGGCTGTGAGCTATGGGCCGTGAGCTGTGGGCTGTGAGCTCCCATGACTCATGGTGCATGGCCCACGGCCGTTCAATCAAACAACGAGCTGACCGACTGATCGCTGTGCGTGTACCCGATCGCCTTGGCGAACAGCCCGGCGATCGACAGCACCCGCAGCCGATCGAACCGCCGCTCCGGCGGGATGGCGATGGTGTTCGTCACCGCCACTTCCTTCACCGGCGACGCCATGAGCCGCTCGACCGCCGGCCCCGACAGCAGCGCGTGCGTGGCGCAGCAGTAGATGTCGTTGGCGCCGAGGCGCTTGAGCGCGTGCACCGCCTCGGCCATCGTGCCGGCGGTGTCGATCATGTCATCGGGCACGAGGCAGTCGCGGCCGGTGACCTCGCCGACCACGTTCACCACCTCGGCGACATTGGCCGAGGGGCGCCGCTTGTCGATGATCGCGATCGAGGCGTTGAGCCGCTTTGCGAACCCGCGCGCCATCTTGGCCGAGCCGACATCGGGTGCCACCACGACCGGATCCCTGAGCGCCTTCTGCCGGTAGTGACCGACCAGCACCGGCGCCGCGTAGAGGTGATCGACCGGCAGGTCGAAGAACCCCTGGAGCTGGTGCTGGTGGAAGTCCATCGCGAGCACGCGGTCGGCACCCGCCACCGACACCATGTTCGCCATCAGCTTGGCGCTGATCGCCACCCGCGGCTGGTCCTTCCGGTCCTGGCGCGCGTAGCCGAAATAGGGCACCACGGCCGTGATCCGGGCCGCGCTCGCGCGCCGCGCCGCATCCATGAGGAGCAGGAGCTCCATCATGTTCTCCGCCGGCGGGTTCGTCGGCTGGATGATGAAGACGTCCCGCCCGCGCACGTTCTCGTCGATCTTGACGAAGATCTCGCCGTCCGCGAACCGCCGGATCGTGAGCTGGCAGAGCGGCTGGCTCAGGTGCGCGGCGACCTCCTCGGCGAGCGCCCGGTGGGCGCTGCCGCTCATGAGGAGCATCTTGCTCTGGGCCTGCGAGATATCCGACATATCGAGAACCCGGAAAGCTACTTGGCGGATCGGGATGGCGTCAACGGCGGGCCGGTGGGAGCGGTTGGGGGGAATCCACACACGGGTCCACACCCCATCCACAGGCGGTGGGCGCCGGGGGTTGCCGTGGAAGCCGCGGTGCGGGCTCCACTTGGGGGCCGCCCCGCACATTTCCACTGTGGAATGATTCCCGCCGAGCGGGCAAAACTCGTCAGTACATCCCCGACCACTCCGCGCCGCAGGCGCAGCGGTGCCGCCCCTCGTGGCCGGCGTCGCGGTAGCAGACGCAGGAGGAGCGGCCATGGTCGGGGTGGGCGAGGCAGACGTGCTCCTCGCCGGACTGCGTCAGGGTGCGTTCGAGGTTACGGGCGATCTCGCGGAGGAGTGAGGCATGCGTGGGGGTCCGAACCGTCGCGTGAGTCATCGCGCAGTCTCCGGGCGCGCGGCCGTGAGGGGCGCGGGCATCGGTGCCGGAAAAACGCGGGGGCAATCCCCGTTCTTGTGGGGGCCCTGCGAGAAGGGTGCTATGCTAGGGCTTTTGTTTCCACACCGCTAGTCCCCTTTTTTCCACCTCCGGTTTCCACGAATGCGGAGAGATGGGGGAAGCGACACGCGCGGGTCGGCTTAGAGGCGACGAACGGGCAATTCGTGGCCTGCGCCGGACGAAAATGCAGCCTCCCCGCTCCGGAAACGGCGGCCAATGCGGGAGAAACGATCCCACAAATTATCCCATCCCGCCGCAGGCTGCGAGGCGCCCATGACAGGCCAGCCGCCAAGCAAGCGGACCTCGAAGCCTGCCCCAGCCCCCGCACCGGCGCGAGACCCGGCGCCGGCAGCGGCCCAACTTGGGTTGACACCGAGAAGGCGCACCGCCAGCGCGTGGAAGCCAAGCTGATGCGGCTTAGGGATGCAGATGCCGACTACTGTACCGCTGTAGTTGACCAGCACCACGCGGAGGCCCTCGAGCGGACGGCGTCAGCCGCGCTGACGCTGCCGGAGCCGGTCATCGTGGGCACCGGAGCCCAGTATGGCTTCGCCTGGTTTGAAAAACCGGGCATTGTGGACTTGGTCCGTGACCCGGAATGGACCCACTCGCCGCAGCGCCCGCGGCCGGGATGCGGTGCCTCGAAGCGATGTACAAGGCGCAGGGCGGGCGGAGCGGCACAGCCCACTCGACGCCCACCGCCAAGTGTTGCCAACAGTCTGAGTCCCCCGCACAACACCATTTGCCATCACGTTTGCCCGGGCATCCCGCTCTCAGCGGCCCCCTGCTTCACCAGCACCAGGTGCTCCCCTTGGTGCCGGCGGCTGAAACTCGAGCTCCGGACGGCGGCGTCCAGCGCAGCGCGGCAGCCGGGACGCAGATGGTCGTGAAGCTCCACTATGATGAGCCCGACCTTCTCGATCCATTCTGCCGAGCCTTCCGAGAAGACCTCGCGCTCCGCACCTTCGATGTCGAGCTTCAGGATGTCGACGTGTCCGGCGGATTGCGTCGCGAGCAG